>DATJHY010000229.1:0-16492 GCA_035493635.1 Gemmatimonadaceae bacterium | reverse complement strand
ACGACGGTCACGATTCCAGCGTACATGCGCTACGCGCGCGCGGAGGTATCGCTCGCGCGAATCGCCGCGGACCGGGCGGTCTTTTCCGGTACGGTGCTGATCGACTCGACGACGCAGCCGATCGCCGGCGCGCAGGTGGTGCTGCCCGATCTTGGTCGCGCCGCCGTGACGAGCGAGACGGGCACATTTCGTTTGACCGACGTACCGGCTGGTGCACATCGCGTGATGGTGCGCCACCTCGGCTTCAGCCCTGTGGAAACGGAATTGAGCTTCGGCTCGGCACAGCGCGTCGTGCGCACGATCTACATGGACCGCGTGACGGTGCTCGACTCCGTGCGCGTGGTGGCGGAGGCGATCGATCGTCCGCTGGCGAGCTTCGAGGATCATCGACGGGTGGGCCTGGGACATTTCTTCGATCGAGCGGAGATGGCGAAGCTCGAGGGGCGCACCATGTCGGCGGCGCTCGAAAACATGGCGGGGATTCGGCTCGCGCACGGTCGAGGAACGCAATCATGGGTCGTGAGCAGCCGCGGGCATCAGTCGCTCACCGGCAGGGAACTGCGGCAAGGCGACGACGCAGACGTTCGCAATGGCGCGCGACTGGACTGCTATGCGCGCGTCTACCTCGACGGCATGCGCGTGTACGCCGGTCGCGAGGGCGAGCCGTTGTTCAACGTGAACACGATCCACCCCGAGGAGCTCGAGGCCGTCGAATACTACGCCGACGCGGCGCAGACACCCGGCGAGTACAGCGATCTCGATACGACGTGCGGCGTGCTCGTGCTCTGGACCCGTCGCCGCTAGTCAGCTCCGGCGATCGCGGCGCTCTCCCGCGGTTCGTCCTTCCTGCTCCGCTCTCGCCCGGCGCGCTTCCTCGTCCAGCTTCGATTTGCCGCGAGTGAATCCGGTCGCGGCATAATCGCGGACCGTCGTCCACGTCCCGTATTTGTCGGCGTACGGCGACCAGCCGCGTTCCAGCTCGGGCTCGACTTCGGTGAACTCGCGCTCGATGAAGTTGGGGTTGTGACTCGCGATCTGGCCCAGGTAGTACGCACCGCGCACGTCGTCGTACGCTCGATCGACGGGTCGATTCTCGACCGAATCGTAGTGCGCGCGGAAGTACTCCTCGTCCTCCTGGCTCAGCGCGCTTGCGGCCTCGGCGACGGCTCGACCGGCCCACCAGCCACCGATCGCGCCGGCGATCCCGCCGATCAACGCGCCCACCGGGCCGGCGGCCGAACCGATGCCGGCGCCGAGGAGCACGCCGGATATTCCGCCCGCGGCCTCGCCGATCTCGTCACCGACGGTGGCGTGCGCGTGGTGTTTGCCCAGCGCGACATCCTTCGCACGTTCGATGCGACTATCCGTCGACTCGTTGTCCCGCCGTCTCTGCTTGCTGCGGTCCATGTGCGCTCCCTGTTGCCGACGCTCCGCACGTCGAATCGCGCAAAAAGGAGACCGTGCCCGAGCGAGCGGTAAACTCTTGACGTTGCTTTGGATCGCGTGCCGATTCCATTCATGCCTGGACGAATTCGCATCGGAACGCAGGGCTGGGCCTACGACGTATGGGTCGGTCCATTCTACCCGCCGGGAACGCGGTCAGCGGATTATCTGACTGTGTACGCCCGGGGTTTCGACTCCGTCGAAGTGGACTCGACCTTCTACGCGATCCCGGCGGCGAAAACGATGCGCGGCTGGGCCCAGCGTACGCCGGACGATTTCATCTTCGCGCTCAAGCTGCCACAGGAGATCACCCACGAGCGCCGCCTGCGAAACACGGACGAGATCGCGGCCGAATTCTTCGATCGAGCCCGCGAGCTCGGCAATAAGCTCGGGCCCATTCTGATCCAGCTCGGGCCAGACTTCGGCATTACGGAGCTGCCGGCGGTAGCGCAGTTCCTCCCCAAACTGCCGCGCGACATCCGGTTCGCGATCGAGTTCCGCCAGCGTGCGTGGATTCACGACGGTGTGCTGGCACTTCTGGCTGAGCACAACGTGGCGCTCACGCTGAGCGATGGACGCTGGCTGCCGCGCAAGCAGATGATGCAACTGGCGACGCGCCCCACGGCCGACTTTCTATATGTGCGCTGGATGGGCGCAGACCAGAGCCTGGTCGACTACTCGCGCATCCAGATCGACCGGACCCGGGAGCTCGAGACGTGGACCGGCGTGTTGTGGCCGCACGCGGAGCAAGGGCGCGACGTGTTCGGCTACGTGAACAACCAGTTCGCAGGCCACGCGCCGGAGTCCGCGCGCGAGCTGCAGCGCCTGTTGGGCCAGCACGCGGTGCAGCCGGAAGATCTGGGCGAGCAGATGAGTTTGTTCTCGAACGGCGGCATGTAAAATCGGGACAGGGGTGAGCAACAACGAAGGGCATAGGCGGTGAGGTGCGAGTGCGGGAGGGACGAGACACGGGCCGAGGTGGTGGCATCGCGCCGCGGACTTCAAACGGCGGCGGATCATTCGCGGGCCGCGGCGCACCGATGCCACCTCGGCCCGTGTCTCGCAGCTCCCGCACTCACGATCTCACCGCCTATGCCCTTTCAGTTCGCCCTTCACTGAAGCCTGATCTCTCATGTCTGCGGACTGTGTCGCCGTCCGTCTTCTGGGATAGCTTCCGTCTATGGCCATCGCCATCGAACCGCGCTCGCCCGTCCTGACGCCCGCCGCCGAGCGCGCGCAGTCGGTTGAACTGTGGCACGCCTACACCGTCGTGTTCGCGGCCGCCTGCGTGATGACCGGCGTGTATTGGGACATCTCCTGGCACATGTCGATCGGTCGCGACACGTTCTGGACGCCGGCGCATCTGTTGATCCAGGCGGGCGGGTTGATCGCCGGAGTGAGCTCCGGATATGTCGCGCTCAAGACCACGTTCCGCGGCACCGAGGCCGAACGCAACGCATCGGTGAGCTTCTGGGGATTCCGCGCACCGCTCGGCGCGTGGATCTGCATCTGGGGCTGTGGCGCGATGCTCACGTCGGCGCCGTTCGATAACTGGTGGCACAACGCCTACGGGCTCGATGTGAGAATCATCAGCCCGCCGCACACCGTGCTGGCGCTGGGGATCTTCTCGATCGTGGTGGGAGCGCTGCTGCTCACACTGGCGCAACAGAATCGGGCCACGGCGGCGACCCAGCGGCGCCTCGCCTGGGTGCTCGCCGGAACGGCGGGGATGTTCATCATGAACTTCGCCGTGTTCCTCACGGAGTACAGCGAACGCCGAATGATGCACAACGCGTGGTTCTACCAGCTCACGGCGGCCGTGTTTCCGTTCGCGCTCACCATGATGGCGCGCGCGATCAAGCTGCGCTGGGCGGCGACGGCCGCGGCGATGTTCTACACCGCGCTCATGCTCGTGCTGATGTGGATCATTCAGCTCTTTCCGGCAACGCCAAAGCTCGGACCGATCTACCAGCACGTCACGCACATGGTCGCGCTCTCGTTCCCGCTGCTGATCGTCGCGCCGGCGGTGTGCATCGACCTCGTGATGCAGCGGTACGGCGACCGGCTTGGTACGCTGCGACTCGCGATGATTCTCGGCGTCGTGTTCGTGCTCGCGTTCATGGTGGTGCAGTGGCCGTTCGCGTCGTTCCTCGTGCACAACCCGATCGCGCGCTCACCGCTATTCAACGCGGACAATTTCGTGTACTACATGCCGCCGCGGTATGAAGCGCTCACCAGGCGATTCGATCCAACGCCTTCGGGTGCGTGGCCGTTCCCCGTCCAGATGTTGATCGCGATGGCGATCGCCAGCGCCTCGGCGGCGTACGGTCTGCTTCGCGGGCGTTGGATGACGAAGGTTCGGCGATGAAGCGGTTCCGGGCCGTGGCATTGGCGGTAGCGGTCGTCGCGATCGCCACCGCGGACATCGGCAGCCCGAACGTCATCTTCGACGGCAACGCCGGACCATATCCGGTGCGCGTGATCGTGCGGCCGCCGAGCGTGGTGCCCGGTCTCGCCGACGTGATCGTGCGCGTGGACGCGGCGGACGCATCGCGCGTCGTCCTGCGGCCGGTGTACTCGCGTGTGGGAGTCAACGGCGCGCCGCAGGGCGACGAAGCGCGGCGCACGCCGGGCCGGCCCAACGTGTACACGGGCCAGCTATGGCTGATGGTGCGCGGCGCGTACAGCGTGTACGTCACGGTGTCCGGCGCGCGCGGCCAGGGCACGGCCATTGTCCCCGTGAACTCGTTCGCCACTGGCCGGCTCGGCCTGTCGCGCGGGCTCGGCGTGCTGCTTGCCATGCTTGGCGCGCTCCTGCTTGCCGGCCTGGTGACGATCATTCGCGCCGCCTCGGGCGAGAGCCTGCTGGCGCCCGGCCAGCCGCTCGACGCGCGGATGCGGCGCCGCGCGAACCTCGTTGCGGGAGTCGCTACTCCCGTACTCGGCCTGCTCGTACTCGGCGGTGCCAAATGGTGGAGCTCCGTCGACGCCGAGTATCAACGCTTCATGTACCGGCCGCCGGCGGTGGATGCGGTCGTGAGCATGGCCGGCGCCGAAACGCCGAATGGAGTGCGCCGAACGCTCAAGCTGTCGCTGCGCGACACGGCGTCGTACCACGCGCTGTTGTCCGCGGTGATCCCCGACCATGGCAAGATGATGCACCTCTTTCTGGTCGAGGATCCGGATCTCACGGCATTCGCTCACCTGCATCCGGTGCAGACCGACTCGCTGAGCTTCACGACCGAGGTGCCGGGCATCCCGGCGGGTCACTATCGGCTCTTTGGCGACCTCGCGCTGGAGAACGGAACGACGTTGACCGTCACGACATCCGTCGACGTGCCGCCACTGCCAGATTCGCCCGCCGCGCCCAGCGATCGTGACGACGCGTGGTCGGTCGCGCCTGGCGCGACGCAACTGTGGCCGGGCGCGAGCGCGCCGATCGAGAACGGCAATCTCGTGGTGTCATGGGCCGGTACGGCCAGTCCGTTCCGCGTCGGCCAGCCGGTCGATCTGCGATTCGTGGTTCGAACGCGCTATGGCGCGCCGGCGACGCTGGAACCGTATCTGGGGATGTCGGCCCATGCGGTGGTGATGCATCACGACGGCAGCGTCTTCGTGCATCTGCATCCGATGGGCACGGTGTCATCGGCGGCACAGCAGGTGTTCGTGGCGCGCGATCGCGGCGACACCACGACGAACGGCACGCTCCGAATCGACTCCGCCGCGGCAACCATGACCATGCCCGTATCGTCCGAGTTCTCGCTCCCGTACGAGTTTCCTAAACCCGGCCGCTATCGGTTGTGGGTGCAGGTGAAGGCGCATGGCGTACCCTGGACCGCCGTGTTCGACGCGGACGTCGTCCGGTGAGAGGTCGGCGACTCTGGCTGTTCGTGAGCATCGCCGTCGCCGCGGCAGCGGTCTTCGTGAGACTCGGTATTTGGCAGCTGCACCGGCGGGAGGAGCGGCGCGCGCGAAATGCGCTCGTGCTGTCGCGCCTCAACCTGCCGGTGGGAGACGTCGGGTCTCTGCCACGCGATACGTCAGCGGTGCGCTTCCGTCGCGTGCGGGTCACGGGAACGCCCGACTACCAGCACGAGCTCGTGTACGCCGCGCGGTCCTACCGCGGCTCGCCTGGAGTAAATCTCCTCACGCCGGTTCGTATGCCTGGCAGCGACACTGCTGTTCTGGTGAACCGTGGCTGGGTGTACGCGCCGGATGGCGCCAGTGTGGACTTGGGGAAGTGGCACGATCGCGATTCGACGTTCAGTGGCTACGTCGAGGAGCTGCCGTCGAGCAGAGGGTCGGCGTATTCCGACCGCCCGAACGTGATCGGGCGACTCGGCTATGACGCCGTGTCCAAAGCGTTACCGTACCCGGTGGCGCCGTTTTACGTCGTGGCGCTCGGCGACTCGGCGATCGCCCCGGATCGGCTGGCGCGCCTCACGATCCCGCCGCTCGACGAAGGGCCGCACTTGAACTACGCGATCCAGTGGTTCGGCTTTGCGCTGGTCGCGCTCGCGGGCGCTGGCTTCGTGATCAGACAGGCGCGTGACGAGAAACCGACCGCGGCTCGGCCGCTCGGCGCGCCCGACGTCCCCGCCGGACGAAGTTGAGCAGTACGTCGGCAGTCATCGCCAGGAGCAGGATCACGAACGGCCGGGCGAACGGCAGTGCCGATCCAACCAGGACGAGCGTCAACAGTGCGAGGGTCGAGCACGGGCAGTGGATCAGCAGCCAGTCGGCGAGTTGGTCGCCAGGCGCCGCGGAGTCGGTGAGCGAACTTGGGCGCGGACGATGCATTGTGGGGTAGGAGGCAGGTAGGGGATCCAGGCGGCGGCATCGCCGTGCATCCAAGTTGACCCCAGCCATCCGTTTGAGTGAGTAACCCATGTCACAGATATCCCCGGCCCCGGCCCTCGCATCGGAGCAGGAGGCACGCGACGTCGCGGAAGCGGCGCGCGAGAGCGAGTGGTCGGGACCCAGCTTCGTTCGCGAGCTCTTTCTCGGTCGCTTTCGCCTCGACCTGATCCACCCGCACCCCGCCGAGGATCCCGAGGAAGCGGCTCGCGCCAGGCCGTTCATGGACAAGCTGCGGGCATTTCTCGAGCGCGTCGACTCCGACATGATCGACCGCACAGGCGAGATCCCGGAGGAATACGTCCAGGACCTGCGCGACATGGGTGCCTTCGGCATCAAGATCCCCAGGGAATACGGCGGTCTGGGATTGTCGTATTCGAGTTATGTGAAGGCGATGGCGATGGTGACCTCCAAGGACGGCTCGCTCACCGCGCTTCTGTCCGCGCACCAGTCGATTGGACTTCCGCAGCCGCTCAAGCTGTTCGGGAACGAGGATCAAAAGCGCCGCTACTTCCCGCGACTGGCCAAGGGCGCGATCAGCGCCTTTTCACTCACCGAGGTGGACGCGGGCTCCGATCCCGCGAACATGCATACGCGCGCCAACCCGTCGGACGATGGCAAATACTTCGTCCTCAACGGTGAAAAACTGTGGACGACCAACGGAACGCGTGCCGAGTTGTTCGTGGTGATGGCGCGAACGCCGGATGCAGTGATCGACGGCAAGCAGCGCAAGCAGATCACGGCGTTCATCGTCGAAGCCAATTGGCCCGGCGTGGAAGTCGTGCACCGCTGCCGGTTCATGGGGCTCAAGGCGATCGAGAATGGCGTGATCCGCTTCACGAATGTGCGTGTACCGCGCGAGAACGTGCTGTGGGAGGAAGGCAAGGGGCTCAAGATTGCGCTCATCACGCTCAACACGGGGCGCCTCACGCTGCCGGCGAGCGTCGCCGGCGGCAGCAAGGCGCTGCTGCAGGCCTCGCGCGTCTGGGCGCAGGAGCGCGTGCAGTGGGGCGCGCCGATCGGCAAGCACGAAGCCGTGGCGGAAAAAGTCGCGATGATGGCCGCGAACACCTTCGCCATGGAGGCCATCTCCGGCCTCACGGTCGCACTCGCCGAGCGCGGCAACTACGACATCAGGCTGGAAGCGGCGATCGCCAAGATGTACAACACGGAGCACGGCTGGCACATCGTCGACGACGCGCTGCAGATTCGCGGCGGCCGCGGCTACGAGACCGCCGATTCACTGCGCGCGCGCGGCGAGCGCCCGATCCCGATCGAGCGAGCGATGCGCGACGCGCGCATCAACCTGATCTTCGAGGGCTCATCGGAGATCATGCGGTTGTTCATCGCCCGCGAGGCGGTGGACCATCACTTCAAGACCGCATTCGCGCTCGTCGACAAGAAGGCGTCAAAGAGCGAAAAGGCGGCGGCATTTGGTCGGGTCATGCGCTTCTACCCCGCGTGGTACCCTGCGCGCTGGGTGGGAAAGGGGCAGATGGTCGGCACCTTCGGCGAATTCGGCCGGCTCGCTGGCCACATGCGCTTCGCCGAGCGGCACACGCGCAAGCTCGGGCGCGCGATCTTCCACGCGATGGTGCGCTTTGGGCCCAAGCTCGAGCGGCGCCAGCTCGTGCTCTTCCGCGCCGTCGACATCGGCGCCGAGTTGTTCGCGATGACCGCGGCGTGCGTGCGGGCGAACATGCTCGACAAGGAAGGGAACGACCGCGCGGTGGTGCTGGCCGATCTGTTCTGTCGTGCCGCGCGCGAGCGTGTCGAGAGCCTTTTCGATCGGTTCTACGGCGAGTATGACGGCCAGATGTACCGAGTCGCGCAGCAAGTAATGCGCGGGGAGCACGCCTGGCTCGAGACTGGAATCATCAGCCTGCTCGAGGATTGGCCAGAGGCCGGGGACGAGGAGCAGAGCGCCGAAACGCCGCTGGAGATGGCTCGGTCCGAGTAACGGCGCCCTTGGGAGTGGGAGGGGGGAAACACAAACAGAAGGTCGCGCGTAGTTTCCTGCGAACCCTTCGCGACCCCTACATGCACCCTGCTCTCGCGCGTCTGCGGACCCTCGTTCCAATTACCTTTCTCGTCGCCGCCACATCGGCCTCCGCCCAGGTCCTCGACCTCACGATCAACAACACCGGCCTCGCGATCGGCGACAAGCCGCGCGTGAACGGCGTCCGCATCAACTTCCGCGACCGACGGCTCGAGGAAGTGAACGGCGTCAACGTCACGATCTGGAATCCGTACTCGCCCGCGACGGGAACAGTGAATGGGCTCGCCTTCGGCCTTCCCGCGACCGGCGCGAAAGACATCAATGGTATCGCGACCGGCATCCTCGGTGCGGGCGCGGATCACTCGATTCACGGAATCGGCATCGCTCCGCTCGGGCTGGGTGCCGGTGGTGAGCTGCGCGGGATCATGATCGGCGGCATCGGTGTTGGCGGCGGCGGATCGATGACGGGGCTCGCGATCGGCGGCGTCGGGGTCGGGAGTGGGGGGGCGGTGCGCGGAATTCAGATCGGCGGCGTCGGCGTCGGCAGTGGGGGCAGCCTCACTGGCCTCAGCATCGGCGGCATTGGCGTCGGTAGTGCCGGCGCCGTGCACGGCATCGCGATCGGCGGAATCGGCGTCGGCGGAGGGGGCAGCTTCACGGGAATCGGAATCGGCGGCGTCGGCGTTGGTGCGGGGGGCGACGCCACCGGCTTGATGATCGGCGGCGTGGGCGTGGGCTCGGGTGGTACGCTCAAAGGCCTCGCGATCGGCGGCGTCGGCGTCGGTGCGCCAAACGTGAAGGGAGTGCTCCTGAGCCCCATCGCCGCCGGCGGCCAGCACCTGCACGCGATCGTCGTCGCCGGCGCCTACTTCAAGGTGGACCGCGACGGTCGCTTCGACGGCGGATCGCTGAGCAGCGTGAACCACATCAAGGGCGCGCAGCACGGGCTCACGATCGGGCTATTCAACTATGCTCGAGAGCTCCACGGGATGCAGATTGGCCTGATCAACATTTCGGACAACGAAGGGCACAGACGAGTGCTGCCGATCGTTAGTGCGAGGTGACGGCGGACGGCAAAGGGCGGGCGCTAACCGCGGAGAATTCCGAACGGCGGAGGTGCCAGACGACGAAAATGCCGAAGTGCGAGAATGCCAAACGGCGTGAAGAGCGAAGATGCCAAACGGCGGGAAAGGGCGAAGATTTCAAACGGCGGGAAAGGGCGCGTTCGTAGTTTTCCGCTCTTTGGCAGTTCCGCTCTTGACGCCGTTAGGCACTTTCGTCGTTTGGCACTTCCGTATTTAGGCACCTCCGCGCTTTGGCACCTCCGCGGTTTGCGCCCGCCTTCGGCGGTCCGCCCTCACTCGATGAAGGCCGTGTATCCTTCATCCGCGATCGCGTCCTCGATCTCGTCGACGTTCGTCTTTGCCGGATCGTACTCCACGAGCGCCGATCCGATCTTCACGTCGTCGACCTTTACGCCCTCGGTCTGTTCGAGCCGTCCGCGCACCGCTCGGACACAGTGCTCGCACGTCATTCCTTCTATGGTCAGGTTTAGCCGTTCCATCGCCGCCTCTCGGTTGATACACGAAACCTACTGGCCACCGAACGAAAGAACGGGGCGACCGCGGTCGCCCCGTTCTCGTCGAGGGCTCTGCTGCGCTCAGGCCGCTGCGGCGGCGACTCCAGCCTCTTCCTTCGTCGCAAAGCCGACCCACACGAGGAAGACGCCGAACACGCCGTGCAAAAAGATGTCGTTGCCGCCAATCGGAATTAAGCCAAACAAAGTCGGATCGATGTACGCAACGGCAGCCAGGGCGAGGTAGGCAAACCCGGCGAGTTTGCAGAACGCGATGGCACGGCCAAAGCTCCGCGACGCCATCACGCCCCAGATCCCGATCAGGATGTGAACGACGTTGTGCAGCAAGTTGACGGGAAAGTACCCGAACAGCTGCGGCGGGTTGGCCGCGTCACCCATCTGCATGCCGCCGGTGACGGTGAAACCAGCCAGCCCGACGAGAATGAAGACCACACCGAAGAACATCGCCACGCGCTTGACCATTTGGACCTCCATGAGGGCATGGGTGACCATCTGCATCTGCGGCTGCACGGTGCTTCGGACTTCTGAATCGGCGACGGCGAGCCGATCCGTGTGGAACCATACATCAGTTCGGCGCGCGCGTCTACCGTGAACACTGGCGCCCGCTCGCCGCGCTCTCAGCGCAGGAGGACGTGCAGCGCCACGTTGAAGTAGATAATCAGTCCCGTCACGTCGACGAAGGTCGCAATGAAGGGCGCCGACGCGCTCGCCGGGTCGAAGCCCAGCCGCCGGAACACGAACGGGAGCATCGAGCCGACGAGCGTTCCGAACAGCACGACGCCGACGAGGGACAGCGCCACGGTCCACGCGAGCTGAAGGTGCTGCCCCACGATCGTGATCGTCTGGCCATCCTTGGTCACGAGATCGTAGTTGTGTCCGATCTCGATGCCCCAAAAGGTCCAATGATGCGCGGAGATCGCCTGCCACAGCTCGATGCGCGCGAATCCAATCACGGCCAGAATGAGCCCGAGCGTGAGTCCCGTCGCCAGCTCGCGGCTCGCCACGCGCCACCAATCGCGCACCGTCACCTCGCGGAGCGCGAGCGCCCGGATCAACAGCGAGGTGCCTTGCGAGCCCGAGTTGCCGCCTGAGCTGATGATGAGCGGCATGAAGAGCGCGAGGACGGTCGACTTGTCGATCTCCTTTTGATACGTCCCGAGCGCGGTCGCCGTCAGCATCTCGCCCAGGAACAGTGCGCTCAGCCACCCCGCGCGCTTCTTGATCATCCGCCAGAACGAGATCGTGGAGTACGGCTCGTCGAGCGCCTCCATACCGCCCAGCTTCTGGACGTCTTCGGTCTGCTCTTCCTGGATCGCGTCGATCACGTCGTCGACGGTGATCACGCCCATGATGTGGCCTGACTCGCTCACCACCGGCACGGCGACGAGGTCGTAGTTCGCGATCACCCGCGCGACTTCTTCGCGATCAGCGGCTGGGCCGATGCTCACGACTTCGGTCCATGCGATGTCGCTGATCTTCGCGCCCGACGGTGCGGCGAGAAGCTCGCGCAGCGACATCACTCCGACAACTCGTCCAGAGTTGTCGGTTGTGTAAATCGCGTGCATCGCCTCCTTCTTCCCCGACCGCGCGACGGCACGAACGTTCTCGAGCGCCGCTTCCACCGTCATGTCCGCCGACACCGAGACGAACTCGGTCGTCATCAGGCCGCCGGCGGTGTCCGGCTCGTACGAGAGGAGCTTCTCGGTTTCCCTGCGCGCTTCGGTGGGGAACTCGGAGAGGATTTCCTCGACGTGTTCCTCGTCGATCTCCTCGAGCGTGTCGGCGCGATCGTCCGGAGTCATCTCCGTGACGAGCTGCGCCGCCTGCCGCGGCGTGATGCCCTCGAGGAACTCGGTCCTCAGCTCCTCGTCGAGATACTCGAGCACGTCCGCGGCGCGCGCGGGCCCGAGCGCATTGAGAAATGCGTGGAGCTGGTCGCGCTCCAGCAGCTCGGCGACGTCGGCGAGGTCAGCTGGGTGAACCTCTTCGGTCTCGGCGGCGATGTCGGCCGGCGACTCGTCGATGAGCGCGACGATGTCGGGGGCGAGAAGCGCGGCGACCGGACGATCCTCTGGATTATGCTGCGGTGGCGTCATGGGTGCCCCCTCGTCCTCACCTGGATTCGCGGCGCCAAGATACCCAAGGCAGCCGCGACGGGACAACCCTTGCCGGCCAGAAATGCAGACAAAGATCTAACGAATTCCGCACAGCCCGCAGAAACCTCGTACGAACTATTTCGTCCGGTCGGCTGTCAGATTCTTCGATCGTGCGGAGCCGGAGAGTATCGGTCCGCGGAAAGCGACTCACCTATCCGACCGTGTGTCCCATGTTCCTCATCGACATCCGGCACGCTGCCATCGCGCTGCTTCTGCCCGCTTTCGCGGCCGCTCAGCAGAACGTCGCGTCCGCGCGAATCGCCACGTCGGACCGCCCGAGCGCGGCCAAACCGGCGGGCGCCACCACCGCCGTAGCCGCACGCGCTCTCGCGGCGCCGGTGATCGATGGCAAGAGCGATGACGCGGTGTGGGCGACGGCGCAGCCGATCGATGGCTTTCGCACCTTCGATCCGGTGTCGAACGGCGACCCGCGCATGCGGACCGAGGCGCGCGTGTCGTACGACGCGCACAATCTCTACGTGCTGGTTCGCGCGTACGATCCGCATCCGGACAGCCTCGTCGCCCTGCTCAGCCGCCGCGACGTTCGAACGCAGTCGGAGTGGCTCAAGATCATCATCGACGGCTACCACGATCGCCGCACCGGAATCGAGCTGTCGGTGAACCCGGTTGGGGTAAAGCGCGATTATACGATCCTCAACGACATCGAAGAGGATGGCTCGTGGGACGGTGTGTGGGACGTCGGTACCCGCATCGACTCGCTCGGCTGGGTCGCGGAATTCCGCGTGCCCTTCAGCCAGCTCCGCTACCCGAACGACTCGACGCACACCTTCGGCTTTGGCATTTGGCGCGACGTCGCCCGATACAACGAGCGATACTCGTGGCCGGTGTACGACCGCTCCAAGAGCAGTCTCGCTTCGCAGCTGGGAGAGCTCGATGGCATCGCCGACATCGCGTCGCCGCGGCGGCTCGAGGTGGCGCCCTACACCGTAGCCAAGTCGTACAACGTCGCGCGCGCCCATGACTACGTGCAACGCGGCCAGGCCACGATGGGCGCCGACATCAAGTACGGACTGACATCGAACCTCACGATCGACGCCACCGTGAATCCGGACTTCGGACAGGTGGAAGCCGATCCGTCGGTGCTGAATCTCTCCGCGTTCGAGACGTTCTTTCCCGAGAAGCGGCCGTTCTTCATGGAAGGGCAGGGACTCTTCCGCTTCGACACGCAGTGCAACGACGGAGTGTGCTCGGGCCTGTTCTACTCGCGGCGCATCGGCCGCAGCCCGCAGCTCGGCGACACGTACGCCGACGAGTCGAATGCCACGGCGTCAACGATCCTCGGCGCGGCCAAGCTCACCGGCCGACTGTCCAACGGCGTCTCGCTTGGCGTCCTCGATGCCGTGACCCAGCGTGAGATCACGCCGTCGCGCCAGACGATCGAGCCGCAGACCAACTACTTCGTCGGCCGATTGCAGCGCGAGTTCCGCGAGGGCGGCAGCGCGATTGGCGCGATGCTGACCGACGTGCACCGGAACGTCGACAAATGGTCGAACCCATTCCTTCGCTCCGACGCGGTGGTCGGCGGGATCGACGTCCGTCACCAATTCTGGGATCGCAACTACCAGATCTCGGGCTACTACGCGCAGAGCGCGGTCCGCGGCACGGCCGCGGCGATGGCACTCACGCAGCAGAATCCCGTGCACAACTACATCCGGCCCGACGATGACCTCATCTACGATTCGACGCGCACGAGCCTCGGCGGGTACTCGGCCGAGGTGATCCTCTCCAAGCGCGGTGGCGGATCGACGCTGTTCAGCGGCGGATTCCAGCTCATCTCGCCGGGGTTCGAGCCGAACGACGTCGGCTACCTGTCGCGCGCGAATACCAAGAACCAGTTCTTCTGGGGACAGTACCACCAGAACACGCCGCGCGCGTTCTACCGGTTCTGGAATTTCAACGTCAATGAGTGGGTCAATTACTCGTGGGACGGCACGCGCACCGATTTGGGCGGGAACATCAATACGCACTGGCAGCTCAAGAACAGTTGGTGGCTGCACGCCGGCGAGGGATTGAATGCGGCCGCCACGTCGTACTGCGACAACTGCACGCGCGGTGGCCCCGCGATCCGCACCGACCGCTCGACGTGGGGGTGGGCGAGCGTCCAGGGCGACCCGCGGTGGCCGGTGATCCCGTATCTGAATCTCAACTGGATGGGCGGCGACGGCGGCCGTTCACGGACGTGGAGCGGCGGCCCCTCGGCCGACTTCCGCTTCACGAGCCGGATGACGGGCAGTGTGTCGTACAACTACGGCCACAACATCAACGCGCTGCAGCCCAACGGGAATTACGGGACCATCGGATCGGACACGACGCATTACACATTGGCGCGCCTCGACCAGACGACCCGCGCCGCGACCTTCCGGCTGAGCGTGACGGCGACGCCCACGCTGTCGCTGCAGGTGTACGCCGCGCCCTTCGCGACGCGCGGCAATTTCAGCGACTGGCTCGAGGTCGCCAACGCGCGGGCCGCCGACTGGGCCGATCGCTTCCGCCCCTACAACGGCGGCGATCCGGGTGCGTTCGACTTCAAGCAATACCGCTCGAACACAGTGCTGCGCTGGGAGTATCGGCCGGGGTCGACGCTGTATCTCGTGTGGGCGCAGGAGCGCACGATGAGCCTGTCCGGCTTCGACGCGCGGCACGCGGCGGGTGGGCTGGGCGAGCTCGAACGCGCGCACCCCGGGAATGTGTTTCTCGTGAAAGGGTCGTACTGGATCTCGTACTGACTCGGCTTTCGGCTAACGGCGGTCGGCTGGGCGCTCGGCTGATAGCTGACAGCTCGAGCTGACGGCTGATAGCGGTCGGCTCGAGCTGACTGCTGACGGCTTGGCTGTCAGCTGACGGCCAGGCTGTCAGCCGATGGCCTCAGCCGTCGGCCAATGGCTGTCAGCAAGGGCCGTCAGCTATCAGCCGAGCGCCAAGCCGAGCGCGGTTAGCCGCCAGCCGAGCCAAACAGGTTCAGCGCCCTCCGATTCGTCTTCCCATCGACGACGCGATATCCCGCCACCGCGATCGCCTCGCGCAGCTTCTCGACTGTCACCGCGCCGGAATGCTCGACCTCCACCGCGCCGATTCTCACATCCGCGCGCGTGATCCCTTCCACGGCCGTGAGCGACGTGAACACGGCTCGGACGCAGTGCTGGCAGCTCATTCCCTCGACGCGCACGCGCGTAATCATGCGCGAAAGTTAACGCCGTGGTAACTTTTGCCGCATGAACATCGCCTTTCTTGGGCTCGGCGCGATCGGGCGGCCGATGGCGGCACGAATCGCGGCGGCCGGCCTGCCGCTCGCCGTGTGGAATCGCACCACGGAGCGCGCCGCCGAATTCGCGCGCGAGTCCGGGGCGCGGCACGCCGCGACGCCGGCCGACGCGGCGCGCGGCGCGGACGTCGTAATCACTTGCCTGCCGACGTCGCGCGAGGTTCACCAGATCCTCGAGGCGCCCGACGGTCTGCTCGCGGGCATGTCGAACGGCATGGTCCTCGTCGACTGCACCTCCGGCGACCCGGCGACCTCGCGCGTCATTCGCGATGCTCTCGCCGCCAGGGGTATCGACTTCATCGACGCGCCGGTCAGCGGGGGAACGACCGGCGCGCAGAAGGGGACGCTCACCGTGATGGTTGGCGGTGACGTGTCCGTCCTCGATCGCGTGCGGCCGGTGCTCGAAACGTTCGGCCAGAAGATCGTCCACTGCGGCGACGTCGGCGCGGGCGACGCCGTCAAGGCCGTGAACAACGCGCTCCTCGCGACGCACATCCTCGCCGCGGCCGAGGGCCTCGCCGCGCTCGTCAAGCTTGGCGTCGATCCCAAAATCGCGCTCGACGTCATCAATGCGTCGAGCGGTCGATCGAACACGTCGATGAATCTCTTCCCCGAGCGTGTGCTGACGCGCGCGTTTCCGCGTACGTTCCGCCTCGCGCTGCTCGAGAAGGACGTCGGGATCGCGGCGGACGTGGCGCGCGACGCGAGGGTGCCGGCGCCCGTGCTGCAACTCACGGCTGATCTCTTCCGCATCGCCCGCGGCGAGCTCGGGGAGATCGCCGACCACGTGGAGGCTGTAAAGATGATCGAGCAGTGGGCGGGAGTGGAGATCGCATGACGGCGACGGCCGATCCTCGCGCGCAACAGTCGGTTTCGCTCGGCGCGATCCGCGCCCAATTCCCGGCGCTGGCGCGCATCCATCGCGGGCATCCCGTGGCGTACTTCGATGGACCGGGCGGCACCCAGGTTCCGCGGCCCGTCGTCGAAGCGGTCGACGACTATCTCTACCATCACAACGCCAACACCCACTGGCGATATCCGACGAGCGAGGAGACCGACGCGCTCATCGCGTACTCGCGCGAGACGCTCGCCGCCTTCATGAACGGTCGGCCCGACGAGATCGCGTTCGGCCAGAACATGACGACGCTCACCTTCCA
>DATJHY010000228.1:0-19341 GCA_035493635.1 Gemmatimonadaceae bacterium | reverse complement strand
TCGGCCGAGATCGCGATCGGCGGCAGGCCGGTGCGATCCGCCTCCTCGCGCAACGAGGCCAACAACTCGTCCTCGGCGCTGAACAGCCCCGCGATGTAGTCGCCCGATCGATCAGACATGTCTTACTCGACGCCGATGTCCCAGGCCTGCTGCAGGTCTTTCCGCGAGTAGGCTCGGAACGCGGTGAGCGTTTGCGTGCGCTGGATGCCCGGCACGGTCGGGAAGATCTCCGTCACCACGTGCGCGATCTGGTCGTACTGCGGCACGCGAACGATCGCGACCAGGTCCCAGTCGCCCGACACCGAGTACACCTCGGTGACGCCGTCCACGCCGGCGAGCATGTTCGCCGCGGTTGGGATGAGCGTCGGGTCGACGCGTATCAGGACGATCGTCGTGATCACAGATCGGCCGGAGCGGGAGGCACGTTGAGCAGCCAGAGTCCCGCGATACGGCTCTTTTCGTCCACGTCCACGAGCAAGTTGCGCGCGACGCGAACCGTTCGCGAATCGCGCGGTCTGCCAAGCCGGAAATGAAAATTACGCTCGGTGGAATCGGCTTCGGCGACGAGGCGCGTTTCCATCTCCATCGCGGCGACGTCCGATCCCGTTCGCGTGGTTGGGACGACGAGATCCGCGTCCTCGACCTGCGTGGGAGGACTCAGCGCCGGCAGCTTGCGAACGTCCGGCCACACCGCGACCTCGACGCCGTTGATCCTGCCAGCCTGGACATCGAGGATGAGCCAGGATCCATCGCGGCCCTCGACGCCGAGCGATCCCGAGATCCCTTCGCCGGTCGCGCGCGGCGAGAGCTGCGCCGACAGAATCTCGGTGTCGGGGTCCCATGTGTACTCGACTTCCGCCGACGATCCACTCGTGGGCTGAAGTTCCACGGCAATCTTCACACGCTTCTCCTTGCGCCGAGTGTCGAATGTCGCATGTCGTCCGGCGTCGTGCGGCCTCGATCGCTCGCAACCCGCATCATCGTATTGCTTCGATCGGCGCTGGCTCGGCCCCGCCGACGCGGTGCTGAGATATACCAGTCGCGACGATCCTCCGCACCCCCTCGAGGACCTGCTCGACCGGTGCAGCGTATGACACCCGAATCCACTCCGGAGATCCGAACGCACTTCCCGGAACGACGGCGACGTTCGCTTCTTCCAAGAGCCGGGTCGCGAAAGTAGTTCCAGGCTCTGGGTCTGTCGAGTTCGCTTTGCCTGCGTTAATGAACAGGTAGAACGCGCCCGCAGGTTCCAGAACCTCCACGCCGCCTTGCCGAAGCAGGGCCAGCGCGGCGTCGCGCCGCTGCGCCAGTTCGGCGACCATCTCGCGCGTGGCTCGTTTCGCCGCGCTGGCGTCCTCGAGGGCCGTGAACGCTGCATGCTGCGACAGCGTCGTCGCGTTCGACGTGGTGTGGGACTGGAGCGCGGCGAGCGTTTGCGCCAACGGACGCGTCGAGATCGACCAGCCGATCCGCCACCCGGTCATGGCGAACGATTTGGCGACTCCGTCCACGACGACGAGACGATCGAGGCCTGACGCGACTGACAGCAGCGACGTCGCCTCGCCGCCGTACGAGATTGCCCGGTAGATCTCGTCGCTCACGATCCACCAGCCGCGCTCGTTCGCAACGTCCACGAGCCGTGCCAGCTCGCTGTGCGAGTACACGGCGCCGGTTGGATTGCACGGCGAGTTCAGGATGAGCCCCTTGGTCCGTGGCGTGCTCGCGCGACGAAGATCGTCCGCGCTGACCTTGAGCTGCCGCTCGCGCGCGCCTCGCACCGGAATTGGTGTGGCGCGGGCCAGCGAGACCATCTGGTAGTAGCTCGTCCATCCCGGCGTTGGGATCAGCACTTCGTCGCCTGGGCCGAACAGCGAGAAGCAGGAGTTGAACAGCGCCTGCTTGGTTCCGGTCGATACGACGATCTGACTCGCATCGATCGCCGGGCCGCCGTGAATGCGCGTGGCGCGTGCCGCGATGGTCTCTCGCAGTGGCAAGATGCCTTCAACCTGCGTATAGCGCGTCGCGCCGGCATCGAGCGCACGGTGCGCCGAATCCATCACGAAGCGGGGCGTGCCGAAGTCTGGCTCACCCGCGCCGAGATCGATCACGGGTCGCCCCGCGGCACGCAGTTCCTTGGCGCGGGCGGACACGGCAATCGTCGCTGATTCGCGGAGTCCCGCGACGTTGGCGGACGGAGTGAAGGAGGTTGGCTTGGGCGGCATGCGAACAGAATGGAGAGCGGAACCGGCGCGGGCTATACTTCACCCCGTTGCGGCAATGTTAAGAGTCGAGTTGAGGCCGCGCTACAACGTCGTTGGGGGTTCCGGTGGAACAGGCAGGAGGTGGTCTCGGGTCGGTGTCGCGCGGGCAGAACGTGGTGTACGTCATGCCGCACGACTGGGCATCGATCAGCCAATTCTTGTCCCCCCTGGTCGACCGAATCGACGAAACGCGCGCGGAAATCCAACTGGTCGTGATCACGGCCGACGCCGACGCCGCCGCGGCGGTTGCCGCTGCCGCGGTGAGACTCACCGCAGGCCGGCCCATTCAGATCCTCGCCGCCACGTCCGCGGCGCGAGCGGCACGCCTCGCCAGGCTTCGCCCGCCACAGATTCTGGTCGGCGCCGACACCGTCCTCCTGGAGCTCGTCTCCAAGGCGGCGATCAAGCTCGCGGACACGCGCCTGGCCTGCATCGCCTGGATCGACGAGCTCGCGACGCGAGGCGGACCCGCGGCGCTCGAGACCTTGATGGCTGAGCTGCCCAAGGACGCCGCGCGAACGATCGTCACGTCCACGCTCACGCCCGATGTCGAGGCCCTGCTCGAACGGTACGCCCGCCGTGCGCGCCGTGTCGTGGCTCATACGCCGGAGTTGAGCGAGCCCACGCCGATCTCGTTCGTGTCAGTATCGTCGCAGTCTCGACTCGGCACGCTCCGCAGATTGCTCGACGACGTCAATCCGACGTCGGCGCTCGTATTCGTGCGCGACGCCGAGTTGGAGCCGGCGGTCAGAGCGTTGCTCCGCACGCTTGGGTATTCCGACGACGACGACGTGAGGGTTGGCCGAACCGCCGCCCCGAATACGGAGCTCGTCATCCTGTTCGATCTGCCGGCGACGCACGAGGAGCTGCGCGAAGCCGCTGGCACAGCAGCGCGGACGATTGCGCTCGTGCAGCCGCGGCAGCTCGCGAGTCTCCGTGCCCTTGCCGCGGGCGGAGCGATCACGCCGTACACGTTGGCCGAACCGGCGAGCCTCGCGCGCGCACACGAAGCGCGAATAAGGACCGAGCTGCGCGACGTGCTGATCGGCACGCCGGTCGACCGCGAGCTGCTCGCACTCGAGCCGCTGCTCGACGATTTCGACGGGGTGGAGCTCGCCGCGGCAGCCCTCAAGCTGCTGGAGCAGGAACGCGAGCGCGCAAAGCAGGTCGAGCGCGTGGCCGCTGCCGCGCCCAGACCGTCCGACGCACCTGCACCGATCTCGCGCGCGCGCGACGCCGGACCCATGACGCGGCTGTTCGTCAACGTGGGCGCGCGGGACAACGCGCGTCCGGGCGATTTGATGGGCGCCATCGCCAATCAGGCCGGCTTGAGCAGCGGCGACGTCGGCAAGATCGACATCCGTGAGTCGCACTCCATCGTCGAAGTCGCGTCGGCTGTTGCCGACACCGTGATCGATCGCGTCACGGGGACTTCGATTCGTGGGCGGCGGGCGCTCGTACGGCGCGACGAGGAGCGTCCGCCGCGCGGAGCTGGTCGCGGCGCGCGTGACGCGGGCGGGCGTGGCGGCCGCGGAGGTGGAGATCGGAATCGCGGAGAGTCGCGCGGCCCGCGGGGAGGCGGCGGCCGGGGTCCGCGGCGCGAGGCGCGCGAGTGAACGCGGACGGCTACTACTCCGGCACCGCGGGTTGGATCGAGGTGATTTGCGGTGTCATGTTCAGCGGCAAGAGTGAGGAGCTCATTCGCCGCGTGCGCCGCGCGATCATCGCGAAAAAGAAGGTGCAGGTGTTCAAGTCCCACCTCGACGAACGCTATTCGGGCATCTACCACGTCTCGAGCCACGACGGCCGGACCGTCGAAGCCGTACCGATAGACACACCGGAGCAGATCGCGCAGCTCGTCCAGCCCGACACGCAGGTGGTCGCGATCGACGAAGCCCAGTTCCTCGATCCGGCCATCGTGCCCCTCGCGACGTCACTGGCCAATCGCGGCGTTCGCGTGATCATCGCGGGCACGGACAGCGATTTTCGCGGCGAGCCCTTCGGACCGATGCCGCAACTCCTCGCGATTGCCGAGGTGGTGGACAAGCTGCACGCCATCTGCGTGATCTGCGGCAACCCCGCCAGTCGCAATCAGCGTCTCATCGGCGGCCGGCCGGCCCGCTACGACTCGCCCACGATCATGGTGGGCAGCACCGAGTCGTACGAGGCCCGTTGCCGCGCGTGCCATTCGGTGCCGAGACGGGACGAGGACCAGGGACGGCTGTTGTAGCGGATGGCAGAGGGCGGACGCCCTCGGTTCGCGCCGGCGTGGCGAGCGGGGGTCAAGACGGGCCCGACGACAGACGGCCGACGTCCGACATCAGACGGCAGACCGTGACGCCAGACAACGGCGTTTGACGAATTGGGGGTTACCGGTCAACGCCTGGTCTTCCCAGCTACCGCCGTTATCGGATGTCGGAAGTCTGCCGTCGGACTTCGGGCGGCGCCCCGACGGCAGCCACGCGCAACGAACCCAGCCCGAAGTCGCCCGCCGCCCGGTCGCCCGCCGCATTACCGCTGCGGCGCGTACGCCAGCGTCAAGAACTCCTCCCTCGTCCGCTGGTCCGACCTGAACGACCCCCGCACGGCGCTCGTGATGGTCTTCGAGTTCTGCTTCTCGACCCCACGCATCATCATGCACAGATGGTACGCCTCGATGATCACCCCTACGCCTTGTGGCTTGAGGACATCGTCGAGCGCGCTGGCGATCTGCTCCGTGAGGCGCTCCTGCACCTGCAGGCGTCTCGAAAACACTTCGACGATGCGCGGCAACTTGCTCAAGCCCACGATCTTCCCGTCCGGGATGTAGGCGACGTGCGCCTTGCCGTAGAATGGCAGCATATGGTGCTCGCACAAGCTGTATAGCTCGATATCGCGCACCATCACCATGTTCGTCGCATGCTCGGCGTCGAAGACGGCGTGGCCGACGACGTGCTCGACGTCCATTTCGTAGCCGCGCGTCAGCCAGGCGAGCGAGGTGGCGACCCGGTGGGGCGTGCGAGCGAGTCCCTCGCGATCCGGGTCCTCGCCGAGGAGCTCCAGCTGCCGCCGAATGAGCTGCCGGAACTCGTCGTCCGCGCCATCTGTTTGATTCCGCTCCTCCAAAGTCGAGCTCACGCCATCTCCCATTGCTCGTGTTGCCTCAATTTCGTCGTTGACGGGTTCCGCGGCCCTTCCTATGCTTGGACCACGCCGGGTCTCGCCGTGAGGCGGCCCCATCCAAGGAATCCGTCATGCTCCTCGTAGGACTCACCGGAAACATCGGCAGCGGCAAATCGACCGTCGCGCAGATGTTCTCCGAGCGCGGTGCCACCGTCATCGACGCCGACATCCTGGCTCGGCGGGCCGTCGAGATCGGTACCGCCGCCTACGGCAAGATCGTCGCCCGGTGGGGCGCACGGGTCCTCGCCCCCGACGGGCACCTCGATCGCGCGGCGTTGCGTCGCATCGTGTTCTCCGATCACGACCAGTTGGAAGAACTTAATCAGATCGTCCATCCCGAGGTCGAGCGCCTCCGCCTCCGGCTGATCGAGCAGGCACGCCTGCGCGGCGATCAGGTCGTCATCTGCGACATCCCGCTGCTCTTCGAGCGGCACATGACTGATCGATTCGACCGGATCGCTCTCGTCGACGCCAGCCGGGCCCTGCGACTCGAGCGCCTCGTCAAGGATCGCGACCTGCGTGAGACCGAGGCGATGGACATGATCGCCGCGCAAATGCCCGCGGAGCTCAAGCGAGCGCGCGCCGACTTCATCATCGAAAACGACGGCACCTTCGCCCAGCTCGAGCGCCGGGTGCAGGACGTGTGGGCCACGCTGATGCGAGAAGCCGAAGGACCACGGAGCGCCGCCGCGGTTCCTTGACACTCATTTTCGGCTCGGATAGACTGCGCGCCACTGGTACTCACCATCGCTCCGGGAGCGCGTCGTGTCCGAGATTCCGCAGGACCTGCTGTATACCGAAGACCATGAGTACGTGAAATCCACCGGCGAGGACAACGTCGTCGCGGTCGGCATCACGGATTACGCGCAAGGCGAGCTCGGCGACATCGTCTACATCGAGCTGCCCAAGGTCGGCGCGACCTTCAAGAAGCACGACGTGTTCGGCACCGTTGAGGCGGTCAAGGCCGTCTCCGAGCTCTACTCCCCGCTGTCCGGCGAAGTCGTGGCCATCAACGACCGGCTCGACAAGGAGCCGGCGCTCGTCAACTCCACGCCCTACGGCGACGGCTGGATGATCAAGCTCCGCCTGAAGGACTCGGGCGAAAAGAGCGCGTTGTTGAACGCGGCCGCCTACTCGGCGCAGCTCGGGCAGTAGTACCCACGACACGCCGGCAAAAGAGGCAGGAACAGCGAAAGTCCGCGCCCAGACGGCGCGGTGCCCCGTCGTTGTCCTTCTGGCTTGCCGCAGCGGTCGTCGCGCTCGCCGTCCTCGCGTACGCCAACGCCACGCGGAACGGCTTCGTCCTCGACGACGATGCAATCGTCGTCAAGAATCCGCTCGTTCGCTCGGTCGGAAATCTGGTCCGGATCTTCACGACCGATTACTGGACGGGTGCGGGAGCGGCGGGCGATGCGGTCGACCCCGGGCTCTATCGGCCGCTCACGGTCTTTAGCTACGCTCTGAACTATCGCGTCTCCGGATTGAGCGCGGCCGCGTTCCACATCACGAACCTGGCCCTCCACGCCGGCATCGCGCTGGTCCTGTTTCTGTTTGCGTCCGAGTTGCTCGGATCCGCGGCGCCGGCTTTCGCCGCGGCTGCCGTGTTCGCGGTGCACCCAATCCACGTCGAGGCGGTCACCGGCATCGTCGGCCGTGCCGAGATTCTCGTCACGCTGTTCGTCGTGCTCGCCTTGTGGCTGGGGCGCAGGCCGTCCGTCATCGCCGCAATCGGCGCCGGCCTCCTTTACCTCCTCGCACTCTTCTCCAAAGAGAGCGCCGTGACCCTGCCGGTGCTGTTCGCGCTCTACGATTGGACCCGCCGCGAACAGCTTCGCGAGCGCGGAATTCTCTCCGTGAAAGCGCTCGCGCCGCGGTATGCCGCCCTGGCGGCCGCGCTCGTCGTCTACCTCGCATTTCGCCTGCATGCGGTCACGCAGTCCGCGCACGTCTGGAGCGGTTGGATCGGAGTACCGGCGTACGCGCGCGTGCTCACGGCGATTCGTACGCTCTTCGAGTATCTCTGGCTGTTCGTTTGGCCGCGGACACTCCTCGCGGATTACTGGGTTACTGATGTCCCGATCGCTCGCTCGCTCGCCGATGGACCAGCGCTGGTTTCGCTGATCCTGCTCGTCGGGTTGATCGTTCTAGTCGGTACCAAGCTTCGCCACCAGCGTACGCTGGTGTTCTCCATTGCGTGGTTCCTGGTAACGATTCTGCCGGCGAGCAACCTGTTCTTCGCTTCTGGGCTCGGGAAGGCGGAACGAATTCTCTATTTGCCATCGGTCGGCTTGTGTCTCGTGCTCGGCTGCGCCGTTCTGGCGCTGGACGCGTGGCCGCAAACCCGCCGTGCCGCGCTGACTGTCGCGCTTCCCGCCGCGCTGCTTGCGCTGAGTGCGCGAACGATCCGGCGGAACGAGGACTGGCGCGACACGTTCACGCTTGCCAGCGCATCGCTGGCGGTCTCGCCGCACTCGTTTCTCATGAACAATCTCGTCGCGCGCGAGCTGGTGGCCCGGGGCGCCGCCGGCCAGGCCGTGCCACTGCTGGAGGAGGCACTGCGTCAGTCGCCGAACAAAGCGCAGGCTCACACCCTGCTCGGCGTCGCCTACTACGCCGATAAGCAGACCGAGCGGGCTGTCGCCGAGTACAACAAGGCTCTCCAACTCGACCCACGAAACGCCGAGGCACTGAACGATCTTGGCGTCGTGTTCCTCGACCAGGGCAACGTCAACGAAGCCGCGAAGTGGTTCAACGCCGCCATCAGCACCGCGCCGCGATACGCGGACGCGCACACCAACCGGGGACTCGTGTATCTCTCCGCCGGCCGCCTCGATGAGGCAATTCAGGATTTCCGCGCCGCGATCGCGACCGACTCGACGCGCGCCGAAGCCCACAATAGTCTGGGTGTCGCCTACGCACGAAGCGGCCGCACCACCGAGGCGGCCGCCGAGTTCAGAGAAGCCTTGCGATTGCGCCCGGACTACGCGAGCGCGAGAACCAACCTGAACGCCGTGCTTGGCGGTGGTGGCGCGACACGTCCGTAGGCGGAGCTAGCTCCGCTCCGCCACGACCTCCGCGTACGCGTCCGTCGGCGGGCACGAGCAGATGAGATTCCGGTCTCCGTAGGCGCTCTCTACGCGCCCCACGGCCGGCCAGAACTTGTATTGCCGCGTCCACGGCGCGGGGAACGCCGCCCGCTCGCGGCCGTACGCGTGTTCCCATTTGTCCGCGACCACCCGGGCTAGCGGATGCGGCGCGTTCTTCAGCGGGTTGTCGTGACGATCCGCGATCCCCATTTCGATTTCTCTGATCTCCTCGCGGATGGCGATCAGCGCATCGCAGAACCGGTCGAGCTCGGCTTTGGACTCGCTCTCCGTGGGCTCGATCATCAGCGTGCCGGCGACCGGGAACGACAAAGTCGGCGCGTGAAAGCCGTAGTCCATCAGACGCTTCGCGATGTCTTCGGCTTCGACCCCGGCTGACGTCTTCACCGCGCGCGGATCGACGATGCACTCGTGCGCGATCGTGCCGTTCGTTCCCTTGTACAGCACCGGGTAGTGCGGCTCGAGCCGCTTGGCCACGTAGTTCGCATTGAGAATCGCGATCTTGGTGGCGTGCGTCAGTCCCTCGCCCCCCATCATGTCGATGTACATCATCGAGATGGGCAGAATGCTCGAGCTGCCCCACGGCGCCGCCGACACCGCGCCCGCGCTATGACGCGCGCCCGATGGCACAATAGGATTCGTCGGCAGGAAATCGACGAGATGCTTGGCCACGCCGATCGGCCCCATTCCCGGTCCGCCGCCGCCGTGCGGGATGCAAAAGGTCTTATGCAGGTTCAAGTGGCACACGTCGGCGCCGATGTCCGCCGGCCGCGACAGCCCGACCATCGCATTCATGTTCGCGCCGTCGAGGTATACCTGGCCGCCGTACTGGTGTACGATCCGGCAGATGTCGGTGATCGCTTCCTCGAACACGCCGTGGGTCGAGGGATACGTCACCATGAGCGCCGCCAGGTTCGCCGCGTTCGCCTTGGCCTGCGCCTCGAGGTCCGCGACGTCGATGTTGCCGTTGTCGTCGGTTTTCACGACGACGACCTTCATCCCGGCCATCACGGCGCTCGCCGGGTTGGTCCCGTGGGCCGAGTGCGGAATCAGGCAGACGTTGCGGTGCGACTCGCCGCGTGATTCGTGATAGGCGCGAATGACCAGGAGACCGGTGTACTCGCCCTGCGATCCGGCATTGGGCTGCAGCGAGATCGCGGCAAAGCCCGTGATTTCGGCGAGTGCGCGCTCCAGTCGGTCGAACAACTCCTTGTAGCCCTTGGCCTGCTCGACCGGCGCGAACGGATGCATGTTTCCGAACTCCGGCCAGGTAACGGGATACATCTCCGCGGTTGCGTTCAGCTTCATCGTGCACGACCCGAGCGGAATCATCGACGTCGTGAGCGACAGATCCTTTGACTCGAGGCGCTTGAGGTAGCGGAGCATCTCGGTCTCGGAGTGGTAGCTGTTGAAGACCGGATGCGTCATGAACGGCGTCGTGCGCGCGAACCGCTCGTCATACCGGGCATCGACGCCGGTGCCCAGCGCCTCGATCGTTGGCGCCTTGCCGTGGCCGGCCGCGAACAGCTCGAGCAGCTCGTTCACGTCAGCGGATGTCACCGTTTCGTCGAGCGCGATGACGACACGCGACTCATCCGGTCCGGACGCGCGCAGGTTGATGCCTCGCGCCCGCGCGGCGCCGATGATGTCGCTTGCCGGCCGGTCGCCCATCTCGACGCTGATCGTGTCGAAGTAGTCGTCGCTGGTCAGCGTGTAGCCGAGCTGCTCGACCCCCGCGGCGAGCGTCGCCGCCAGCTCGTGAATGCGCCGGGCGATCGCGGTGAGTCGGTCGGGGCCGTGATAGACGGCGTACATGCTCGCCATGACGGCCAGCAGCACCTGCGCCGTGCATACGTTGCTCGTCGCCTTCTCACGGCGGATGTGCTGTTCGCGCGTCTGCAGCGCCATGCGCAGCGCGGGCTTCCCGTCGGCGTCGCGCGACACGCCAATGATGCGACCCGGGATCTGTCGCTTGAACTCGTCCTTCGTCGCGAAGAAGGCCGCGTGCGGGCCGCCGTAGCCGAGTGGAACGCCAAACCGCTGCGAGTTGCCGACGCACACGTCGGCCCCCCACTCGCCGGGCGGAGCGAGGAGCACCAGGCTCATCAGATCCGTCGCCACGGTCACGATCGCTTCAACGGCGTGGGCACGCTCGCAGAATTGCCGGTAGTCGTAGACCGCACCGTCCGTCGTCGGATACTGAAGCAGGACTCCGAACACGTCCGAGCCAATGGGTGCTTTCCGCCAATCGCCGACGACGACGTCGATGCCACGGGCACGTGCCCGGGTCTTCACGACTTCGATCGTCTGAGGGAAGCACTCGTCGGAAACAAAGAAGGTTTCCTTGCCCGGCTTACCGCGCAGCGCGTACGACAGCGTCATCGCTTCGGCGGCCGCCGTGCCCTCGTCGAGAAGCGACGCGTTGGCGATCTCGAGACCGGTCAGGTCCATGACCATGGTCTGGTAGTTCAGCAACGCCTCGAGTCGGCCCTGTGCGATCTCCGCCTGATAAGGTGTGTACGCGGTGTACCAGCCGGGATTCTCGAGGACGTTTCGCTGGACGACGGGCGGCGTGTAGCAGCCGTAATAGCCGAGTCCGAGATACGAGCGGTAGATCTGGTTGCGCTGCGCGATGGAGCGAATCGCTGCGAGCGCTTCGTGCTCCGTCATCGCGCCGTGGATGGCGAGCGGGCGCCGGAGGCGAATCCCTTCCGGGACGGTCGCGTCGATCAACGCGTCGAGATTGTCGAAGCCCAGGACGTCCAGCATTGCCTGGATGTCCGCGTCGGTCGGGCCAATGTGTCGCGGAATGAAGCTCGCCGCGTCGACGGCGGAGATGTCGTGGCTGGCGTGTGTCATCTAATCCTCTCGCGGGCTGGGGGAGCCCCGGAAACAGGCGGGCGTTTCGTGCTGCTGGAATTTATCTTAGGCTCAGAAGATTCGCTTTGCCCCCCGCCCCCCCCAGACCCCCACCGTCGAGACTGATGCCGCGGTCGCACTGGCGTATGCTGCACACTCCGCCCGCCGGTGGCGCGCAGAACATGGCGCTGGACGAGGCGCTGATGGCGCGCGCCCGCGAGACCGGGGAATGGACGCTTCGCGTCTACTCCTGGTCGCGTCCCACGGTTTCGTTTGGGCGGAACGAGGCGGCGCGCCGGCACTACGACGCCGACCGGATTCGCGCCCGCGGCTTCTCCGTCGTGCGGCGCCCAACGGGCGGCCGCGCGATCCTCCACGACCGCGAGATCACGTACTGCGTCACCGCGCCGGCGAGCGACGCGGGCGATCTTCACGCGTCCTATGAGCGCATCAATCGCCTGCTCGTCGCCGGTCTCGCCAGAATCGGCGTCGACGCCCGGATTTCAGCGCGTGAAACCCGCGGCGCCACGCCAGGTCCGGCGCCGTGCTTCAACGAACCGTGGGCCGGCGAGCTCACCCTCGATGGCCGAAAGCTCGCCGGCAGCGCGCAGTGGCGCTCGAACGGAGCGATGCTGCAACACGGCTCGATCCTGGTGGAGGATGATCAGAGTGTGCTGACACAATTGCGGACCGACGCCCTCGGACCAATTCCGGCGCCGGCGACGCTCGCCGGGGCGCTGGGTCGTGCCCCGTCGGCGGAGGAGCTGTACGAGGCACTGGCGTCGTCGGTACGAGAGATCGAAGATCCATGCGCGGAGCCGTTGTTCGTCGACGACGAGCTCCGTGCCCAGGCCGCGAGTCTCATCGTCCACTACGAGGACGACGCGTGGACTTGGTATCGATGATGACGTAGCTCTCGGTGTCGAGCCAGTCGAGTTCTTCCCGCACAAGCCGTCCGGGCCTGCAGTTCCCACCTCTCACGCCGTCCCCCCCCCCGCACTCAGGCATGCGCAATTCAGCTCTCCTCTTCGCACTGGCCCTTCTCGTCGCCGCCTGCCGCGGCCCCGAAGGCGCGCGCGCCACGAACGCCGCTGGCGGGACCATGATCGTTGGGATCGGCGGGGATGTCGTCGATGCCTTGCCGCCGTTTGTGGGTGAGCAGAACGGCCGGATGGTTCAGGATCTCGTATTCGACCGGCTCGCGGAAATCGATTCGTCGCTGACCACGGTTGGCGACAAGACCTTCGCGCCGCGCCTGGCGAAGCGCTGGACCTGGGCGCCCGACTCGCTCTCGATCGCGTTCGAGATCGATCCGCGCGCCCGCTGGCACGACGGGAAGCCGGTCACCGCGAGCGATGTCCGCTACAGCTTCCGTGTCTTCACCGATACCAGCGTCGGGTCACCCGCTGCATCGCTGCTGACCAATCTGGATTCAGTCTCGGTGCGCGACTCCTCCACGGCGGTTGTCTGGTTCAAAAGGCACACGGCGGAGCAGTTCTACGACGTGGCGTACCAGCTCGTGATCATGCCCGAGCACGTCTACGGTTCGATCCCCTTGAACCAGCTCCACACGTCCGAAGCTGCCCATCGCCTCGTGGGAAGCGGCCAGTTCCGCGTCGGTGACTGGAAACCGGGCGTCCATCTGGAGCTTCTCGCCGACACTGCGAACTACCGGGGCCGTCCAAAGCTCGACCGAGTGGTGCTTACCCCCGTTGACGTCCCCACCGGGGAGACGCAGGTGTTGACGGGCCAGTCCGACTTCATGGAGGCGTTTCCGACCGATCATGTCGCCAAACTCGCCGATAACCCCAACGCTCGGCTGCTCGTGGTGCGCAAGTTGGGGTACACGTTCATGGGCATGAACCAGTTCGACCCCAATCGCAAGAATGCGCCGCATCCGATGTTCTCGGATCGCCGCGTTCGACGCGCGCTCTCGATGGCCGTCGATCGCGAGGGACTGGTTCGCAACGTGTTCGGCGACAACGGACACCTCGGCCACGGGCCCTTCCCCATGGGGCTCGGCGTGGCCGACAGCACGCTGCATGTTCCTCCGTACGACACCGCGGCCGCCGCCGCATTGCTGGATTCGGCCGGGTGGCGACGCGGTACCGGCGGCGTGCGCAGCAAGGCAGGTCGCCCGCTCCATTTCTCGCTCCTCGTGTTCAACACGAGCGTGCGCAACCTGCGCTACGCCGAGCTTTTGCAGGAGCAGTTTCGGCGCGCTGGCGCACAGGTCGACGTCGATCGCGTCGCGCCCAACGTCTTCTTCCCGAGACTGTTGCAGGGAAAGTTCGACGCGATCATCAACGCCTTTGGAACCGATCCGAGTCCAGGCGGCGCGAAGCAGAATTGGGGAACGTCGGGATTCACTCCGCAGGGACAGAACTTCCTCCACTACTCGAATCCTCGCGTCGACGCGCTGCTCGACAGCGCGACTTTCTCGTTCGACGCTGGCAAGAGGAAGGCGTACGCCTCGGGCGCGTTCCAACAGATCATCGACGACCTGCCGGCCATCTGGCTGTTCGATTTCACGTACACTGCCGCGGTGAACCGGCGCATCGAGCCCGCCACGATGCGACTGGACGAGTGGTGGGCGAATCTCGCCGACTGGTCGATATCGCCTGACAAGCGCATCGAACGCGATCGCATCGGGCTCGCCCCGGCAACGTCAAAGCCCTGACCGATGCGGCGACGCCTGGCCGCACGGCTCTGGCAGTCGCTCGTCGTGGTGTTCATCGTCACGACGATCAGCTTTGTCGTCATCCACGCCGCCCCTGGCGAACCATTTGCCTACGCGTCGACGAACGTCACGCCTGCCATTCGGGCCAAATGGCGTCATCAGTACGCGTGGGATCGCCCGATCCCGGAGCAGTTCGTCAAATACCTTGGGAGCGTCGCACAGGGCCGTTTCGGCTACTCCGTAGCGGCTGGTGAATCCGTTGCCGCCGTGCTGGCGGACGCCGTGCCGCGCACGCTGCTCCTGACCGGTTTGTCTCTCGCGCTCAGTCTCGTACTTGGTGTTGTCATTGGCGTGCTGCAGGCGACGCATCGCGGCGGCTGGTTCGATCGCGCGAGCTCGGGATTCCTGCTGACGCTGTACTCGCTGCCCGATTTCTGGGGCGCGATGATGATCGCGTTCGTGTTCGCGTACTGGTGGCAACTGTTGCCGAGCAGCGGCATGGTCACCGTGGTGGTGCACGACTACATGGGCCCGTGGGCCGCCGCCATGGATCGGCTCCGCCACCTCGTCCTGCCGGTCGCTTCGCTCACACTCCTGAGCATGGCAGGGATCACACGCTTCCAGCGAGCGGCGCTGCTCGAGATTCTTCCCGCCGACTACATCCGCACCGCTCGCGCGAAAGGAGTTCCCGAGCGCACGGTCGTCTGGCGGCATGCGCTGCGGACGGCGCTCGCGCCCATGATCGTCCTGCTCGGTGTGATGCTGCCTGCTCTTCTCGGCGGCGCGCTCTTCGTCGAGCGAGTCTTTCAGTGGCCCGGCATGGGATACTTCGCGGCCACGGCAATCGCGGCACAGGACTACGATCTCGTCACTGCCACCGTGCTCGTGGGCTCCGTGATGGTGGTCATCGGCAACCTCGTCGCCGACCTGCTGCACGCGGCGATCGACCCGCGCGTCCGTGACTGAGCCTTCACGCGGGTTGTGGGCACGCCTCCTCACCCATCGTCCAGCGCGTTGGGCCCTCGGCGTCATCGCACTGCTCGTCATTGCCGCCCTTGTAGGTCCGTGGCTGCGCACGACCAGTTGCGTCGAGCAGCCCGACATTGTGCGATTGATCAATGCCCCACCGTCGCTGGCGCATCCGTTCGGCACGGATCGTTTCAGCCGTGATCTCCTCGCGCGAGTCTTGTGCGGCGCACGAATCTCGCTGGCAGTTGGCGCGTTAGCCGCGCTGCTCGCGACCACCCTTGGTACCGCATATGGACTCGTCGCCGGTTATTACGGCGGCCGGATCGACGCGGCGATGATGCGTTTGCTCGACGCGTTCATGTCCATTCCCCGCGTGCTGCTGCTCATTGCGGTGCTGACCGCCTGGCACCCTGGGCTCACCGGAGTGATCGTGCTGATCGGTGTGACCGGATGGTTCAGCGTCTCGAGGCTCGTGCGCGCCGAAGTGATGACGCTTCGCGAGTCGGACTTCATCGTCGCCGCGCGCGCGCTCGGCGCGCCCGTCCCGCGAATCCTCTGGCGGCACCTGCTCCCCAATGTGGCGGCACCGGTCGTCGTCAGCGCCACGTTGGGCGTAGGCAACGTGATCGCGCTCGAAGCTGGGTTGTCCTATCTCGGTATCGGTGCTCCGCCGCCGACCGCCAGCTGGGGTGCAATCTTCTTCGCCGGCATCGACATCTTCGCGGGAGCGTGGTGGGGCGTGCTCTTCCCCGGCATCGCCATCGTCCTCACCGTGCTCGCCTTCAACGTCCTCGGCGACGCCTTGCGCGACGTCCTCGACCCTCGGCAGCTTCACCTGGCCCGGCCGTTGCCGGAGTCGACGCTCGCAGTCGTGTCTACCCGACAACCCCCGGAGAATGGCTGAGCCGCTGCTGCGCGTCCACGAGCTACGCACCTACTTCTACACCGAAGGCGGAATCGCCAGAGCGGTGGACGGTGTCAGCTTCGAGATCGGCGCGGGCGAGACTGTTGGGCTCGTCGGTGAATCCGGATCTGGAAAATCCGTCACGGCCCTGTCGCTGCTCAGGCTCATTCGCCCGCCAGGACGAATCGAGTCGGGCAGCGAAATCCTCTTCGACGGCCAGAACCTGGTGGCACTCGACGAGCGCGCCATTCGCGCCGTCCGCGGCGCGCGCATCTCGATGGTCTTCCAGGAGCCGATGACCGCGCTCAACCCCGTGTTCACGGTCGGCGATCAGATCGCCGAGGTGGTGCGCGTGCACAAGGGCGGCTCCAGGCGCGAGGCGTGGGACCGCGCCATCAAGATGCTCGAGACGGTCGGCATTCCCTCGCCCGCCCAGCGCGCTGACGAGTATCCGCACCAGCTCTCCGGCGGCATGCGGCAGCGCGTCGTCATCGCCATGGCGCTCGTGATGAATCCTGCATTGGTCATCGCCGACGAGCCCACCACGGCGCTCGACGTCACGATCCAGGCGCAGATCCTCGAGCTGCTCGCCGCGCTGCAGCGCCAGTTCGGCACATCGGTCCTGCTCATCACGCACGACCTGGGCGTCGTCGCCGAAACCGTGTCGCGCGTGCTCGTGATGTACGGCGGCGAGATCGTGGAAGAGGCGCCGGTCCGCGAGCTATTCAGCTCAGCCCACCATCCGTACACCGAGGGTTTGCTGAACGCGATGCCGCGGGTCGGGCAGGAACGCGAACGGCTCGAGACGATCCCGGGCACGGTGCCTCCGCCAACGGCGTGGCCCAACGGCTGCCGCTTTCACGACCGCTGCCCTTACGCCTGGGATCGCTGTGCCGCCGAACATCCGCCGTTGTATCAGATCGGCGCCGGCCACGCGTCGCGCTGCCACTTGGCGGACGAGCCGGAGCGTCGCGCCGAAAAACACGAGCCGCTCGTCACGAGGACATCCGCGTGACGACACCGCTGCTCAGCGTCCGCGACCTCAGGAAGTACTTCCCCATCAAGAAGGGCGTATTCGGCCGCGCCGCTGGAGCCGTACGCGCCGTGGACGGCGTCTCGTTCGACGTCATGCCGGGCGAAACGCTCGGCCTCGTCGGCGAATCGGGCTGCGGCAAATCGACCACTGGCCGCATGATCCTTCGCCTCATCGAGCCAACGGCCGGCTCGATCGAGTTCGACGGCATCAACCTCGTGTCGCTCGATGGCGGCGCAATGCGCGCGCTGCGGCGGAAGATCCAGGTGATCTTCCAGGATCCGTTCTCCTCGCTCAACCCGCGCATGACCGTGGGCGCGATCATCCGCGAGGGGCTCACGATCCACAAGCTCGCCGAAGGCGCGGCCGCCGACGGGCGCGTGCGACAGTTGCTCGATGAAGTCGGAATGCGCGCCGAGTACATGTCGCGCTATCCGCACGAGTTCTCCGGCGGGCAGCGCCAGCGCATCGGCATCGCGCGCGCGCTCGCCGTCGAGCCGAGCTTCATCGTCTGCGACGAGCCGGTGTCCGCGCTCGACGTCTCCGTACAGGCGCAGGTGATCAACCTGATGCAGGACCTGCAGCGCGATCGCGGCCTCGCGTACTTGTTCATCGCCCACGACCTCTCGGTCGTCGAGCACATCGCCGACCGCGTGGCGGTCATGTATCTCGGCAAGATCGTCGAGCTCGCGACGGCGAACGACCTGTATCGCGAGCCGCTGATGCCGTACACGCAGGCGCTCCTCTCGGCGGTGCCCGTGCCCGATCCCGCGGCCAGAAAGACGCGCGTCGTGCTGCACGGCGACGTCCCGTCACCCGCCAACCCACCGTCGGGCTGTGTGTTCCACCCGCGCTGCCAGCATCCGGCCAAGGACGCGGCGTGCGCCGCCATCGTGCCGCCGCTCGAGGAAAAGGCGCCGGGCCACCTCGTGGCATGCATCAAACAGCCGCCCACGCGGGTAGAGTGGAGCGTGCAGCAAGCGGCGGGCGGCACCAGGCCTCCCGAGCGGTACCTGCCGGTTCTCGCCGGGAATACCTGATGCCCGGCCAGGATTGATGATTCTCTAAACGAGACACCTCATGTCTTCGACCATCGATATCGCCGCGACCGCGACCGACCGACCGCCGGTGCTCGACGACCGCGCGCTGTTCGGCCACCCGCGCGGGCTCGGCCTCCTCTTCGCGACCGAGATGTGGGAGCGGTTCTCCTACTACGGCATGCGCGCGATCCTGGTGCTCTACCTCGTCAACGCGCTCAAGTGGGACACACCGCACGCCGCGAACCTGTACGGCACGTACACTATGCTCGTGTACCTGACTCCGGTCATCGGCGGCTACCTCGCCGACCGCTTCATCGGGACACGACGCTCGCTGGTGATCGGAAGCATCGTCATCTCGCTCGGGCATTTCACGCTCGCCTTCCCCGGGATGACGACGTTCTACATCGGTCTCGGCTTGATCATCATCGGCACCGGCTTCTTCAAAGCGAACGTGTCGACGATGGTCGGACAGATCTACAAGGAAGGCGATGCGCGGCGCGATTCCGGATTCACGATCTTCTACATGGGGATCAACCTCGGGGCGTTCCTCGGGCCGATCGTGTGCGGCGGCCTGGCGCAGGGCTCGAGATTCGGATGGCACTACGGCTTCGCCGCAGCCGGCGTGGGCATGGTCCTCGGCCTCATCATGTACCTGTGGGGACGGGACAAGTACCTGCCGGGCATCGGCGTCGCGGCGAGTCGCCGCGATCCGGCCACGCGCGCGTCCTCGGCCAGCCACGTTACGTCGGACCCGGGGTCCAACGCGGTCGTGCACGCCCTCGTCGGCGCCGTCGGTGGCGCCGTCGTCGGCTGGCTGCTCGGCAGCGGCAATCTGCTGGGCATGATGATGGGAATGGTCATCGGCGCCGCGCTCGGCATCAGCATGCTCGGCTCGCGCGGCGAAGAGCGCCGGCGCGTGATCGCGCTCTTCATCGTCGTCTTCTTCGTGATCTTCTTCTGGGCCGCCTACGAACAGACGGGCAGCTCGATGAACCTCTTCGCCGACAAGAACACGGACCTGCACGTCTGGTCGTTCAACGTCCCCTCGAGCTGGTTCCAGTCGGTCAATCCGTTCGTCATCCTGATTTTCGCGCCCATCTTCGCGGCGATGTGGACCGCGCTCGGCCGCGCCGGACGAGAGCCCTCCACCGCGCTCAAAATGGTCCTCGGCCTCGCCCTGCTCGCCACGGGCTTTCTGTTCATGGTGCTCGGCGGCGAGCGCGCCGACAAAGGCGTTCTCGTGAGTCCGTTCTGGCTCGTCGCCGCGTACACCTTCCACACGTGGGGCGAGCTGTGTCTCTCGCCCGTGGGATTGTCGTACGTGACCAA
>DATJHY010000227.1:0-14022 GCA_035493635.1 Gemmatimonadaceae bacterium | reverse complement strand
GCTCGCCCGCACGCAGGGCTTCAGGGTGACGCGGAATCAGCCGACGGTGTCCGAAGACCAGGTTCGCGACCAGTTGGAACAGGTTCGCGAGCAGAAGGCTTCGTGGACCCCCATCGACGACAAGCCGGCGCCCGGCGACATGGTGCGCGTGCAGCTCGCCACGGCCGACGAGTCTGGCGCCTTCGCCGAGCCACGCGAATATCCGCTCGTTCTCGGCAGCGGCCAGGCGATCCCCGGCGTTGAAGAGCTGGTCATGGAACTCGAGCCGGGCAAGGAGGCCGAGCGCCCGGTCCGCTGGCCCGACGACTTCCCCGATGAGACGCAGCGCGGCAAGACCAAACCCGTGCGCATCCATCTGCTCGAGGCCAAGCGCAAGGCGCTGCCCGTGCTCGACGACGCGTTCGCTCGGGAAGTGGGCGACTTCGACGGACTCGCCGCTTTGACCGCCACGGTCCGCAAGGACCTGGAGGAGCATGCCTCACGCGAGGCGGACGCGAGCGTCCGGCAGCAGCTCATCGATCAGATTGCCGCGGCGAATCCGTTCGACATTCCAGCAAGCTGGGTCAATCAGCTGATCGACGGGTACCTGGAGGCCTATCAGGTTCCAGAGAGCGACCGTGACAAGTTTCGGAACGAATTCCGACCGGTCGCCGAACGCCAGGTGCGACGCGACCTCATCATCGACACGATCGCGGAAAAGGAAGGCCTCAAGGCAACGGAGTCCGACATCGACGACCGGGTAGCCGAGGTCGCCAGCAAACGCGGAGCCGATCCGGGCCAGGTGTATGCTTCGCTGCAGAAGGCCGGCCGGCTGCGCGAGATCGAGCAGTCGATCACGGAAGACAAGGTGTACGCGTGGCTGTTGGCGCGAAATGAAATCAGCTAGAGGGATAGAGGGTTAGAGGACTGGAGGGCTAGAAGACAGCTGTCATCGAACCCTCCAACCCTCCAACCTTCCGGCCCTCCAAACCTCCAAACTTCCAGTCCATGCCTACGATTTATCCCCCGTACGTCATCGAGCGATCGCCGCGCGGCGAACGGAGCTACGACATCTTCAGCCGGTTGCTGATGGATCGCATCATCTTCCTCGGCACACCGGTCAACGATGACGTTGCGAACATCATCATCGCGCAGCTGCTGTTCCTCGAGGCGGACAACCCGGACCGCGACATCTTCCTGTACATCAACTCGCCGGGCGGAAGTGTGTCGGCGGGCCTCGCGATCTACGACACGATGCAGTACTTGAAGTCGCCGGTGAACACCATCTGCATGGGTTTGGCGGCGAGCATGGGCGCGTTCCTTCTGGCCGGCGGACGAAAAGGCAAGCGCTCGGCGCTGCCGCATTCGCGAATCATGATTCACCAGCCCTCGCAACAGGGCGGCGGCGGCACGGCGTCCGACATCGAGATTCAGGCCAAGGAGATCTTGTACCTTCGCGGCAAACTGAACGAACTGTGGACGAAGCACACCGGACAACCGCTCGAGCGGATCGAGCGCGACACCGATCGCGACCGGTATCTATCGGCGGAGGAGTCACGCGAATATGGCATCGTCGACAACGTCATCGCGCGCCGCGGAGAGGTGGTCGAAGCGAGCTCCCTCCAGGCGGTCACGCGTTAGACAAGGGGTCAAGGGGTCAAAACTTTTTCCACCACCATTCGTCTCTTGCTTGACCGTGCTCGGGCCTTTAACTCTCACCTGTCCCCCGACCGGTCCGTCGTTCCCTCGCCCTCGGGTGCACGCTTGCGTCCGGCTGCTTGGGCAACCGCATCACCCCGCTGAGTGACTGTCATGTCGCACGACAAACACCTACGCTGCTCGTTCTGCGGAAAGTCCAAGGATTCGGTTCGGAAGTTCATCTCCGGCCCGTCGGTCTACATCTGCAACGAGTGCATCGCGCTCTGCAATGAGATCCTCGCCGAGGACGAGGAGCGCGAGGTTGCCGAGGCGATAACACAGGTCCCCACACCGCAAGAGATCAAGGACACGCTCGACCAGTACGTCATCGGGCAGGAGAAGGCCAAGAAGGCCCTGTCCGTCGCGGTGTACAATCACTACAAGCGCATCAATTCCACGACGGTCCGGGACGACGACGTCGAGCTCGACAAGTCGAATATCCTGTTGATCGGACCGACCGGCGTCGGCAAGACGCTGCTCGCCCAGACGCTGGCTCGAATCCTCGACGTACCGTTCACGATCGCCGACGCGACCACGCTCACCGAAGCGGGCTACGTTGGCGAAGACGTCGAGAACATCCTGGTGCGGCTCCTCCAGGCCGGCGACTTCAACGTCGCGGAATGCGAGCGCGGCATCGTCTACATCGACGAAATCGACAAGATCGCGCGCAAGTCGGAGAACCCGAGCATCACGCGTGACGTGTCGGGCGAAGGCGTGCAGCAGGCCCTGCTCAAGATCCTCGAGGGCACCGTGGCCTCGGTGCCACCGCAGGGCGGCCGGAAGCATCCGCAGCAGGAATACATCCAGATCAACACCAAGGACATCCTGTTCATTTGCGGCGGCGCCTTCGACGGACTCGAGAAGATCATCGAGGCGCGCACCGGGCGCCGGCAGATCGGCTTCAACAAGATGGACGACAGCCGGACACCCACCCAGGCCAAGAATCCATTCTCCGAAGTCGAGCCCGATGACCTGCTCCGCTTCGGCCTCATCCCCGAACTCGTCGGCCGCCTCCCGGTCGCCGTCGCGCTCGAGGCGCTGGATGAGGAATCGCTCGTCCGGATTCTCAAGGAGCCGAAGAACGCGCTCACCAAACAGTACGCCAAGCTGTTCGAGCTCGAGGAAGTCAAGCTGACCTTCGAGGACACAGCGCTTCGCGCGATCTCGCAAAAGGCCCTCAAGCGCGGTACCGGCGCGCGCGGGTTGCGCGCGATCCTGGAAGAGCTGCTGACGGAAGTGATGTTCGATCTTCCGACGCGCGAGGACGTGGAAGAGGTGAAGGTCACGGAGAGCTCGGTGCTCAATGGAACGCCGCCGCTCCTGGAGATCGCGCCGCAGAGAAAGAAGAAAGAGGCATAGAGATGATGGTGGGGGAGAGCAAGAGGCCCGCGCGAACGCGCGGGCCTTTTGCTCGGTGGGGAGCGCGGCGCTCGGCGCCGCGCGGTGGGAAGCATCGAGGGCTTCGCCCCCTCGCGTTGGGAGCGCCTTCGGCGCGTCAACCGGCTCCGGCCCACAGTATCTTTCCGCATGCCCCTCGACCACCGCCGGCCCGCCGTTCTCCCGCTCCGCGACGTTGTCGTCTTTCCCAACGTCGCCATGCCGCTCCTCGTCGGCCGGCCCGCTTCCCTCGCCGCCATCGAGGCCGCGGCCGCCGACAACGGACTGTTGTTTCTGGTCGCGCAGCGCAGCGCCGACACCGAAGAGCCGGCCGCCGGCGACCTTCATCGCGTCGGCGTGATCGCGCGGATCGTACAAGCCTCGCGTCAGGCCAATGGCACGGCGCGAATTCTCATCGAGGGCGTCGCGCGGGCACGGGTCACCCGTTACGTCCCTGCCGCCGGTTTTCTGCGCGCCGCACTGGCCGAGGAGCCCGATGCACCGGTCGAAGACGTGGAGACCCTCCACGTTCGCGCCCGTCGCGTGCTGGCGCTGTTCGAGGAGTACGTCTCGCTTCACCGCCGGATTCCCAACGAGGTCGTTGCGCTCGTCCAGGGCGCCGACTCGATCGAGCGGCAGGCATACGGTATCGCCGCACACCTCGCAGTGCGTGTGGATGTGCGCCAGGCCCTGCTCGAGGCGCCGAACGTCCCCGCGCTCCTCGAGGAGCTGACCCACGTCCTCGGCAGCGAGATCGAGCTCCTTCGCTTGGAGCGAAAGCTCGACGAGGAAGTGCGCGGTTCGCTCTTTCAAAACCAGCGCGAGTTCTATCTGCAGGAGCAACTCAAAGCCATCCATCGCGAGCTCGGCCAGGACGACGCCGACGACGTGATGGATCTCGAGCGACAGATCGAAGCGCGCAAGCTTCCCGAGCCAGTGAAGACGCGGGTGCTGCGCGAGGTGCGGAAGCTGCGCCGCATGTCGCCGCTCTCTCCCGAATCGACGGTGGCGCGCAACTTCGTCGACTGGATCCTCGCGCTCCCCTGGACCGAGCGGACCGACGACATCCTCGATGTCGCGCACGCGCGGCGTATTCTCGACGAGGACCACTACGGCCTCGAGGAAGTAAAGGACCGGATTCTCGACTACATCGGCGTCCTCTCGCTCGTCGAGCGCATGGACGGGCCGATTCTCTGCCTGGTCGGGCCTCCGGGCGTGGGCAAAACGTCGCTCGGCCGTTCGATCGCCCGCGCGCTCGGTCGCAAGTTCGTTCGCATGTCGCTGGGCGGCGTGCGAGACGAGGCGGAGATCCGCGGTCATCGCCGCACCTACGTCGGCTCGATGCCCGGCCGCGTCATCCAGGCGATGCGCCGCGCCGAAGTGGTGAATCCGGTCATTCTGCTCGACGAGGTCGACAAGCTCGGCACCGACTACCGCGGCGATCCGGCCGCGGCGCTCCTCGAGGTCCTCGATCCGGAGCAGAATCGCGCCTTCAACGATCACTACTTGGAGATCGATTACGATCTCTCGCAAGCGCTCTTCGTCACGACGGCGAACTACCTGCCGCAGGTTCCGGAACCGCTCCGCGACCGCATGGAGATCATCCGGCTCTCGGGCTACGTCGACCAGGAGAAGTTCGCGATCGCCCGCCAATTCCTCGCGCCCAAGCAGCTGCGCGCCAACGGCCTCGATCCGCAGTCCGTCGAATGGGAGAGCGACGTCCTGCCGACCATCGTCCATAACTACACTCGTGAGGCTGGCGTGCGGGAGCTCGAGCGCCGAATCGGTCGGATCGCGCGCAAGCTGGCGCGCCGCCGCGCCGAATCGCTCGACCGGGCGTCGCACGACAAGACCGGCGCCGCATCGCCAACGATCACGGTGCGCACCACCGATCTCAAGGAGCTTCTCGGCACGGCCCCGTACGACCCGGCGTTCCTCACGCCCGACCACAAGGTCGGCGTCGTCGTCGGGCTGGCCTACACGGCTGCCGGTGGCGACGTGCTCGAGATCGAAGTGAGCGTCGTGGGCGGACGAGGCAAGCTGCAGCTCACTGGGACGCTCGGCGACGTCATGAAGGAATCGGCGAGCGCGGCGCTGAGCTACGCGCGCACGCGAGCCGGAGTGCTCGGCATCGACCGCGAGTTCCATCGCAACCGCGACTTACACATTCACATCCCGGCCGGCGCGACTCCAAAGGATGGGCCGTCGGCCGGCATCGCCATCGCCACCGGGATCGTGAGCGCGCTGACCGGAATCCCGGTTCGCGGCGACGTAGCGATGACGGGCGAGATCACGCTCCGAGGCCGCGTGCTCGCCATCGGCGGGCTCAAGGAAAAGGCCGTCGCCGCGCATCGCAACGCCGTGCGGCACGTCATCATTCCGCACCAGAACCTCCGCGATGTCGAGGAGTTGCCGGAGGAAGTGCGCAACGGCGTGACGTTCCACGCGGTCAAGACGATGGACGACGTGCTCGCCCTCGCGCTCGCCCGCGTCGACGTCACGAGCGACGTTCCGGCGGTGGCGCCCCATTGATGGCCGCTCCGCCGCGCGAGCCGCTGGTGATTCGATCGCTCGAGTTCCTCGGCGGGATGGCAACGGTTGCCGGCTGGCGCCCGGAGACGGCCCTGCCGGAGATCGCGTTCGCCGGCCGCTCCAACGTCGGCAAGTCGTCGCTGCTCAACCGGCTCGTCCACCGAAAGAAGTTCGCCCGCGTGAGCAATACGCCGGGACGAACCCGCGAGATCAACTTCTTCAAGGTGAACGACACGTTCGTGCTCGCCGACCTTCCCGGTTACGGCTACGCGCGCGTGTCCAAGGAGCGGCGCGCCGAATGGAAGCCGCTCATCGAGTCGTACCTGCGAAGCAGCCGCAACCTGCGCGGCATCGTGCAACTGATCGACGTGCGCCATGATCCGACGGACGACGATCATCGCATGCTCGAGTTCCTGAGCGACGTAGGCGTGCCGACGATCGTGGTGCTCACCAAGATCGACAAGCTCACCGCCGTGCAGCGCGCCAGGCGCGCCACCGAGCTGGCGGGCCAGCTCGGGCTCGACGACGACCAGCTGATCCCGTTCAGCGCGGTCACGGGCGAGGGGCGAAACGAGCTTGCCGAGGCGATCGAAGCGCTGCTGAATCAGCCCTCCTGGAGGGAAGCGTCGTGAGCCCTCGCCTCTTCGCGCTCGGCTTGCTCGTGTGCGCCGGATGCGCGTCGGGCGGCGCCGCGCCCGCTGCGCAGGCGGCACCAACGCCGCGGGTCACGTCCGATTCGACCGCCGCCACGGCGATTCCGGCCGGCCTTGGAACGCTCAAGCAGGATGATATTTCGATTCTGCTGCAGCCGGAGGGCGTACGAGTGACGGCAATCCCGCTCGACGAGAACGTGATTCGAACGCTCGCGCCCGATTCGTATCGCGGACTCCGCGCGCTCCTCGAGTCGCGACGCCAGGAGATCTCCCGCCGCGCGTCGATGCACGGGATCCGCGACCCGCGCGTGTGGTATGTCCTCTTCTACGGGCTCGCTCCGGACGCCCGTTTCGTCCCCACCGACGTCACGATCACTTCGGGCGGCCGCGAGTATCGCCCAGTTGATGTCGTGGCGATCTCGCCCGGGTTCGGGACCCAGCGACTCCAGCCGCGCGACACGCAAAAGGGGCTGCTCCTGTTCGACGAGGGGCTCGACGTGTCGCAGCCGCTCACGGTCACGATGGGCGCCGAGCGGAACTCGGACTGGGATAGCATTCTTCGTAAGATCGACGCCGAGCGCGCGGCGATTCGCGCCCGCGCCGGCGCGCGGTCATCGAGACCCTAGGGAACCACGACCATCGCTTTCCGGACCACGACCATGCCTTACCTTCCTCTGCGAAGCCTCGCCGACCGTCCGACCCGGACGCTCGCAACGGATTGGCTCGCCGCCCTCGGCGCGGCGCTGAGCGACCCCAAGACCGATCGCGCCGATTTATGCCGGCGCACGCTCACGGATCTGTTCTATCCGGAGTACGCCGAGAATTGGGAGACGGCGGTCGAGGATGCCAGGCTCCCCACGGCAACACGGCTGGCGCTCGCGGCCACCGACCCGCGCAGTGTGACGCTCGAACCCGAGTATTACGGCGAGTGCGACGACGCGCGCTTTCAGCGCGTCAAGCCGCTCCTCTGGCTCTGGTATTCGTTCGACCGCAGCCTCGTCGGCGGACAGAACGTCTGGCTCGGCGTCGAGCTTAGGCGGATTCTGGCGAAGCACATCTTCAAGCGCTGCGGCGAGAACTTCAAGGCGTTCCAGCACGTCGAGTTTTCGTTCGGCTACAACCTGGAAGTGGGCGACAACGTCGTCGTGCACCGTCACGTGCTGCTCGACGATCGCGGAGGCATCGTTCTCGGCAACAACGTCTCGGTGAGCGATTACGCGAACATCTACAGCCACACGCACAGCATCGTCGAGCAGCGCGACGTGACGAACGCGTGCACGGTGATCGATGACGGCGTGCGAATCACGTATCACGCGACGGTGCTGGCGGGCGTGCACGTCCACGAGCAGGGGATGGTCGGGGCGATGGCGCTGGCGACGAAGGACGTGCGGCCGTATCACGTCTACGTGGGCATTCCGGCCAAGAGCGTGCGAGTCAAGCCGAACGCTCCCGCCGCGGCGAACGTGCTCCGGGCGGCGAGCGACCGGCAGGCGTAGAGAACTCAGCTCGTTGCCAGCGTCGGTGTCGAGGGACGCCTGCGGTCCAGCGAACCGATCGACGTCAATCGGGCCTGAGCCGAGGTCCAGCGGGTCGTCCGACCTGACACGCGTCCGAGCTCTACGCTGAAGCTCGTCGAGCCACGAAGCCTGGCATGCTCACCCGGACGCCGTCAGATTCCGCGTGTGCGCCGCTGCCCTGTACCGAGATCTGTCGCGGAGCGAGACCATGAGACCATATCTCCTCGTCACCAGCATCGTGTTCGGGCTCGTCACCGTCGCTCACATCTGGCGAATGGTCGGCGAATCGGCCGCGCTCGCCAAAGATCCTTGGTTCCTCGCGCTCACCGTCGTTGCGGCCGGGCTGTCTATCTGGTCGGCGGTGCTCTTTCGACGCGCGCGGCACCGCGCCGAGTCAAACCCCTGAGCCAAATGCTCGAACAACCGCGCCGCGGCCGGCGCTGAGGACCCCGCGTGCGCATCAGCGACATGAACTGGATGCAGGTCGAGGCGTACCTCCAGCACGACGAGCGCGCGATTCTCCCGCTGGGCAGCACCGAGCAGCACAGCTACCTGCGCCTCACGGTCGACTGCATTCTGCCGGAGCGCGTCGCCGTCGATGCCGCAGAGCCGCTCGGCATTCCGGTGTTCCCGGTCGTGGCCTACGGTGTCACGCCCTACTTTCGTGAATTTCCGGGAACGATCTCGCTGCGCGTCGAGACGCATCTCAACGTCGTGCGCGACATTCTCGACAGCATGGCGCATAGCGGGTTCCGTCGCATTCTGATCGTCAATGGGCATGGCGGCAACGGCGCGGTCCAGCAATTCGCGCAGGAGTGGGCGGCCGGTCACGCCAAGTGTCGTGTCATGTTTCACAACTGGTGGAACGCGCCGCGCACGTGGGCCAAGGTGCAGGAGATCGATCCCGTCGCGTCACACGGCTCGTGGATGGAGAACTTCCCGTGGACGCGACTTCCGGCGGTCGCGCTTCCCACCGCGCAACGGCAGATGGTCGATCTGGCGAAAGTGCGGCTCCTCGATCCCGCCGCGCTACGCGGCTACCTGGGCGACGGTAACTACGGCGGCGTGTACCAGCGGTCAGACGAAGACATGACTGCGCTCTGGCAGGTCGCGGTGGAGGAAACGCGAGGGTTGCTTACCGGCTCGTGGGGCGACGCGTAGCATTGCCTCGATGAGATTCCTCGTTTGGGGCGCCGGCGCCATCGGCGGGACCATGGGCGCGCACCTCGCGTACGCCGGCCACGACATCACCTTCGTCGACTCGGTCGAGGAGCATGTCGCGGCGATCAACCGCACCGGGTTGCGTATTACCGGCCCGATCGCCGAATTCACGCAGCGCGCGCCAGCGTTCATGCCCGAGACGCTCTCCGGCCAGTGGGACACGATCATCCTTGCGACCAAGGCACAGCACACCGAAGCGGCCACGAATGCCATCGCTCCGCACCTGAACGCCGCCGGGTGCGCGATCTCGGCGCAGAATGGACTGAATGAGCTCGCGATCTCGCGCATCGTCGGCGCCGAGCGGACGGTCGGAGCGTTCGTGAACTTCGGCGCGGACTATCTCGAGCCCGGCGTGATTCACTACGGCGGGCGCGGCGCCGTCGTCGTTGGCGAGATCGACGGTCGCGTCACGGAGCGCGCGACACGCATTCGCGATGCCTGGCGCGACTTTGACGAGCGCGCGATCGTCACGCCGAACATCTGGGGCTTTCTCTGGGGCAAGGAGGCGTACGGCGCGATGCTCTTCGCCACGGCGCTCACCAACGAATCGATCGCTGACGCGCTGGCGATGCCGGACTTTCGTGATCTCTACATTGCCCTCGCGCGCGAAGTGCTCGCCGTCGCCACTGCGCGCGGCGTCGCGCCGGAGGCATTCGATGGCTTCGATCCGGCAGCGTACCTGCCGACCGCGCCGCGCACGGCCGCCGATCGCTCGCTCGACGATCTCGTCGCGCACAACCGCCGGTCGACCAAAACGCACAGTGGCATCTGGCGCGACCTCGCGGTGCGCAAACGGCGGACGGAGGTCGATGCGCAACTCGGCATCGTCGTGACCCTCGGGCGCGAATCGAACGTGCGCACGCCGATTCTCGCGCGTCTGGTCGAACTGATCCACGACGTCGAGAATGGCGACCGGGCGCAGGCGCTGGAAACGCTCGACGCGCTCGCCGCGACCCGAGCGATCGCTGACGCGAATGAATCCCACGTTTGACGGCAGGACGGTAGTCGTGACCGGCGCGGCGCATGGTATCGGCCGAGCCATCAGTCTCGCGTTTACGCAGCGGGGCGCGCGAGTGTGGGCCTGCGACATCCTCGAAGACGAGCTGGCCGAGACGCAGCGGGTCTGCGTGGCCGCGGGCGGAGAGTGCACGGCTCGCGTCGTCGACGTGACCGATAAGACGGCAGTCGACGCCTTCGTAGCCGCTGCCTCGGACGCGTCAGGCCGCGTCGACGTTCTCGTCAACGACGCCGGCGGCGTACTCGGGCAGGTGGGGCGGCCACTCGAAGAGGTTCCGGCGTCCGATTGGCAGCGCATCTTCGACGTCAACGTGACCGGCGCGTTCTACTGTGCGCAGGCAGTCGCGCCGGCGATGAAGGCGGCGGGCTATGGGCGGATCATCAACATTTCCAGTGGTGCCGGTCTCGGGGTGAGTCTGACCGGAATTCAGGCGTACGCGGCGGCAAAAGCGGCGCAGATCGGGCTCACGCGCCAGCTCGCGCACGAACTCGGTCGGTGGGGCATCACGGTGAACAACATCGCGCCGGGCTTCGTGCGGTCCAACCCGACTACCGAGCGTCAATGGCAGTCGTATGGCGCCGACGGCCAGCGCGCGCTCGTCGACCGCATCGCGCTCAAACGTCTCGGCACGGCCGAGGACATCGCTCATGGCGTGTTGTTTTTCGCATCGGACTTTGCAGGCTGGATTACTGGCCAGGTACTTTCGATCGACGGTGGAAAGTGATGACCGCATCGATTGACGCAACCGATCGGGTACTCGCGTACCTCGAGGCGAATCACGAGCGCACGCTCTCGGAGTTGATCGCGTTCTCGGCGATCCCGAGCGTGAGCACCGATCCCGCGCACGCCGCGGATCTCGGCGATGCTGGGCGCTGGGTCGCCGACGCGTTGGCGGCGGCGGGGCCATTCTCCGTGCGGACCATCGCCACCCGCGGGAATCCCGTGGTGTACGGCGAGTGGCTCGGCGCCCCGGGGAAGCCGACCGTGCTCATTTATGGCCATTACGACGTGCAGCCGCCCGAGCCGCTCGACAAGTGGGCGACTCCGCCCTTCACGCCGACGCTTCGCGACGGCCGGCTCTACGCGCGCGGCGTGTCCGACGACAAAGGGCCGATGCTCATCCCGATCAAGGTCGCGCAGGCGTTCTTCGCCTCGACGGGAGCCCTGCCGATCAACATCAAGTGCATGTTCGAGGGCGAAGAGGAAATCGGGAGCCCCAGCCTCGAGGAGTTCATTCAGCGGAACAAGACGCTGCTCGCCGGCGACTTCGTGATCTCCGCCGACGGCGCGATGTGGCGGATCGACGAGCCGTCGCTCAACGTCGGAAGCCGCGGCCTGGCTGGGCTCGAGCTGACGCTCACCGGCCCGTCGAAAGATCTACACTCTGGGCGGCACGGCGGCGCGATCGCGAACCCGCTTCACGCGATGGCGCAACTCATCGCTTCGCTGCACGACGCGGACGGGCGGGTTGGCGTCGCGGGCTTCTACGACGCGGTGCGTGAGCTCACGCCCCAGGAACGGGCGGACATCGCCGCGCTTCCGTTCGACGAGGAGACGTACCTCGCGCAGGTCGGCGCGCCGGCGGCGTTCGGTGAGCCCGGCTACTCGACGCTCGAGCGCCAGTGGGCGCGACCCACCCTCGAGGTCAACGGCATGTGGGGCGGCTACGAGGGCCCGGGGAGCAAAACGGTGATTCCCACCGAGGCGCACGCCAAGATCACCTGCCGGCTCGTTCCCGATCAGGATCCGGGCGCCATCGTGCAGCTGGTCTCGAGGCATCTCGAGTCAAAGGCGCCACGCGGCACGCGCTTGACGATCTCGCCGGGGGAACACGGCGCGCGCGCCTACCACATCGCGCCACACCATTTCGGCCTCGAGGCCGCCGATGCCGCGCTGCGCGCGGTCTACGGCGCGCGACCGCTACGCGTTCGCATGGGCGGCACCGTGCCGATCTCAGAGATCTTTCAACGGGTCATGGGCCTGGATACCGTCTTCTTCTCGTTTTCCACCGCCGACGAAGACTTCCACGCGCCCAACGAGTTCTTTCGAGTACATCGCCTTCACGAGGGTCTGAAGGCATGGACCCACTACTGGGCAGTGCTCGGCGAGACTGAGTCCCGGGAAGGTGCGCGGTGACGCGCGCCAGCCAACGCGCGTTCGGGAGATCCCGTCGGCGGCTGATCACCACTGTCGCGCTGTTCGTGCCGCTGTCGCTGCTCTCCGCCCGTGGCGGGCAGGAGAGCGCGGATCTGATCGTCACCAACGCCGCGGTCCATACACTCACGTGGCCCGAGCCCGCGCTGAATGGCTCTCCCTCCAGCCAAGCGCCGTATGACGCCGGTCGCGGCTGGCACGCCGACGCGCAGGCAGTGGCCGCGCGCGGCGGCCGCATCGTATACGTTGGAACCAACGCCGGCGCGCTCCGGCTCCGCGGCGGTTCGACGCGCGTAATCGACGCGCACGGCGCAACGCTTCTGCCCGGCCTCGTCGACGCCCACGTTCATCTCGCCAATCTCGGAGCTTCCCTCCGCCGTGTGAACCTGGTCGGTGTCACGACGGAAGAGGAAGCGGTGCGCCGCGTGGCGGAGCGCGCCGCGCAAACGCCGGCCGGCGAATGGATCGTCGGATACGGCTGGGACGAAGGCGCGTGGGCGAACCATTACCCCGACATGAAGTTGCTCAGCGCCCGCGTGCCCAACCACCCGGTGTGGCTCGCCGGACTGCACAGCTTTGCCGGGTGGGGAAACCGCATGGCGTTCGAGCGCGCCCGAATCACAGCGGCGACGCCCGCTCCTTCGGGAGGCGAAATCCGGAAGGACGCCGCGGGCCAGCCAACGGGCCTGTTGCTCAACAACGCCGTACGCCTCGTCGAGAGCGCGATACCCCGCCCGTCGAGCGACGAGATGGACGCCCGCATGACCACGGCGCTCGACGCGGTGGCGCGTGCGGGCTACACCGCCGTCGACGACGCAAACACCGACTCGACGATGCTCGCCTCGCTCGACCGTTTGGCGCGCGCGAACCGACTCCCACTGCGCGTATCCGTCTTCCTCGCCGCGAGCGACACGGCGCTCGTGCGCCGCTGGCTCGCGCGCGGGCCCGACACCACCAGTTCGCCAATGCTCGTCGTTCGCGCCGTCAAAGCGTTCTACGACGGCGCGCTCGGATCGCGCGGAGCGCTCCTGCTCGCTCCCTACTCCGACCGGCCGGGAGAGCACGGACGTGGGGGCGCGGAATATGGATTCGATGAACGTCTCATGACGGACGCGATGCACCGCGGCTTCCAGGTGGTGATCCACGCCATTGGCGACGCGGCCAACCGGCAGACGCTCGATTTCTTCGACCGTGCCTTCGCAGGCGATCCGGCGGCGCGCCGCGGCCGGCACCGCATCGAGCACGCTCAAGTCCTCGCACCGAGCGACATTCCGCGTTTTGCGAAGCTGGGCGTCATCGTGTCGATGCAACCGGGCCATGCCATCGAGGACAAGGCGTGGGCCGAATCGCGGATCGGCCCGGAGCGTATTCGAGGCGCCTACGCCTGGCGGTCCGTGCGGCGAACGGGAGCCCGCATGCTCCTCAGCTCGGACATGCCGGGATCCGATTACGACTTCTTTTACATGCTCCACGCCGCGATCACGAGGCGCGATCGCGACGGTAATCCGCTTGGCGGCTGGTACCCCGCCGAGCGGCTCACGCCCGAGGAGGCCGTCCGCGGGTACACGACCTGGGCCGCATACGCATCGTTCGCCGAGCATGAGGCGGGTACGATTTCGGTCGGCAAGCGCGCCGACCTCACGCTACTCGATCGCGATCCCTTGATCGTCGGCACGGCCGCGCCCGACAGTCTGCTCGGCGGCAAGGCGCTCGCGACCATCGTCGGCGGACGCGTCGCGTTCGCGGCGCCAGGGCGCTAAGAAGCTTGGCATCGACAGCCGGGGCGTAGCGCGATAGAGTATTGGTCCCGCCTCAAATGGAGAATGGCATGAGCGGAGTACGGGTGCTGGTCGGAACGCGCAAAGGAGCCTTC
>DATJHY010000226.1:0-5241 GCA_035493635.1 Gemmatimonadaceae bacterium | reverse complement strand
CACGCGTTCATCTTCGAGGACGACGAGTACAATGCGCCAGTGTTCGCGGCGGTGGCGCTGGTCTTGTTCGTGGTGGCGTTTCTCTCGGCGCTGTGGCCCGCGCTGCGCGCGACGAAGATCGATCCGGTCGAGTCACTCCGTTCCGAATAGCGGCGAAGGCACGTTACCAACGCCCTCGCCGCGTCGCGCAGCGGAGCTCCGTTCCTCAGCCTCGCCGAACCCGGGCGCGAGCGTGGCCATCAACGCGAACGCTCCCGCCAGGAACGTCGCGAGCAGCACGAACAGCGCGCGCTTCGACCCGGCCACGTCGAACCAGTAGCCCACGATCGAAGGCCCGAGCACGCCCGCCAGACTTTGGACGAGCAGGAACGCGCCCGCGAGCGAGCCGGCGCGCGCCGCGGTTCCAAGCTCGAGCGCCATCGGCGTGAGGTTGGCGACGGGGAACGACCACGAGACTCCGAACAGGAAGAGCACGGCCACGGCAACCGCGAGCGTCGGCGCGAAGTGCATCATGACGCACGCCACGGCCATCCCGGCGATGCCGGCCAGCGACATACGGCGGCGGCCGTAGCGCGCGCCAAGCCAACCGGCCGGAATCGAGCCGAGGAGCGTGGAGATTGCGACCGCGATGAAACCGATCGAGACGTTGGCGACGGTCGTGTGAAACCGCTCGGACCCATGAAGGGTGAACCAGCTCGAGAACGACTGGAACGCCATCTGGAACATGAGACAGGCGGCGAAGAATCGCGGCGCCTGGCCGCCTCCCGCGGTGAACGCGTCGCGGAGCGACAGGAATGGCGCGACCGCGGCGCGCCCCGCGCTCGTCCGCGAATCGTTCGTCTCTTCGTGTGGCGGCTCGCGGAGCCACGCGACGTGAATCAGCCAGACGACCGCAACCAGAGCGGCGGCGAGCACGAACGGCAACTCGGCATGGCGAGCGCCGAGGCTGCGCGCCGATCCCAGCACGAGCATCGCGCCGAGACACATCGCAACGCCGAGGATGCCTTCGGTTTTCGACCGATGAATCGAGGGCACCAGCTCGGCGAGGAGAGCCGAGAACGGTGCCCGCCACACCGCGATCGCGACGTCGACTACGATCATCGCCAGCAGTAGTGGCAGCAATCCCAATCGTTCGGCGAACGGGATCGCCGCGAGCGCAACGGCTGTCAGCGGCAGCGCCGCCAGCACGAACGGCACGCGCCGTCCGAGGCGGGTGTGTGTGGCGTCGGACAGCGCGCCAATCAGCGGGACGAGAAAGAGCGCGAGCACGTTGTCGATGCCCATCGCCGCTCCCACCCAGGCGCTGCTGCTCAAGTGTCGCTCCAGGAGCGGCGGCACGTAGGAGTCGTACAGCGGCGAAACCGCACCTACCACGAAGGTTCCGGCGCCAAGCAGCAGCGACGCGGTCCACGGCATGGGTGCGGTTTCGGTCCGGCGAGGGGCGGGCATCGCGCCTATGCTACTCGGCCGATGCCGTCTAGGTAAGGCGCGCGCTCAGCGGTAGGTTGTGGGGCGAAGTCCTGGATACGACATCCGGAACGCGAACGCTTTCAGTCCGTGCGACCTTGCTTCGGCAATGGTGTTCGCGTTGTACCAGGCAGCGGTATTGTCCATGACCACGATGTCGAAGCCGCTCGCCGCGATCGCAGCAAAATCGGGCGGCGCTTCGCCATACACGTACGCGATCTCCGGCTCGCTCGCCTCGGTCCATGAGTCAGTGTTGATGTCTTGCATGTCAGATTCCTCTCTTGCAGTCGTGCGATGGTGGAGCGGCCGCCCGCGAACGGGGCGGGCGACCGCGGGTCGTGTCACTCGCGCCAATCCAGGTTGGTCAACGCGATGCGATACTCCTTTGCGTCCGCGTCCCAGGTGATGCGGTAGGCGCTGGGATAAAAGCCGTCCGTCTTGTACTTGGCCGGCGTGGAGATCGGGATGATCTGATCGCGCACGGCGGCATCCGTCGTGGTCTTCTTCTCGAGGATGTGCGCGCGCGTGATCATCGGTTCCCAGAAGGTGAACCGTCCGTTCCACGAACCGTAGATGAAGGTCGCAGTGAACGGCTTGTACGCTTCGGGCTTGCCGAGCAGGCGCTGCAGCTCGGGCGACCGAACATCTACCCAGTGCACGCCCATCATCGGCACGGCAATCTTGGCCGGCGGGGCGCCCGGTGGTCCGAGGGCAACGTTGAACGGTGGAACGTAGTCGCCGGTCGGGATGTTGTTCGCCTTGGTCTCGAACGCCGAATCGGTCGGCATGATCGCGTCGCGCTCGGCCTTGGCGATCACATAGAAGTGGAAGTCGAAGTGCGGAAAATCCTGGTACACGCCCTCGGGCTCGTGGCCGGCCGGGTTCCAGTTGAGCTCCACGAACTTGAACGGTGTGGCGTTGCCTTCCGGCAGCGTGAGGATGTACTCGTGCGTCATCGGGCCGGTGCCGTGGTGCCCGCTGCCGGCGCTCGGCAGGCCGTCGAGCGCGCGCTCATCGAGCGCGACGCCGACCTCGCGCGGCTTGCCACTCTGGGCGTCGAGCAGCACGTACGTGCGGGCACGTCCGTCGCCAACGCTCACCGCCGGGCCGTACTGGCGGGTCGCTGACGGGGCGACGGACTTGACGGTGGTGCTGGCGGAGAGCGCGACCTGCGCGCCAGCGGCGGCGGCTGCAGCGAACATCGCGACTGCTGAACTCAGGAGGTACAATGAGTGGCTGCGCGTCATGCGGGGTTCCTCTCGTGAAGGTGCAGTGTGATGGCACCAACGATCACGAGGCCTGCTTAACCAGCGCATAACGTCGGGGATCTTCCTACTTACAGCCGAAGCATGGTTGTCGGTTCTCCCTGACGGACTCAGATGGACGGAGTGGCCGACGCTGCGTCCGCCCGGTTCTGCATTGTGGCGCTCCAGCGCGCCGACGCGGTATCGCGCGCTTGAATCGGCACGGTTCCGCGCGTATTCTCTGCGACCGCCCCCCCACACTGCCGACCCAGACCTCTGTCGTGATGCAGCAGGAATCCGCCGGCGCCAACGGTGCGCCGGAGCTCCCGGTGCACCTGACCCCATTCGTGGGGCGGGGCCAGGAGCTCGACGAGCTTTCCCGCCTCATTCCATCGGCGCGGTTCATCACGCTGACCGGGCCCGGTGGAAGCGGAAAGACACGGCTGGCGCGCGAGGCCGTGCTTCGTGTGGCGCATGCGTTCGGCCGAGTGGCGTGGGCCGATCTCGCGTCGATCGCCGACGCGGACCTGATCGCCGAGCAAGTTGGAACGGCGCTTCACCTGCCCGAACGTGCCGACGCAACGCCGCGCGAGATCGTGGTCGGAGCGATCTGCGAGATTCGCACGCTACTCGTGCTCGACAACTGCGAGCACCTGGTCGACGCCTGCGCCGAGCTGGCCGAAGAGCTGCTCCGGGCCTGTCCACGTCTCACCATACTCACGACGAGTCGTGAGGCGCTCGGCGTGACGAGCGAGCTGGCGTGGCTCGTCCCGCCGTTGGCCAGCGCCGAGGCGACGCAGCTGTTCGTGGATCGTGCTCAGGCGGCGCTGCCGACGTTCGCATTGTCGAGCGCAAACGCCGAGGCGGTCTCCGAGATTTGCCGGCGGCTCGACGGAATGCCGCTCGCCATCGAGCTGGCGGCAGCGCGTGTGCGCGTGCTGTCGCCGGCGCAGATCGCGCAGCGGCTGGACGACGCCTTTAGACTGCTGACCAGCGGGAGCCGCACGGCGCTGCCTCGCCATCGTACGCTGCGCGCGACGATGGAGTGGAGCTTTGGTCTGCTCGGTCTTCGCGAGCAGGTGTTGCTGCGGCGGCTCTCCGTGTTCGCCGGCAGCTTTACGCTCGAGGCGGCGGAAGCGGTATGCGCCGGCGATCCGCTCGACACCGAAGACATTCTCGACGGCGTCACGGCGCTGGTCGACAAGTCGCTCGTCACGATGGTCGCTTCGGACGGAGTCGCGCGCTATCGGCTCCTGGAGACGCTTCGCCAGTATGGTATGGAACGCCTGTGCGACGCCGGTGAGCGTGAGATGACCGAAGCGCGGCACGCGGAGTATTTCCTGGCGGTCGTCGAGCAGGCGGCGCCGGAGTTGTTCGGCGGAGAACACGTGCCCGGCCTTCTCGCGCGACTCGGCGCCGACAACGACAATCTGCGCGCGGCAGCGGCGTGGTCGGTGCACGCCGATGGCCGCGCGAGAATCGCGCTCCGCTTCGCCGACGCGCTGTTCTGGTTCTGGTACGGCTCGACGATGCATTTTGGCGCCGGACTGTTCCGCGAAGGCCGGCGCCTCATCACCGACGCGCTGGCTCGCGCTCGCGCGGCCGGCTGCGAACCGGCGCTGCGGGGACGCGCGCTCGTGTCGCTCGGCCTGATTGGATTGGCGCAGGGCGACTATCACGACGCGAGTACCGCGTTCGACGAGGCGCTGTCGTTGCTCCGTGCGCACGGGGAGCGAGACGACGTCACGTTCGTGCTCGCCAAGTACGCGGCGACCCGACTCATGCTCGGCGATCTCGACGCGGCGTGGGGCATGGCGAACGAGGCGTACGAGGCGATCGAGCCTGGCCGTCCGGACTCGATGCTGCACTCCTTCGTCTACTCCTGGCGCGGCGCGATCGCACGCGCCCGCGGAGACTTCGCCGACGCGAGACGCATGCACGAGGCCAATCTCCGGGTTGGACGATCGCTGAAACATCGGACCGTGCTGGGACACGGGCATGCGTTCCTCGCCGCGGTGCAGCTCTCCGAGGGAGCCGTCGACGACGCCTTTGCCAACTTCTGCGAGGCGCTCCCATACCATCTCGACCTTGGTGACGGATGGGGTCTCTCGCTCGATCTCGAGGGACTGGCGGCGTGCGCCGCGCTTCGGCGTCGGCACGCGGACGCGGCGCGCCTGATGGGAGCCGTCGATGCACTGCGCGAACGCAGCGCCGTCGCGCTGCCGGCATCCGATGCCGCGGACCGCGCCCGGCGCATCGCGTTGGCTCGCGAAAAGCTCGGCGACGCGTTCGATCGGCTGTACACCGAAGGGCACGCGTTGTCGATGGACGATGTCGTTCGACTCGCGACCGACGAAACCGTTCTGCACACATCCGAGTTTCGCGTGCCGCCTCAGGCGGTGGCGGCGACCGCACCGCGGAGCGGCGCGAAGTCGGCGGCGGGATTGCGCGTCCTCGCGCTCGGGCCGCTCCAGGTGTTCGTCGGCGATCGGCCGATCGACACCGCGGCGTGGGGCTCGGCGCGGCCGCG
>DATJHY010000225.1:0-4076 GCA_035493635.1 Gemmatimonadaceae bacterium | reverse complement strand
GCCGTCTGTCGTCCGCTCTTTCGCCGTTTCCGTCTGCACCCTACAATTGCCGCCGCTCGAGCCGTTTGCCCATGTCTGACGAGACCAACGATCCCATGAACCGCCGCGAATTCGGACAGCTCTTGGGTGCGGCGGCGTTTGGCGCCGCGCTACCCGAGTTGACGCCCGCCGGTGCTCCGCCGCCAACCGCGGCCACAGACGAGTTGTGCGACCTCAGCGCGACCGAGCTCGCCACCCGGATTCGTAAAAAGCAAGTGTCGGCGCGTGAGGTGATGACCGCGCATCTCGCGCGCATCGAGCGCCTGAATCCCAGGATCAATTCGATCGTCACGCTCGTCGCCGATCGCGCCATGGCGGGCGCCGCGAAGGCGGACGAACAGCAGGCACACGGCGCCAAGCTCGGCCCGCTGCACGGACTACCCGTTGCCCACAAGGATCTCGTCGACACTGCCGGCGTTCGCACGACCTACGGGTCGCCCTTCTACAAGGATCACGTGCCGACGGAAGACGCGCTCATCGTCACGCGCATTCGCGACGCCGGTGCGATCATGCTGGGCAAAACGAACACGCCGGAGTTCGGCGCCGGATCGAACACGTTCAACCCCGTGTTCGGCGCGACGCACAACCCGTACAACGTGGCGAAGACCGTGGGCGGCAGCAGCGGCGGAGCGGCGGCGGCACTGCGGACCGGCATGGTGCCCATCGCCGACGGGAGCGATACGGGCGGATCGCTGCGCAATCCCGCGGCATTCAACAACGTCGTCGGCTTTCGGCCATCGCCAGGGCGCGTGCCGCGCAAGAACGGATCGTGGTCGCCGCTGTCGACCAGCGGTCCCATGGCCCGCACCGTCGCGGACGTCGCGCGCTTCTTGAGCACGATCGCGGGGCCGTACGCGGGCGACCCGCACTCGCTTGACGACGATCCGGCTCGTTTTCGCGCGCCGCTCGGTCGCTCGTTCAAGGGCGTTCGCGTTGCCTGGTTCAAAGACCTGGGCGGGATTCCCTTCGAGCCGGAGATCCGGCGCGTCGTGAACGCGAGCCGCAAGACATTCGAGGACCTGGGCTGCGTCGTCGAGCAAGCCGAGCCGGACTTCCGGGGCGTCGACGAGGCGTTCGAGACGTTACGACATCTCTCGTATCACTCGGAGAATTCCGCGCTTGCGCGCCAGCATCCCGAGCTCGTGAAGGCGACGATCAAATGGGAGATCGCCGAGGCCGAGCGAAGCACGGGCGCGGATGTGGCGCGCGCCCTGGCGCGACAGACGAAGATGTACGGCGACACGTACCACTTCTTCGAGACGTACGACTACTTCGTGCTGCCGGTGACGCAGGTCGAGCCGTTCGACATCACGACCGAGTATCCGACCACGGTCGACGGTGTCGCGATGGGGACGTACATCGACTGGATGCGGTCGTGCTGGTACGTGACGTTCATGTCGAATCCGGCGATCTCGGTGCCGGCGGGATTCACGGCGAGCGGACTGCCGGTCGGACTGCAGATCGTCGGGCGGCACCGCGGCGACTGGAGCGTACTGCAGATGGCGCACGCGTTCGAGCAAGCAACGGGGCACGGGAAGAAGCGGCCGGTGGTTTGATCACCGCCCGCCCGCAATCACCATCCGCCCCGTCGGCTGCGGCACGCCGCCCGCCGGCTCCTCCGTCACGGCGATCGCCTTGAGCGAATCCGCCGGCATCGCGTACGTCGCACGTACCACCGCGTCGCCATTTCGCGGCTCGAACGTCCCCGCGCTGATCTTCGCCGACGCCGTCACGAGCCATAGCTGGTAGGTCTTGCCCCCCGGCAACGGCGGCATGTCGTGCGCAACGAATGTCCAGCGATTCGTCGCGCGATCCCAGAACATGCGCGCGAATGGCGAGCGAGCGCCGCTCGCCGTGAGCGTCATGACCGCGACGTCGCGTCCGGTCAGTCCCGCGATCAGGCTGTCACGGCTGGAGACGGCGAGTCGCAGCGAGTCGGTGGCCGTCCGAGTCGCGGCGGCGCTTGCCCGCTCCGCGCTCAGCGCGTCGCGCAAATGCTCGCGCTCGTTGAGCAGAGCGGCGAGCACGGCAACGCTGAGCACCAGGAGGACGCTCGCCGCCGCAGCCAGCCACTCGCCGCGACGCCATGCGAGCGCGTTCACGGCGCGAAAGAGCCCCGTGGCAGTAGGCGCCGTGGCAACTGGGATCTCTTCGGTGCGATCGGTGGCCGCGCGCGCCAACAGGCGCGCCCGAATGCGCTCCCGGCTCCCGACGTCAACGCCGCCCGAAGACGCCGCGAGCGCGAGATTCGCCGCCACGGCGCGAAGCTCCGACAGCTCCGCGCCGCACTCGGCGCACGTCGCCGCGTGCGCCAGCACCGCTTCACGCTCGGGCGAGTCGAGAGCATCGAGCGCGGCTGCCTCGAGTGAGGCGCGGGCTTCGTCGTGACCCATTTCGCGCATCATCGCCTATCCTCCGCGAAAACCGATAGTCGTTCGCGAAGCTTCTGCATCGCCAATCGCATTCGCGTCTTGACCGTGCCCAAAGGCTGACCGGTGCGTTCAGCGATCTCAGTCTGACTCAATCCGCCAAAGTAGGCCAACTCGAGCGCTTGGCGTTGCTCGGTCGGCAGCGCGCCGAGCGCGGCGAGCACATGGCCTCGGCGTTCGCCGTGCTCCACTTCGACGGACGGGTCGCGCGGCGGCGTTGCCACGGGAGTGATCATCGACGCCGAGACATCGTCGACCTGCTCTGGTTCGATTGGCTCCTCGCGACGGCGCCTGACCGCGCGCAGCCGATCGAGGGCGCGGCTCCGCGCGATCGTCAGCAGCCAGGTCTGCACCGATCCCCGGTCGCCGGAGAAGCGCCCCGCCTGGCGCCACACCTGCCAGAACGCCTCCTCGACAACGTCTTCGACATCGTCCGAGGACTTGAGCATACGAGACACCACCGCGTGGACCACGGGAAACCACCGATCGTAGAACGCGCCGAGCGCGCGCTCATCGCCCGATTGCATCCTCGCAACCAGGTCATCGTCGACTTGCGCGTCGCGGGCTTCGGCGCGGGGAATGTGCGTCGGTTCTGTCACGGTTGCCATTCTCTCATGGTACGCGTGCTACCCGGCCACCGGATTCATCGCCCGCGAATGTACTGGCTCGCCGGAAGCATCGCCATCGCGACAAATCCGATCGGCCGCTCGCGACGTAGCAGGCGAGCCGGCGGGGACTCCGTCGGCTCGTGTAGTCGGAGCGTCGCGCCGATACGCGAATCGTGAAGCGGCGAATGGACGAGGTGTGCAACCATGAAGAGACTATCGATGCAGGCACTGGCCGTCACGGTTCTTGGAACGCTCGTGGCCATCGGCTGCTCGGGCACGCAAATGGCTTCGCCGCGAGAGCGCACAGCCGGCGATGCGGTGACCGCAATGGGCGACATGAGCGGCGTACTTACCGAAGGTGCTCTGTACGTTGCCGAACTGCACCCGCTCAATCCCGGATTGCAGAACAAGATCGATCCCGATCGGCACACACCACTCGGCGTCGCAACGGGCAAGGCGTATTTCCGCGTGGTGAACGGGATGCTCACGGCGCAAGTCGACATGTCGGGCACGGAGCCGGCGGCGACGCCGTTCCCCGAAGGCATTCACCCGCAGCACATTCATGCGGCGGACCGCTGCCCCACCGCCGCGGCGGACGCGAACGGCGACGGCATCGTTGACGTGATCGAAGGGCTTCCGTATTACGGTCCGATCCTAGTACCGCTCGATGGCGACATCAGCAACGGGACGTCGGAGGTTCCCACCTTCCCGTTCGGCGCGGGCGATCGTGGCACGTACCACTACGAGGCGTCGGCGCTGCTCGCGACTCTCGAGCAAGCGCTCGGAGAACCGCTGAATCTTCCAGTGCGGCACGTCGTGGTGCACGGCATCGATCTCTCGACGCCGCTTCCGGCCTCGGTGCAATCACTTCCCGGCTTGCCGGCGCAGGTCACGCTGCCGATCGCGTGCGGCGAGATTCGCGAAGTTCGCTGACCGTCCGGATTACGAGCCGATCGCGAGTGGGGCACGGCGCATGGCCACAACAAGACCGCCGCGCCCC
>DATJHY010000224.1:0-5979 GCA_035493635.1 Gemmatimonadaceae bacterium | reverse complement strand
GCGGCGGTGTCGAGCGGCATCACCATCGCGTAACCGCTTCCATCGGGCCGAACGCGCGCGAGCCCGCTGCCGGCGTCGAAATAGATGTATCCGTTCGATGCCCAGGTCAGCCCTCCACCGGACGCATTCTCTACACCGATCGAGTGAAGCTGTCCTCCCGTGACCGACACTGTCTTCAGGCCGAAGGGCGACAGCGTCACGAAGGCGATCTCGCTGCCGTCGGGCGAGAACACCGGAGAGGTCGCGCCCTCGGAGCCGGCGATCCGGACGGCATCGAGCGAGTTCATTCGCCTGAGCCAGAGTTGCTCTCCGCCTACACCCGCGCCGGTGTACACGAACGATCGTCCGTCGGGTGCGAAATCGATACGCGATCCGCCGGGCGCGGCCAGCTCCTGGCCTGGAGGGAGCGCCAGCGCGAATCTGGACTGCTGGACCTTCGCCGTGCCTCGATGCGTGCCCAGCCAGGCCGCCACCGCCATCGCCAGCACCGCGAGAGCACCCAGCCCAACCCGCCACGGATCTCGACGAGACATCGCGCGCCCCGTGGTACTTGCCTCCGTTGCGCGACGAAATCCGGGGTCGCGCAATGCCTGGCCGAACGATTTAGCGTTCTCGAAACGGTCGGCTGGCAGCTTTTCGAGCGCCATCGACACCGCTGCGGCGACATTGGCCGGCACCGACTTGCGCAGCGTCGTGACCGGTGCCGGCTGCTCGGTGATGATTTTCATGATGATCTGCTGCGCCGACGCACCCGTATGCGGCGGGTCGCCGGAGAGCATCTCGTACAGCACAGCGCCCAGCGAGTACACATCGGAGCGCGCCGTGATCTCCTTCTCCGCCGTCGCCTGCTCCGGACTCATGTAGTGCGGCGTGCCGAGGCTCAGCCCCGTTTCGGTCATTCGCCCGCCGGCGGCGGCGCTCACGGCGAGCGCGATACCGAAGTCGGCGACCATGGGCCGCCCGTTGGCGAGCAGGATGTTCTCGGGCTTGATGTCGCGGTGGATCACGCCGTGCTCGTGCGCGTACTGCAACGCGTCGGCAACATCCGTGGCGATCTTCACCGACTCCTCGATGCCAAGCTGCGTCTCTCGGTCGAGCTTTGCGCGCAACGTTTCGCCGTCGACGAACGGCATCACGTAGTAGAGAAAGCCCTCGGCTTCGCCCGAGTCGAAGAGCGGGAGAATGTGCGGATGCTGCAGCGCCGCCGTCGTCTTGATCTCGACGACGAAGCGCTCGGCGCCGAGCACCGCCGCGAGCTCCGGCTTCAAGACTTTGATCGCGACCTTGCGTTCGTGCCTGAGGTCGTGGGCGAGATACACCGTCGCCATCCCGCCTTGGCCCAATTCGCGCTCGATGCGGTAACGGTCGGCGAGGGCCGCGGCGAGACGATCATGGGCCACGGTCATTGCATTCCTGCCTTGCGCTCCGACAGCGGCTTCGCCTGGAGCTGATTCGATGTCATCCGGGCAGGGAGAAAAAGGTCGGAACTCGACCGGTTAGAGGAACGAGAGAACATAGAGTTTTCGAGGCACGGTGTCCAACGGACACGGACACGACTCAGCGCCAACTGGAGCTCGCGGCACGCCGGCAGCGAGGCGCAGCGGTGAGCTCGCCGTTGAGCACAGCCTCCGCTTTCAGTACCATTGTGCCCATGAAACCCAAAGAACTGACGATCCGCGGCCTGATCCTCGGCGCGCTGATCACGACCGTCTTCACCGCGGCGAACGTCTACCTCGGCCTCAAGGTGGGACTGACCTTCGCGTCGTCCATTCCCGCCGCCGTGATCTCGATGGCGGTGCTGAGCGCCGTGAAGGACTCGACGATCCTCGAGAACAACATCGTGCAAACCGTCGCCTCGGCGGCGGGCACGCTCTCGGCGATCATCTTCGTTCTGCCGGGACTCGTCATCATCGGCTGGTGGACGGGCTTTCCGTTCTGGCAGTCGTTTCTGATCTGCGTGAGCGGCGGCGTGCTCGGCGTGCTGTTCACGATTCCGCTGCGCCGCGCGCTCGTCACGACGTCCGACCTTCCCTACCCCGAGGGCGTCGCCGCTGCCGAAGTGCTACGCGTCGGTTCGGGCACGCGCGGCGAGACGAAAGACGACACGGGCGAGGCGCGTCAGGGACTCATTGCCGTGATCCTCGGCTCAGTCGCCTCGGGCGGACTCGCCATCATAACCGGGACGCGCATCGCTGCCGGCGAAGTAACGGGCTTCTTCCGGCTCGGCACGATGGCGTCGTCAGGTTACAACATCGCCTGGTCGCTCGCGCTGCTCGGCGCGGGACACCTCGTGGGACTCTCGGTCGGCATGGCGATGCTCGTCGGTCTCATCACCTCCTGGGCGATCGCGGTGCCAATCCTGACCTCCATGACGCCCGCGGCCGCCGGCGTGTCGCTCGCCACGCACACGCTGACGATCTGGCGCACGCAGGTTCGGTTCATCGGTGCGGGCGCCATCGGCGTCGCGGCGATCTACACGCTGGCCCGCCTTGCCAGACCCGTGCTGGCCGGCCTCGTGAGCACGCTCGCCGCGTCGCGCGCAAAGGCGAGCGACGACGAGCGGGACCGCGATCTGTCGCCTCAGTGGATCGTCGCGCTGGCGATCGTCTGTCTGATCATCGCCGCGTACCTCGCGTACACCTTCGCGCGATCGACCGCGCTCGCCGGAAGCGCGATTCCGCTCACCGCGGTTTCGGTGCCGTTCGTGCTGATCGTGGGATTTCTCATCGCCGGCATCTGCGGCTACATGGCGGGTCTCATCGGCGCGTCGAACAGTCCGATCTCCGGCGTGGGCATTCTGTCGATCGTCGTGTGCGCGTCGATTCTCGCGATCACGGTGTCGCCCTCGCCGGACACCGAAAAGCCGCTCGTCGCGCTCTCGCTGTTCGTGACGGCGATCGTGTTCGCGTGTGCGACGATCTCGAACGACAACTTGCAGGACCTCAAGACCGGCCAGCTCGTGGGCGCATCGCCGCGGCGCCAGCAGATTGCGCTCATCGTCGGCGTCGGCGCCGGCGCGGCGGTGATTCCGTCGGTGCTCAACCTGCTCGCCAAGGCGTACGGCTTTGCCGGCGCGGCGAACGTCGGCGTGGTCGCGCCGAATCCGCTTCCCGCGCCGCAGGCCACGCTCATCTCGGCGCTGGCCCAGGGCGTGATCGGCGGGAACCTCGAGTGGAAGATGATCGGCATCGGGGCGCTGGTCGGAGTGGCGCTGGTGCTGATCGACGCGCTGCTCGGTGCGATGAAGCTGCTGCGCATTCCCCCGCTCGCCGTCGGCATCGGTATCTATCTGCCCATGTCCGCGACGGCTGCCGTCGTGATGGGCGCAGTCCTCTCGTGGTGGTACGACAACCGCGTCAAGTCGGCACCCAACCCGGAGCGCGCCGAACGACTGGGGACCCTGGTGGCGTCGGGGCTCATCGTGGGCGAGAGCATCTGGGGCGTGGTGAACGCGGGGCTCATCGTAGCCACCTCCAAGGACGCGCCGATCGCACTCGTGCCAGAGGGCTTCGCGCTCGCGCCGTGGCTCGGAGTGTTGTTGTTCATCGGCGCGATCGTGTGGCTGTACGGGTGGATGCTGCGCCGGTCGCGGGCGATGGTCTAGCCGCCACGGCCGGCTGCAATCTCAATGGCGCCCGGCCCTCGCCGTCGCTTCCGAGCGCTCGGCACGTTCGTCGCGCTGGTCGTGTGGGCGCCGGCGACCGCGTTCTTCGCGACGATCGCAATACTCGTAGCGCGCAGGATGGGCGAACCGGGCGGCCCTCAACCACTGATCGCGGACCTGAAGGCAGCGCTAGTCACGACGGCGTACAGTCTCGGCGGTGCGGCAGCGGGCCTCGGTCTGGCCTGCCTCGTGCTGCCACGGGCTCGGGCACACGGGCTGTTTTGGTCGGCGGCGCTGTGGCTCTGCGCCACCGCGATGCTGCTGGTGACGCGTCGGGTTGGCGGCTGGCCGCTGCTGGTCGCCGCGGTGATTGCAGTTGGCATCGGGGTCGACGTCATCCGTCGGCTCGTCCTGGCGCTGGTCGCGGCGTGGCGGGCTGAGCCAGCATGACGTGCCGCGTTCAAACAGTTCTAACTTGTCTTGTTGGATGAGTCTATCGCCCTGGTAGCTCAGGCTTGGAGGCCGCAATCCATCGGAATCCCGCCATGCGACTCTCGCGGCGTCGGTTCATCGGCGGCGCCGCGGCTCTTGCCGCGACCGCGGTTGCCGGCGAGACGTTTTTCCTGGAGCCACTTCGCGTCGCGTTGACCAGGCACACGCTCGCGGCACCAGACGGAATGCGATTCGTGCGCGTCGCCCAGCTATCCGACCTTCATCTTCACTCGATCGGAGGTCACGAGGAGCATATCGCACAGGCGATTCACGAGACGGCGCCGGACGTCATCCTGCACACCGGCGACGCTATCGATCGTGCGGACGCGCTGCCGCTGCTGGACGAGTTTCTGCAGATGCTGCCGAAAGTGGCGGCATCGTTCGCGATTCTCGGGAACTGGGAGTACTGGGGACGAGTCGATCTTCGCGCGCTCGACACGCTGTATGCCCAACACGATGTGCAGCTTCTCGTGAATCGCTCCGTTGTGAGCCGCGTCCACGGCAGATCGCTCACGTTGACTGGCCTCGATGATTTGATCGGCGGAATGCCGGACACGGCGCGTGCGTTCGCCGACGTCGAGCACGGCGCGCCCGGTCACATCGTGCTCGCCCACTGTCCGGCGCATCGCGAGGTGTTGTGGTCCACGGCCCGTGACGGGAACGCCGCTTCGTCGCTGGCAGAATCGCCGTATCGCCCCATGGCGCTCCTCGCTGGGCACACGCACGGTGGCCAGGTCTGTATTGGGGGTTGGGCGCCTGTTCGTCCTCGAGGCAGCGGCAGATACGTGAGCGGCTGGTACCGCGACGCGACGATTCCGATGTACGTCTCTCGCGGCCTCGGAACGAGCATCGTTCATGCGCGACTGGGGTCAGTTCCGGAAGTGGCGGTCTTCGACGTGTGACCTCGCGACGTGTCCGGTTTCGATGCACTGTCTCGTTCTATAGCAGGTCCTGGCTCATGTTGGCCGCCGGCACTTGCAACTCTTCTTCGAGGCAACGATGAAACGGACTGCGCAACTGCTTGTCGCATTTGCCTTCGGGCTTGCCGGATGCAATGCGGATTCACCGGTCCAGACGGACCGCCATCTCGGGCACAATGGTCTGATGCTCTCCGACCTGTCGTCGGCGAGCAGCGCCCAGGCGCTCAATGATCTTCGGCAGCTCACCGCTCCGCTCCACGACGTCGACGCGGCGCAGGCGGCCCACTACGCTCTCTTCACATTGACGCCCCTGACCGCCGCGGACGGGTGCATCTCCAGCGAGAGCGAGGGCGGCATGGGTTATCACTACACCCGGGGGAACAACATTTTTGGCGACGACTCGGTCGCGTTGCTCGATCCCGAGTTTCTCGTCTACGCGCCCAAGGACGGCCCGCGCAAGGATGGCGAAGCCCGGACGAGGCTGGCGGCGTTCGACTACTTCATCCCGTACAGCGCGAAGTGGCCCGGACCGAACGACGCGGGCTTCCAGCGCCGGCCCAGGCTGCATGACTTCTCCACGATGCGCGCTCTGCCCGATCGTGAGTTCTCGCCGTCGCGGTTCAACGGCTGGATGATTCACATCTGGCTGTGGGAGAACAACCCGGACGGGATGTTCGCGAACTGGAACACGTCCGTTCCCCTCTGTCAGGGGTCGTCGTTCTAGTTTGATCTCTGATGGCAAGCGGTGGTGTCGCCCGAATCAAGTCGGCGCCACTTTTAAGAGGCCCGGACCGGCGCGATGGTCCGGGCCTTCGTTCATCAGCCGACCGTGCCGACGATGCCAAGCCTTCCCCATCAACGTGTGATTGCGTGCGTCATTCGCGATGGGGATCGCTACCTCGTTTGCCAGCGGCCAACGCACAAGCGGCATGGCGGGCTGTGGGAGTTCCCGGGAGGCAAGTC
>DATJHY010000223.1:0-9885 GCA_035493635.1 Gemmatimonadaceae bacterium | reverse complement strand
GCGTCGTAGCGCATCTTGCCGTCTGACACGAGCATGGCGACGAGCGTCGCCGTGAAGGCCTTGGAGCTCGAGCCGATCTCGAACAGGGTTTGGTCGTTCACCGGTGTGGTGCCGCCGGTGGCAAGGACGCCGAAGCCCTTGGTGTAGAGCACCGAGTCGTGACGGACGATGGCGATGGCGATGCCCGGCACCTTCCACGTCTGCATGGCCTTCGTGACGTAGGCGTCGAGTCCGGGAAACGGCTCCTGCGCCGGCGCGGTGTTCGGCGCGGCGACGAGGGCGCACGCGAGCGCGCCCACGAGGATTGCGCGACGGCGACCGAGTAAGCTTCTCATGATCACTTCGGAATGTTCGGATTGTTGACGCGCTCGACGTCCGGAAGCGGGAAGCACGTCTGCGTGCCGTACGTGCCGCCGCCGCCGGGATAGGGAGTGCCCGACGCCGGCAAGAGCGGAATCCCGTATCGGCGTACATCGCCGAGTCGGTGGCCCTCGAGGAACAGCTCGCGGCGGCGCTCTTCGATGAGCGTCGCCTTGACGCTGTCCGCGGTCTGCCCGGTCAATGAGTACTGCGGCAAACCGGCATGCGTGGCGCGCGCTGCATTGATCGCGGCTGCCGCGCCGGCCAGATCACCTGCCGCGAGCCGCGCGTCGGCGATGATGAGCTGCGCCTCGGCGTAGCGGGCGATCGGTATCGGCGTGCCAAGCGCCGGGTACTTGTCGGCCGTCCACACCTGGGTGCCCGCGGTCGAACCCGCTTTGCCCGTGTTCGTCACCGCCACGCGCGGGTCAGGCGCGCCGCCGATCGTCAGACCGCGCGCCGACGGCTCGATGGTCGAATAGGCGTTCTGGTTGATCTGGAGAAAGACGAAGTTCTCCCGACGGACGTTCACGATGTCGGTCGTCATGTTGACCGCGAATCCGGCCGGGATCTTGAGGGCGTCTTTTTCGGCGTTCGCGGGATCCTTGAGATCGAGCAACGTGCGCGCCCGCCCGAGCGTCGCGAGGTTGAGCGTCGATGCGTCGTTGGCTGCGGTTGCCGCAACGATCGCCGAGTCGAACCTGATTTTGGCCTCCGCAAAGAGGTCTGCGGGCTGGAGCTCGGGTCCGACATTGAGTGCCGCGCTGCACATCCCCTCACCGAGCAACACCAAACTGTATCCGGCGTATGCCGCCGCCTGGCCAATCAGCTTTGTGCGGTTCACGCTCGCCGGCATCTCGGCATCGGTCCAGCCGCGGAGCTTGGCCAGCACCGTATCGTTCGACGCCCGCGCCGTCGACAACGTGGTATAGATTGGCGGCTGCTGGTTGTTCCCGCACGTGCCCGTTCCGTAGGATCCGTTGGTCGCCAGCGTTCGGCGATCGAAATCGAAGTTCGTCGGGTTGGAGATCGCGTCCGACATCTCGTCGGTGAACAGACCGGAGCCGGCGACGTATCGTGAAAAGGCGCATTCGAAATCCCCGATCGCGCCGTTGACGAGTATCTGTGCATTGTCCGGCGTGTAGAGCGTCGCCGCCGAAAGCGAGCCGGGGTTCGATTGTTCCAGCGTCGTCACCTCGCGGCATGCGACACCGGCGGCCAGGGGCAGGAGTACGTACAGCGCTCCACGCCAAGGAGAGGTTCGCATGATTACCACCGGAAGTTGAGGGTCGCGATGATGCGATTGAGCGGCGGCGTGACCGCCTGGTCGTTGGGATTTGTCGTGCCGCTATTCGAGACGATGAACGCCTCCGGGTCGATGCCGTTGTAGCTGGTCCAGGTGTGAAGTTCGCGGGCCGCGATCGTGAATGACGCGCCCTTCACTCCACGCAACCAATGTTCGGGGATCGTGTAGCTCGCCGAGACTTCGCGGAGCTTGGCGAACGATCCGCTCGTCGCGTACTGATCGACGTAGTTCCCCAGGAATGCCGCCGGCGTCGCCTCGGCCACGTATTTGATCGGGTACTCGTTCGGGTAGTAGTTCGCGCGACAGAGCCCGGCCGCGAGGACGAGCCCCGCGCATCGGACCAGGTCGACGCTGCTGAGCACTGTATTCCCGGTCTTGAAGTCGACGAGCGCATACAGGCGCAGGCGCCCGCGAATCATCACGGTGTTGGCCACGGCGCCCGTTACCCTGGGCGTGGGCGTGCCGAGATACTGGAACGGGGCCCTGCTGCAGGGAATGCCAGTGCCGGCGCTGTCGCAGAGGACGTTTTTCGCCAGACCGGTGGTTGGATCCCGGTCGGCCGAAAAGATCTTGCGCGAAAAGATGCCGCTGATCGGGTGCCCGACCTGGTTGCTGGCGCCGTACGACGAGATGAGCGCGGGCACCGCGCCCAGCTTCCTGATGACGTCCTTGTTGGTTCCGACGTTCGCGGCGATTTCCCAGCTCAGATTGCGCCGCGTGATCGCCTGCAACGTCGCTTGCGTTTCAATGCCCGAGTTGTCGACGCGCCCGAGATTCACCGCGCGCGTGCCGGGGAAACCGGCTGACGGAGCAACGGTCTGATTCACGATCTCGTCGCTCGTGTGCCGCGAGAAATACGTGAACTGGAGCGCCAACCGATCCAGGAATCCGGCTTCCGCACCGACTTCGAGCTCGTTGCTTCGCTCGGGCTTGAGTAACGGATTCCCGAGCGTACCGGGCGTCACGCCGTTCCCGCCGTTGTAGCCGGTCACCGGAGTGAAGGTGCGCAGCGCCGAGAACGCGCTGGGTGAACGCCCCGATTGGCCGTACGCGGCGCGCAGACGGAACGAGTTCATCGTGCGCCAATGCCACCACGGTTCTTCGTTGACCACCCACGACACGCTGGCCTTTGGGTACGTGACCCACTTGAAGTCCTGACCGAACGCGCTGTTGTTGTCGACACGCAATGCCCCCGTCAGGAACACCCGATCGCGCCAGCCGAACTGCTGCTGCCCGTACGCGCCAATGGTCGTGTTGATGGTCTGGGACTGCGTAGCCGCGTTCTGCTGCGCGACGGCGGACACCAGCTCGACGCCAGGCGCGGGAAAACCGATTCCGCTGAGGAAGGTCGAGTTGGTCTCGGTGTTGTAATACTGTCCGCCCACGGAGGTCGTCGACTGCAGCGTCGGGTGGATGTTGAACTTCACCGATCCATTGTAGTCCGCCGTAATGATCGTGTTGTGCTGAAGGGTCTGGCCGATTCGGCCGCCGGCTTGACCAGCCGAAAGAAACGGCTGGAGCTCCGGCGGCGCGTATCGCTCCAGCGCCCGCGCGTCCTCGCCGGTGTAGTCGATGCCCACGACGGCGCGTTGCGTGAACCAATCAGTCGGTCGGTTGTTGACCGTCACGCTGCCCGTGAACCGATTGATACCATCCGCGTTGTCATAAAGCGTCTGCGGAACCGCGGGCGGAAAGTTCGCGTAAAAGCCGCCCGACTTGGGGAACACGAGCGCGTGTCCGTACTCGGTTCCGATCAGCGGCGACACGCCCTGGTCGGCGCCGAGATGCGCCGAGAGATCGACGAAATTGAGACTGGTCGTGACGTCGCTGTTCCCGCCGAGTTGTGTCGTCAAGTTCGCGTGCGACGTGAACTGGCGCAGCGAGTTGTTTGGCTCGATACCGTAATCATTCTCGTAACCAGCGGCGGCGTAGTACCGAAGCACGTCGCGCCCTCCCGCGATCGAGCCGTTGTACTGGCGCGTGAGACCGGTCTTGAATACCGGACGGCCACTGTCGGCTTCCTGCTGCACGCCATTCCACGCCACGATGTTGCCGGACTTGTCCTTGGCATAGTTCGTCGGGACGCGGCCCGCGGCGTCGCGGAAGTACAGTGAACCTTCTTCCATTCGAAACGCGACCTGCGGCGCGCTGGCAGCCTGGCCGCGCTTCGTGATGATCTGGATCACGCCGCCCGCCGCCTCGGTGCCGTAGATCGTGGCCGCGGCCGGGCCGTTGATCACCTCGATGCTCTCGATGTCGTCGGGATTGATGTCGTTGAGGCGGCCGCCCACCTGCGACCCTTGTCCGCCCAGACCGCCCGTGGCCCCGACCGGTCCACTTCCCGACGAGGATGTCACCCGCACGCCGTCGATGTAGATGAGCGGGCTGTTGGCCAGCGAAAGGCTGTTGCGACCGCGAATTTGTATCGCCGGTCCGGCGCCAAGACGCCCGGTCGTAGGCTGCACGCTCAGCCCGGGCGCCCGCGCGTTCAGCAAACTCGAAAGATTGGTCGCGGCGGATTTCGCCAGTTGATCGCCCGCGTCGACGGTCGCGACCGCGTTGCCAAGCGTTCGACGCAGCTGGCCGCCCGCCGTGCCCGTGACGACGATCTGATCGAGGGATACCGCCGCCTGCTCCAATGAGAATTCGACCGTCGCGTCGCCGCCCGGCGCAACGGTCACGGGTTTGCGCACGACGGCGTAGCCGATTCGGCGCGCGGCCACGGTATGGTTGCCGGCACTGACGCCGGAGATCCGGTACTGGCCGTCGGCTCCGGTCATCGCGCCCAGTCGCGCGCCCTCGACCGTGACCGAGACCTGCGCGAGCGGACCGCCCGACCGAGCGTCGGTCACGCGTCCGACGACGGTGCCGCGCGCCTCCTGCGCGGTCGCTGCCGGCACGGCCATGACGAGCAACGCGACAACCAGCGTAGCGGCAAACGATGACCCGATGCTACGACACGGTGGATGCATCAGTGAGCTCCGTGGGTGGAGGTTCGACGGTGAGCGGGTGCCGACGCATGCGCATCCGCCAGGCGAAGAAGATCGGAATGCCGAGCGCGACCACCGCGAGGCCGATCAGCGCCTCGCGCGTCTGCGTGGCGAGGGTGTTCGCGACGAGCAGAGCGGCGGCGATCGCGAACAGCGCGGGCGTCACCGGATAGAACGGCGTCAGGAAGGGGCGCGGACGCTCGGGATACTTCCGGCGCGAGCCGAACACGCTCAGCGCGCCCAGCGCATAGAAGATCCACCCCGCGAACACGACGTAGGTCAACAGCTGCTGGAATGTTCCCGTCACCGCGAGCACCGCCGACCAAACCGCATACAGCACGATCGCCGCGACCGGGGTTCCGAAGCGCGCGTTGACCCGCGCCAGGCGGGCGAAGAACAGCCCGTCGCGCGCCATCGCGTAATACATGCGCGGCGCACCGAGCGTGATCCCGTTCGCGGCGCTGAAGATCGACACCAGCACGAGCACGACGAGCGCCGTGCCGGAGGCCGGACCGAAGACGGCGCGCATCGCGTCGGCCGCGACGTGGTCGCTCGTCGCCGCTCCATGCAAGCCCAACGCGGCGACGTAGCCGACATTCGCCAGCACGTACAGTACGATGAGCGCGCCGGTCGCCAGCGCGATCGCGCGCGGGAACACGCGCTGCGGATCGCGAGTCTCCCCGGCGGCGAAGGTGACGTACTGCCAGCCCTCGTACGCCCAGAGCACGCCGATCATCGCCGCGCCGGCGCCCGCGAACGGCGACAGCCCGGTGCCGCCGGCAGCCGGCGTGGCGGGCACGGACGTGAACGAGCCGCGGCCAACGGCAACGAGCACGATGCTGAGCACGAGCAGCGCGCCGACCTTGGCGCCAGTGGCCCAGTTCTCGACGGTCGAGCTTCGGCGCGCACCGATCACGTTGATCGTCGCCACGACGCCAACCACCAGCACGGACACGAGCCGCGCACCGACGGCGCCGAGCGGAACGAGTTGCGTGAGATAATTCGAGAATGCGACGGCGAGCGCGGCGCACGAGCCGCTGGCGATGACGAGGAAACTCGTCCAGCCATACAGGAATGCGGGCAGCGGACCGAACGCGTCGCGGATGTACGAGTACAAGCCACCGGCATCGGGCCGCGACGCCCCCAGCTCCGCGTAGGTGAGCGCGCCGAGGAACGACACCACGCCACCCACGGCCCACACAGCCATGGCGAGATCGAAACGTTCTCCGGTCTGGCGCAGCACGATGGCGGGGACGAGGAAGATTCCCGAACCGATCACGGTCCCGAGCGTCAGCATCACGAGATCCGTGAAGCCGAGCGTGCGAAGAAGGCTCCCGCCTGACGCGCGCGACGTCATTGGCTCGCCATCGCCGATTGCCGGGCGGTGAGGATCTCGACCCGCGTCGTCAACGATTCAATGAAGTCCGCATCGACGGCCACGCCGAGGCCAGGTGTCTCGCGCGGCACGCGCACCATGCCGTCGGCGTCCATCGTCCACTCCGGCTCCACGATGTCACGCGCCCAGTAGCGCGCGCTCGGCGACAGATCACCGGGGAGCGTGAAGTTCGGCAGCGACGCGAGCGCGACGTTGTAGGCGCGCCCGATCCCCGTCTCGAGCATCCCGCCGCACCATACCGGAACGCCGGCGTCGCGGCAGACGTCGTGGATGGCTCTCGAGACGGCAAATCCGCCGACGCGGCCCGGCTTGATGTTGATGATCCTTCCGCTGCCGAGCGCGATCATGTCGCGCGCGCGCTGGAGGTCGGTGATGGACTCGTCGAGGCAGAGCGGCGTGGTCATGCGCCGCTGCAGCTCGGCGAGCTGCAGCAATGCGTCGGCGCCGAACGGCTGCTCGAGCATGAGCATGCCGAACGCGTCGAGTGTGACCAGGTGGTCGGCGTCGGCGATGGTGTACGCGGCGTTTGCGTCCGCCATGATCTCGACGCCGGCGCCGAGCACATCGCGAACGGCGGCGACGTACGCGACATCCTGTCGGGGTTGAATCTTCAGCTTGATCTTGCGGTACCCCGCCTCGACCGCGGCGACGGCGCGCTCGACGAGCAACGCCGGCGTGGGCTGGATGCCGAGCGAGATGCCGGTCGGCACACGCTCGTGCGTGCCGCCGAGCAGGCGCGCGAGCGGAACGCCCTCGATGGTCGCCTGGAGTCCCCAGCAGCCCATTTCCAGCGCGGCCTTCGCCATGTTGTGGCCGCGGATGTCGCGCTCGAGGATCTCATGGACGGCGTACGCGCCGGGAATGGCACGATCGAGGAGCCGCGGGGCGAGCCATTCGCGGATGGCGAGCCAGGCGGTGTCGATGGTCTCGGCCGTGTAGATGGGCCGCTGAAAGGCCACGCATTCGGCCCACGCCGCCGCGCCCTCGGCATCCTCGAGCTCGAGCAGGAGGATGCGCCGCTCGGCCTGGACGCCCGACGAGATGCGGAACGGCTCCTTGAGCGGGAGCAGGATTTCGCGGAGGGTGATGCGGTCGAGACAGACCATGCCGGGTGGACGCGGTGTGGCGGCAGGCGGGTGAGCGGGTGGGCGGACCGGCCCCCAACGTAACGCTTGGCGCTCCGGAGCGATAGACCATTCTGGTATACCATTCTCGTCGCCGTCGTGCGCCGCTTGCTCCGATCCGGTTCGCGTCGTAGGTTGGCAGACGTGCCGCCCCCCTCCCCGACACCCACCCGCGCCCATCCGCAGTCAGCGGGCCACCGCGCGCGCGCCACGGAGCACGCGCCGATCGACAACGTCTCGCGCGTCTACCACGAGCTGAGGACGCTGATCATCTCCGGCCAGCTTCCGCCGGGCGCGCGCATCGCCGAACGCGCCGTGGTGGCGCGCATGGGCACGAGCCGGACGCCCGTGCGCAGCGCGCTGCATCGGCTGCATCAGGAGGGATTCGTTGCTTCCGTCGGCCGCGCGGGCGACCAGCGGTTGATCGTCACGCCGCTCACGCGCGACGACGGGCGCGAGGTGTTCATGGTCATTGGACATCTCGAGGGATTGGCCGCGCGACAGGCGGCGGGACTTCCGCCCGATCGCCGGAGAACGCTCGTCCGGGAGCTCCGGGCCGTGAACCGCGAGCTGGCCCGGGCGTCGCGCGCCAAGGCCGCGCCCTCGCGGCTGTTCGATCTCGACCTGCAGTTCCATCAGACGTACGTGGAGGGAGTGGCCGGTCCGCGCGTCGTCGCGCTGCACCGGGCCATCAAGCCGCAGAGCGAGCGGTACGCGCGGCTGTACGTCAACGTGCTGCTCGACGAGCTGCCGACGTCGGTCAAGGAGCACGAGGCGATCGCGGCGGCGATCGCCAAGGGTGATCCGCGCGCCGCGCAGCACGCCGTCGAAACGAACTGGCACAACGCCGCGACTCGACTCTCCGCCGTGATCGAGGAATTCGGCGAGCGCGGCATCTGGCATCTGTGGGACGGCGACGCGCCGTCCAACGGCGGCACCCACCGCCGCACCGCTCACTAGCACGACCATCGGCCCGAACGCGCACTCGGCCGCCACGCGCGGTATACCGCGACGGTGTGCCGTTCTTTCCTCGGAGGAATTCCGCATGGCCCGCCGCAGCCTCGTCGCTCTCGCGCTGCTCTCGCTGCCCCTTGGCATCTCTTCGTCGCTCGGCGCACAGGGCGCCCAGGGCGCGCGGCTCCTCAGGCATCCGGACATTCATGGCGACGCGATCGTGTTCGCGCACGGCGGCGACCTGTGGGTCACGACGCGGGCCGGCGGCGCGGCGCGGCGACTGACCGCGACACCCGACGTGGAGAACGATCCGCACTTCTCGCCCGACGGGTCGCTGATCGCGTTCAGCCGGACGACGGCGGGCAACACGGACGTGTACCTGGTGCCGGCCGCCGGCGGCGAGCCGCGCCGGCTCACCTTTCATCCGCAGATCGATCGCGTGAAGGGTTGGACGCGCGACGGCAAATCGGTCGTGTTCGCGTCGGATCGCGCCGCCGTGCCGCAGTCGTCGTACATGCGACTCTGGACCGTGAGCATCGACGGCGGCCTCGAACGGCAGCTCCCCATGCCGCGCGCGTTCAGCGGATCCTATTCACCCGATGCGCGCCGCTTCGTCTACGACGAGCTGCCGCTCGCGTTTACCCCCGATTGGTACGAGGCCAGCTTCTGGCGCCACTATCGCGGCGGGCGCACCCACCCGATCCGCGTCTTCGATCTGTCGAGCAACACCGTCGAGAACCTGCCGTGGAGGGACAGTAACGACCACGATCCACTGTGGATCGGCAGCAGCGTGTACTTCCTGTCCGACCGTGGCGGCACGATCAACCTGTACGCGTACAGCCCCGACACCAAAGAGGTAAAACCGGTCACGCATCACGACGATTTCGACGTGATGAACGCCTCGGGCGATGGCGATGGGATCGTGTACGAGCAGGCCGGGTACATTCACCTGCTCGACCTCAAGTCGGGGCAATCGCGCCAGTTGGCGATCAACGTGACGGGCGATTTTCCCTGGGCGCGCGCGCAATTCAAGCGCGTCGCGAGCATGATTCGCGATGCGGCGCTGTCGCCGACCGGCGTGCGCGCGGCGTTCGAGGCGCGCGGCGACATCTTCACCGTGCCCGCCGACAAGGGCGATTGGCGCGATCTCTCCAGGACGCCCGGCGCGCACGACGCGAATCCCGCCTGGTCGCCCGACGGCCGCGAACTGGCGTGGACCTCCGATGCGAGCGGCGAATGGCAAATCATGATCGGCGACCAGGCCGGCTTGACCAAACCGCGCGCGATCGATCTGCCGGTGCCCGGCTACTACTCCAACCTCGAGTGGTCGCCGAACGGAAAGCTCCTGCTCGCCGCCGACAATCACCTGAACCTCTGGACGATCGACGTCGCATCGGGACGCGCGACGAAGCTCGACACGGACGAGTTCAACACGCCGGGCCGCGACTTCGACGCGGTGTGGTCGCCGGACTCGCGCTGGGTCGCGTACACGAGGAGTCTCGACAATCATCTGCGCGCCGTCTTTATGCGCTCGCTGGCCGATGCCAAGCCGCTGCAGCTCACCGACGGATTGGCCGACGCGGTGTCGCCAGCGTTCGACGCGAGCGGCAAGTACCTCTACTTCCTGGCCAGCACCGATTATGGGCCGCGCACCGGATGGGTCGAGATGAGCGCCGTCGACCGCCCGGTTCGCCGCGCGATCTATCTCGCCGTGCTCAGCGCCACAGAGCCATCGCCGCTCTTGCCGGAGAGCGG
>DATJHY010000222.1:0-3925 GCA_035493635.1 Gemmatimonadaceae bacterium | reverse complement strand
GAGTCCACCCTGATACCACGCCTGCACCATGATCGTGCGGCCAGGAATCGGGATCAGCGAGCCGTTGTGCGCGACACAGTTCTCGTACTGCGTTTGCGGCGCCGGCATCTTGTAGTAGCTCTGAAATACCATCTTGCCGTTCACGATTCTGAAAATCGCGTCGGCACCCCAGTTCTTGGGATCACCAGCGCGACAATACGGCGCGCCGCCGCCGCCCCACTCGTCCGAGAACAGCACCATCGACCCGTCGTTGCTGAATGTGGCCGAGTGCCAGAACGAGAAGTTGGAGTCGGCGACCTGAGCGATGCGCACCGGGTTCGCCGTGTTCCGGATGTCGAGCAGCAAGCCCATGCCCGCGCACGCGCCGCCGGCGTAGCCGACGCCCGGATACGCCGTGATGTCGTGGCACTGCGTGAGCGCGCCGCGCGGTGCCGGAAGCGGCGGACGCGCTACGCCAAACTGCCTGGCGAGCGAGTCCTCGATCGCCAAATACCGCACCGTGTCGGCTTTGGTCGACTTGTCGGTGAGCGACGGAACCGCGTTGAGCGCCTGCTGGAAGTTGTAGCGCGCCGTGTCGGCGGCGGTGGCGTTCGCCGCCAATCCACGCCCGCGGCCGCCGCCCGCACCGCGGCCGCCGCGTCCAGCCGCATTGGCGTCGACCGGCGAGGCGCCGTGCGAGCCCGGGTTCCGCAACACGCCCTTGTCGTCGGCGAAGATGCGCGGTGAGCTCACGATCGCCGCCTGTTCCGGATGCGCGAGCGGCACCTTGATCACTTCGATCCGGAACAGCGAGGTGTTCGGATCGGTCGCGTCGGCGACGCAGCCCGCGAGCTCTTCCGACGGACGGACCGACGACGTCCCCGAGATGTAGACGTAGACGTTCTGATCGTCCTTGGGATCGTGCACGACGGTATGCGTGTGCGACCCGCGGCACGTCTGCACGTTCGTGAGGTACTTGGGATGATCGATGTCACTGATGTCGAAGATGCGAAGGCCGCGGATGCGCTCCTTGCTCACGGGCTCTCGCGGCGCGTCCTTGCCGCAGTCGAGCCGCGCCGTGGGGGCTTCCGCGGACACGAAGAGCAAATTCTTATAGACCGAGACGTCGCTCTGCGAGGCAGGGCAGATGGTTTCCTGTCGCAGACGCGGATGCGCCGGATCGGACACGTCCCAGATCTGGAATCCGTTGTAGTTGCCCTGGATCACGTTCGTGCCGGAGAAGGCGAGGTCGGAGTTCGTGATGCCGGCGAACTCCGGCGGCGCCGCCGTGTGCGACACGAGCTTGAGATACCAGATCGCCTCGCCGGCATCGTGCAAGCCGGCCTTCAACCCCACGCGCGGGTCGGGCGACGGCGGCGTGACCAGCGGCGCCGACATGTCGGGTCCGGCCATCGGACCGGCCGCGAGCGAGACCGGCGCCGAGGAGCCGCCGCCGCAGCCGGCGATGACGAATGATGCGACGAGGATTCCCGGCGCGTGCAAGGCACGCACGGTCTGAGTGAAGCGGATGGTCGGCGTGAGTGACATGTGAGTGTGAGAGTGTGTGACGGAAACGGTGGCGAGATCTACCGGCGATCCAGGCCCGGCTCTCCAGGCTGCGGCGGTAGTGCGTCGAGCATCTGCTGCATGCGGTCGATCTCGGTGGTCTGATCGGCATGCACGTCGTTCGCGAACTTGAACACGATCTCGTCCTGCGCCGCGCCCGGCGTCTTGAACAGCGTGTCGACCATCTCCAGCGCGCCGCGATGGTGCTGAATCATGAAGATCAGGAACATCCTGTCGAACTCGACGCCGCGCGCCACGTCGAGTTGATGCATCTGCGCCGGCGACAGCATGCCGGGCATCATCTTCATGGCGGAGTGGTCCATGCCCGGCATGTTCATGTGTGCCATCATGTCGGCCGCGGTGGTGTCGATCTCCGGCACCGGTTGATTGCGCTCGGCGAGCCACTGCTTCATCAGTCCGATCTCGGCGGTCTGCGCCATCGCAACGCGGCCGCAGTAGATCTGAAGCGATTTGCTCGCGCCGTGCGACGCCGCCCAACCCGCCATCTTCACCGCCTGGGCGTGATGCATGATCATGCCGGACATGAACTCGATGTCGCCGGCAGTGTACGGGCGCCGCACGCTGTCGCGGCGCGCCTGCTCGATGCCGGCCTGGGTCGCCTGCGCGGTCAGGCGCTGCCCTGACGCGGCGAGCGCGAGAGATGCGATGGCGGCCGCGAACGCCGCCCGGATTCGTGAATGAGACATGGTCGGTGATGCTGCCGTGCTGGGTTGAGCGGAGGCTCGAAGGTACGAATTATACGTCCAGCGCGCGAGGCGTGTTGGCGAACCCGACGGCGGGACAGCGAACGGCCTACTGCGCAAGTGACGAAAGTGCGGGCGCAAAACGCGGAGGTGCCAAAGAGCGGGAAATGCCAAAAGACGGAAATGCCAAACGACGAAGGTGCCTAACGGCGTCAAGAGCGGAACGGCCAAAGAGCGGGAAACCACGAACGCGCTCTTTCCCGCCGTTTGGCATCTTCGCCATTGACGCCGTTTGGCATTCTCGCAGTTCGGCATCTTCGCCGTTTGGCACTTCCGCCGTTCGGAATTCTCCGCGTTTTGCGCCCGCCCTCAGCCGTTCGCCCTAACGTTCGCCCTCGCCGCCTCTTCTCTCGCCCGAATTCGTTCCATCCGCTGTCGGGTCAGGTGCGGCACCACGCCGATCATTCGCTCGATCAGCATCAACTGGCCACGGTGGTGCATCTCGTGCTCCTTGGCACCCATCAACATCTCGAGCCGCGAGCGCGGATTCCCGCCGGTCGGATCCGTAACCGTTTCGGCAAGGAAATCCGGCGTGAGCGACTCGAGCCAGCCCGCGAACCGCTCGCCTTCGGCCTTCAGCAGCTCGACGATTCCACTCTTGTCGCGAGCCTCGTCCTCCTTGGCTTGCATCTCTCGACCGATGGCGCCGAAGTCGTAGCCCTTGAGCGTCGAAAGCCGCCTTACACGGTGCACGTCTGCCTGGAACATCGTCGCGTACGCGATGTGCCGCAGCAGCTCGCTCACTGAGCGGGCACCGGGCGCCGGAACGAACTCATACTTGTCTTCCGGAATCTCCTCGGCGATCTGCACGGTGTTCTTGCGGACGGTTCGAAATGCGTTCGCCAACTGCGTCGGTCCGTACACCATCATGGAGCAGTCCTCCAGTAGGTTGCTCGAAAGTCGACTGCGTGTGATCGAATCGACCAGGCCGCGCGGGTCCCGGCGCGCTTGTAGAAGCGCCAGGGTGGCGCGGGGCTTTGGTCGAGAGAATGTAAATTGCGTGAGCCCACCGGCGATATGACGCAAACGCGAATCTTTCATCTCATGCTGGGCGCGGTTGTCTGCGCCGGCTGTGCAGGCGGAGGGCCGGGCGGCGTGACGGCTCCGCCGGCGCCCAGCGATACCGCGGCGCCACGCCTCTCTCGAGAAATGCGCGGCGTGTGGATCGCGACGGTCGCCAACATCGACTGGCCGTCCCGGAACTCACTCTCGGCCGATCAGCAACGCGCCGAACTGACCGACCTGTTCGACCGCGCGTCGGCGGCCGCATTCAATGCAGTCATTCTCCAGGTGCGGCCGGCGGCCGACGCGTTGTACGCGTCGGCCATCGAGCCCTGGGGTGCGATGCTCACCGGCCATCAGGGCACGGATCCCGGCTACGACCCGCTGGCGTTTGCCGTCGAGCAGGCGCATGCGCGCGGCCAGCAGATCCACGCGTGGATCAACCCGTTCCGGGCCGGCAACACAGCGGACAGCCTCGTCCTGGCGCCGACGCACGTGTTTCACACGCACCGCGAGTTGGTGCGCGCGTATGGATCGCAGCTCTGGCTCGATCCAGGCGAGCCCGCGGCGCACGATTACGTGATCGGCGTGATCAGCGACATCGTGCGGCGCTA
>DATJHY010000221.1:0-2199 GCA_035493635.1 Gemmatimonadaceae bacterium | reverse complement strand
TCGACCGATTCGGCCGCATCGACGTGCTGGTGAACAACGCCGCGTACGCGCGCTCGACCCGCTTCCCGAATCTCTCGGCGCAGGAGTTTCGCGAGGCGCTCGAGGTGAACCTCGTTGCGCCGTTTCTGTTCACGAAGGCGGTACTGCCGACGATGCAGGCGCAACGCTACGGCCGCATCATCAACATCTCCTCGTCGGCGGGCCGCATGGTCAGCACGTTAGGCGGCGCCCATTACACGGCGTCCAAGGCCGGTCTGCTCGGCCTAACGCGCGCCGCGGCGAAGGAGTTGGGCGCGTTCGGCATCACCGTGAACGCCGTGTGTCCGGGCATGATCGACACGGAGCTGACGCGCGAGCATGCGACGCCCGAGCTACTCGAGCGCCTGGCCGCGGGGTATCCCGTCCCGCGCCTCGGGACCGCATTGGAAGTCGCCGACCTGATCTGCTTCGCCGCGTCCGAAGCGGCCGGATACATCACCGGGACGTCGCTCGATATCAACGGCGGCGATCTGATGATGTGATGCGCCCCACCGCATGAAAGAGAGCACGCGGGTGCTCGTCGCGCTCGCGGCGGCGATCGCCGGCGGCGTGCTCATCGCTGCGTTAGGCAGCGGGCCGCTGCTCCGCGCGGCCGACGCGATCGCTCCGGTCGGCACGCTCTGGGTGAACGCCATTCGGATGACGGTCATTCCGCTGGTGGTCTCGCTCCTCGTCACGGGCGTCGCGTCGGCCACGGACGTCGGTGCGATCGGGCGAATCGGCGGCCGCACCCTTGTCGTGTTCGGGTTGTTGTTGGCGGCGACCGCGGCGGTTGTCATGCTGCTCGCTCCGCCGCTGTTCGCACTCCTGCCTCTTCCGTCCACAGCAGCCGTGAGGCCGACGCTCCCGGCTGGTGCCGCCGAAGCAGCGAGTCAGCTGGCAGCCGGCGGGCAGAGTCCGAGCTTCAGCGCGTGGCTCACGTCGTTGATCCCGTCGAATCCGATCGCCGCCGCGGCAAACGGCGCCATGGTGCCGGTCATTCTCTTCACGCTGATCCTCGCGCTCGCGATCGCGCGCAGCCCCGACGCGACACGAACGCCGCTCGTCGACCTCGCCCGAGCGTTAGGCGACGCGATGATGCGGATCGTCCGATGGGTGGTGTTGGCCGCGCCGATCGGGGTGTTCGCGCTCGTGCTGCCGCTCGCCGCGCACTTGGGCGGCGCGGTGGCCGGTGCGCTCACCCTGTATATCGCGGCGTACTCGCTCGGGAACATCGTCATCATCTTGCTCCTCTACCCGGTCGTGGCGGCCTTCGGCGGCATTCCCGTTAGGCGCTTTGCGCGAGCGGCACTGCCGGCGCAACTCATCGCGTTCAGCTCGAGCTCGTCGCTCGCGTCGCTCCCGGCACTCATCGAGAGCGGCGAACGCGGGCTCGCACTGCCGAGCCGGATCACCGGCTTCGTCCTGCCGCTCGCCGTGTCGGTGTTCAAGATCGGCGCGCCGGTGTCGTGGACGATTGGCGCGTTGTTCGTCGGTTGGTTCTACGGCATCCCGCTGCACGCGCGCGAGCTCGCGACGGTCGCCTTTGCCTCGGTCTTCCTCGCGTTCGTGGCGCCGGGCGTGCCGCGCGGCGCGTTCATCATGCTCACTCCATTGTTCCTCGCGATCGGACTGCCCGCGGAGGGCATTGGCATCTTGATCGCGGTCGATGCGCTGCCGGACACGTTCGCGACCGCACTCAACGTGACAGGCGATCTGGCCGCGGCGGCGTTGGTGGCGAGTGCGGATCGCGAGCCTCAGCTGCTCACCACTGCGGCCGAGGCGTGAACGTGGATGGATGCGCTAAACTGCCTAACGCACGACGCTGCCGCTACTCGCTCCGCAGCGCCGCCATCGGGTCGGCGCGCGCGGCTCGCCGCGCAGGTCCGAAAGTCGCCAGGATCGCGACGACGAGCATCGCGACGACCACGCCACCGAGCGTGATCGGGTCCGCGGGCGACACGTCGACCAACGCCGCGCGCATCACGCGGCCGGCTCCGAGCGCGCCGACGAGGCCGAAACCGATGCCGATCGCCGCAAGCTTGCCGCTCTCGCCGAGCACGAGTCCGAACAGTGCAGGCGCATCGGCGCCGAGCGCGCAGCGAATGCCGAACTCTCGCATCCGCTGCGCCACGAGGAATGCGATGAGGGCGTACAGGCCGATGAGCGCGATGGTCGCGG
>DATJHY010000220.1:0-4740 GCA_035493635.1 Gemmatimonadaceae bacterium | reverse complement strand
GAGATGGCGGCAGCACGCGCACGAATGGCGACTGCGACAAATCGACGCGCACCGCCTGCGTGACGGCAGCCGCTAGCGTCGTGTCGCCGGCGCCATCGGCGAAATCGCCGACGACGATCCGGTCGCGCGCCGAAAGCGCGCGGCTCGAGACGAGCGATGGGACATCCCGATGTTCGGATCGCGCGCGGATTGCGGCAAAACCACCGAGCGCGACGAGCAGCAGGAGGAGCGATCCGATCGCATATGACCGCGTGGCGTGTCGACCGGCCGCTGCGACTCGATTCACCTCACTGCCGGCTGCGAGACTTTGGTCCTCCACGTGCGACACGAGGCTCGGCGTTACCGCTTCGCCCGCGGTGGCAACAACGGGCGGGTTCGATACACGAATCGACTCGGCGAGAGCGATGGTCTCCGCCGCCGGCCGGACCCCGTACTCCTTGTCGAGCCGTTCGCACAATTCGTTGTACGATCTGAGTGCGCCGGCGCGGTCGCCAAGCTGCTGTTGGAGTTTCATCAATTTGCGCCAGCCGGCTTCGTGGTCGACCTCGAGCTCGCAGGCGCGACGGGCGCGCTCGATGGCACGGCCACCGTCGCGCTCGCGCTCGGCGCATTCCGCCGCCGACCACGCGACCGCCGCGGCGCGGCGGCGCAGCCGGGCACGCGTACGATCCACCCATTCCTCGAGCTCCGGAGCGACGTCGGGGACGTAGAAGCCCTGCAGGAAATCGCCTTGGTACAGGGCGAGCGCGGCTTCCGCGTCGCCTGATCGCGCGAGCTGCTCGAACACCACAGCGTCGCAGCGCAGAAGGTCGCGCTGGATCGCCACCTCGTCTCCGTTGCCGACGATCACATTCGGGCCGAGCACCCGACGCAGGTAGTGCAGCGCCTGCCGTAGCGCACGGCGGGCTTCGTCGTCGCCAAGCTCGGGCCAAAAGGCTGCGAGCAGCTCGTCCCGGCGCCGTCCGGCAGCTTCGCCGGTGACCGCGAGATACGCGAGCAGCGCAATGCGCTTCGGCTGGCCGGTCGTGGCCGAATCCGCGCCCGCGGCGAGCAGCCGGACGTGGCCGAGCGTTATGAGCTCAATCATCGGCGGAGCTGGCGGCGGGCGTGGGGTGGGGTCGGTCGCGACGCGTCTGGGTTGGCCTAGTGTACCTGCCGGTCCTGAGTGCCGCAATCGCGGGCGAAGGGGCGTTACCAGCGCGTAACGGCGAGAGGACGCACGGCGGTAACACCGGCGGATCAGTCTCGGCGGGTGTTCACCGCGTTCTGTCGTCCGTCGATCCTGGTAAATGCGCTCGTCGTGTGCGCGCTGGCCGCGGCTTGCTCGAAACCCACGTCGCGCGTCGACGCGGACGTGCAACAATCCGCCACGCCGACGCTGGCGCGGGCAGAGTGTATGGGCGCGTGGCTTGGACCGTCAGCGATACCTCCCGATCAGGGCATGTGGACGGAACAAGAGAGTCCGGATACCAATCGCGTCGTGGCGATGATCGGGCCGGCGGAGGTGCGCGCGGGTTCGACGGTCGTGACCCGCACGATCGAGACGATCGAAGCCGTTGGGCAAACGCAGTCGATCCGCAGCCGCGCCGACGCGGCAGTGATGCACGTCGAGGTTCTGCCTCGGTACGTGGCTGACCGGATCGGCGCGGGTAGCCGGGCGCTGCGGGATCGCCCAACGGAGCCCGCCGCTGCCTACACGCTCACGCCGCTCGTCTCGGTTGTTTCGTACGAGTCGTGCGCCGGGCCGCCCGCCGTGCGATACCTCCGTCGCGACGCACGCGGCGCCATCGCTCGGGATGAGATGTTGCGCCGCGTTTCAGATGTGAAATGAGAGTCTCATCCTCATGACTGCCCTGTTCAACGCCAATCGAAAGGAGACATGTCATGCACGCCGCGCCTAGGCCGTCAACGGCCATGCTCTCGCTCGCCGCTGGTTTTGCCCTGCTAACCGCAGCTTCCGCCTGCTCCGATCGGGAGTCACCGGCCGGTGTACCTGCTCCAGCCCACCATGCCGCCGACCTGATTGGAAGCGACATGGCGTACGGCGCGCTGGATTACAGTCTCACGTCCTTCGACGTCTCGACACAGACGCTGACCGGAACAACGAATCTCGTCCCACCGAACCCGATCGTGCCGCCCAACCCGATTCGCAACTTCGCGGCGAGCTTCACCTCCGACACCCGATTCGAGCTAGCGGCCCTCGATCGATACAGTCCGAACGATCCATTCTGCCCAGGATTGGCGGCGAACTATAACGCCAGCATCGCGATCGCAACGAGCGACGGCGGCCTGTTCTACGCGTTGATCGGCGACATGGCCGCGAATCACTGCAACGCGCGCGTCCTCGTCGATTTCCAGAGCGCCACGATTCTCTCGTTCCAGCCCGTACCGTAGCGGTTCACAAATGAGGAGACGTTCATGTTACACCTGGCATTCTTGATCGCAGCCGCATCCGTGTACGGTTTGCCCCACGGCACTCCGCCGATCTGCCTCGCGCCGCCAAGCGCACAGTTCGCGTCGACCGACGCCACACAGGCCTCCGCCGCCGTCAACGACCTGTTCACGAGCTATCTCGCCGGACCCACGCTGTCCGTCGTTCAGCTCACGGCGCGATTGCCGTCGCAAGCCCGGCTCGAGGCACGTCAGGCCAACTGTAGCCTCATTCTGTTCGTCACGGCGAAGCTGGGCCGGCGCAAATCGGGTGGGATGCTCGGGCAGATCGCGGGACGCGCCGCGCAGGAGGGTGTGGTGAGCGCGGGATTCGACGCGGCGAGAATAGGCAACGGCGTGACCGCGGCCGCGGCGAGAGTCGCGGCCCGCGCCGCCGCGGACATCGCCGCCACGACGAAGGCACACGACGAGATGGAGCTCTCGTATCGCCTCGAGTTGGACTCGGGCGCGGTCCTGAAAGAAGCAAAAGCCAAGCGACGAGCCGCCGCTGACGGCGAGGACCTCCTCACACCGCTCGTCGAGCATGCGGCGGAGGAGATCGCGGCCGTGGTCACGAACGGCGGGAGATGAGCGACATGACGCTGACGAGCAGGGTCGTACTCGGCGTGGTGATGATTCCGGTGTACGGCGTGATCACACCGCTGCAGGCGCAAACAGGTCGCGACTTGGTATGCCGCGGCGGGAGCTCGGGATTGGAATTCCGGGTCGTCGCCGATCCGAGTCCGTCGTCGACGGTCGACCACAAGCTGGTTCGAATGTCGCTGCGCTACCGAGTTTCGAGCTACGGTCCCAATCGAACGACCTTGGACCCCGGGTCCTGTGGGTGGGCCGGCTCGGACAGGCCGCCGGGCGAGGTGCTCTTCGACGAACGCCCCAACGCGCAGGCGCTGCAAATGCGGCAAGGCGTGCCGATCGACACATCCGTCGATGCAGCCGCCAATGGATACGAAGACACTGCGTCCATTCGGCGGTACATGAGTGTTTCCAATCACCGCTGGCGCTTCCTGTACTATGAGCAAGCAGGTGTCCGGGCGTTTTCGGACAGCCATGGCCCCTTGTCACCATTGACGCCTGACGTTGTCGCCGCGCGTTCACCGAGCGTGGCGACCGCCACCAGCAAAAACGCACTGTCCACAGCCGGGACCGTTCCCACGAGCGCCAAGCCGGTCCAAGCCGCTCCGTCCGTACGCCACCTGAAGTCCGAGGACGAACTACGGCGCGTGGCGCTGCAGTTCGTGAGCATCGACCGGTCGCTCGACAAGTTCAGCATCAAGTTCATCGCTCGGTCTGGTGCAGCGGCCACAGTGGCGTACAGCGTGGACGAACCAATTCGCGAGCCATCCACCGGCCTGTGGTTCTTCAACCATGGTGCCGTGCAAGGCAGCGGCGCGGTCGAAGGCGGTTTCCACGCGACCGTTCGCGAGGTGAGCGTGCCCTTGGCCGGATCCACCTACACGGCGACCAATTATCTGCCGATCGAGCGCGGCAAAATGTACCACTACATCATCTCAGTGCCGCGGAGTCCGGAAGAACCCGAGCAGCAACTCACGGGGCAGTTCACGACCATGCGACAGGATGTGCGCGTTACGATTACTGAAATAAAGATCCTGTCGTCGACCATACCCTCGGCCAACGTGAAGTGGGGTTACTTCATCGGCGATTCCGATGTGCGAGCCAGCGGGTCGGCCCTCTTTGAGAACGCGCCGAACCGGATACGGCTCTGGCTCGGGGCGCGCCCTGGCGGTCCGATGTCCCAAGATTTTCCGGGTACCTTGACCGCCCTTCCAGGAAAAGACACGGGCGTCGCGAAGGAAGAGATCGATCTCATCTGGAAGCAATCCATGCCCGTGCCGACCGGCTGGCCGAGCGGCGACTACACGAGAACTCTGACGCTGCACTCGCTTCCCGGTGACATCGTCTTCGAGGCCACGGCGACGATCGAAGTTTTTCGGCGGTAATCCACTGTAAGACACCGACGCTCGCTGGCGAAGCTTCGCTGAAACGCGACTCGGATGCCGCAACACGCCGCCCGAGCATCGACACATCAACTCTTTCCACTCATTCACGAGAACACGACATGCGAGGGACTACCCGATTCATCCCGTTGATTGCCGTCATCGCCGCAGTCTCGGCAAGCAGTGAGGCAGTGGCCCAGACGTCCGCGAAAGGGTGGAGCGGCAAGACCGCCTGCGCACTGCTCAGCGCAGCCGAGATCCGGCAGGCAGCCGGACGGCCCGATGTGGCGAACCGAACGAGTCACATGGACGAGGACACCCAATTCTCCTCCAA
>DATJHY010000219.1:0-18859 GCA_035493635.1 Gemmatimonadaceae bacterium | reverse complement strand
CGGGCTTCGCCCTCGAGCAACGCGTCCCTCGCCCGGCCGCATGTATACAACCTGCCTGTTCTGCAACGAGTCGCTCGGCACGAACGACGTGGTCGAGCTGTTTCCCGTTGGGCGACGGCTTGCGTTCGATCCGGAGAAGGGACGGCTGTGGGTCATCTGTGTGAGCTGCACGCGCTGGAACCTCTCGCCGATCGAGGAGCGGTGGGAGGCGATCGACGACTGCGAGCGTCGCTTTCGCGCCACGCACCTTCGGTTCTCCACTGACAACATCGGCTTGGCGCAACTGCGGGAGGGGTTGGACCTCGTCCGTATCGGGAAGGCGCTGCGCCCGGAAGTTGCCGCCTGGCGGTACGGTGACGTGATCCAACGGCGCGGGTCGGGACGACTCATCGGAGTGGTCACCGGACTCGCGAAGCGGGGTGCTCGCGCGGCCAACGACGCGATCGCTCGGATCACACGGGACGATACCCCGAGCCTTTTCGCGGACGAGCCGCTCACGCGGCTCCGCCTGTACCGTCACCGCGATCGCGTGCTCGATGTCCTCACCGACGAGCAAGGCAATCGCTCGATCATTCGTTGGGGACACCTCGATGCGGCGGAGTTGATTCGTCCGGACCCGCACGAGCCGTGGCGTTTGGTCGTGAAGCACGATCACGGCCTAACGACAGTTCGTGGTGACGACGGCCTTCGGACGGCGGCCAAGATGCTCGCGGCGCTCAACGCCGCCGGCGCACTGCCTGATGACGTTCGGCGCGCGACGGCCAAGATCGAGGATGCCGAAGACCAGGAGGGCTACTTCTCCCGCATCGTCGCGCTCGCGATGCGAACGGGCTGGGGCCGATTCCCCGACGCACCGGTGAGCGCCGACGCCGCTCCCGTTTCGTCCTCCGCGGCGGAGCGCCTCGCGTTGCACATCGCGAATCGGTCGTTCTGGGGGCGTGGCTCGATCACGAGTGAGCCCAGCACGCTCATGCTGCGTCTCCCCCTGGTCGATCGGCTCGCGCTCGAGATGGCGGCGAACGAGGACACGGAGCGGCGCGCGCTCGCGGGTGAGCTGGTCGAGCTCGAGCGGGCGTGGAAGGAGGCGGAAGAGATCGCGGCGATCGCCGACGGAATGTTCGGCGGCGAGGAGCTCGAAGAGTTTCGTCAGGAGCACGCCGCTCGCCAACTCGCCCGCGCGAGCCGCCCGGGTGGCTGAGGGCTTCGACTCGGCCGCTGGCGTCCGAACAGCGTCGTGTCACGGTGCTCGCGTGATGCGACGGCTCGTATTTCGGTGTGGTATGGTCGCCACGATCAGGGAGCCCCACGCGCGCTAAACCGCTCCCCGACGTAGTTTATTAACGGCCGAGCCTGGCATGAGAGGTGCCCCCCTGCCAGGCCAACTCATGACCCGGTTATGGGGAATCGATGCACGAACCCTCGCGCCGTTCGCCACTGATACCACTCGCCCGTGTCGCCACGCTCGTCGCCATCGGCGACCTCGTGACCAAGCAGCTCGCCGTTCTCTGGATCGGAGCGCTCGAGCCGCGCGCTACCGGCGCCGCCATCAGGTTCGGCGTCGTGCATAACGACAAGGGCGCGTTCGGGCTCAGCATCGGCGACTACACGTGGCAGCTGAGCCTCGCGCTCACGCTCGCGGCGATAGCGTTGATCATTCCGGTGGCGAAGGATCTGTCGCGGATCGACGACCGCGCGCCGCTGGCGCTTGGCCTCATTGCGGGTGGCGCGATCGGGAACCTCGTGAGTCTGCTCGTGAACCGCGCCGGCGTCGTCGACTTCATCGCACTGCAACGCGCTGACGGCGTCGGAATCGTTCTGAATGCGGCGGATGTGGCGGCCTACGCTGGCGTCGCAATGCTGGCCCGCACCGCGGCCAGGGTCGTGTCGGCGATTCGACGAAACCGCGAGTCCGTCGTCGTCGAGATCGGCAAACAGCGAGACACGGCACTCACTCGCCTCGCGGACGTCGAAGTGCAGCCGGTGGTGGCGCGGGAAGGCGTTGGTTCAACGGAGCCCGTGAGTGGCCCGCTACGCGCTCCGCGTCCGGTGGCCGATCGCGAGGTCAATCTGCGAATCATTCACGCGGACGGTGCTCCGGATCGCCGCGGTCGCGGTCTCTCCGCTCGACTTCGTGACCGCGAGGGTGATTCCCGGCCGTCCGCCGCGTCTCCGTACCTGCGCCCGATGTCGCACTTGGGCGACAACCGCCCCGGCCGATAAGGGAAGCGAAGCTTCCGTCAACGCGGTGGCTTCAATTTGCGCCGCGTCGTGGTGATATTGGCCTCTCATGGCCGCCAAGCCCACGACCGTGCTGGACTCGCGCGCGCTCGCGCGCACCCTCCGTCGCATGGCCGACGAAATCGTCGAGCTGTTCGACGGAGTCGACAATCTGATCTTCGTGGGAATTCAGCGGCGAGGCGTGCAGCTCAGCGACCGTCTCGCCGACATTCTCGATGACCGTGAGCAGGTGAAGGTTCCTCGCGGCTCTCTCGACATCACCCTCTACCGCGACGACCTGCAGACGGTCGGTCCGCGACCGGTGGTCGGCCCCACCAAGCTGCCGTGGGACCTGAACGGCAAGCGCGTGCTGATCGTTGACGACGTGCTCCACACGGGTCGAACCGTGAGGGCTGCGCTCGACGAGCTCGCGGACTTCGGCCGCCCGTCGCGGATCGCGCTCGCCGTGCTCGTGGATCGCGGGGGCCGCGAGCTTCCGATCCACGCGGACATCGTCGGCAAGCGCGTGGACGTCGCGCCCACTGATCGCGTCGACGTCCTCGTGTCCGAGCTCGACGGGTCCGACAGCGTCGTCCTCGTCCGGCGGGAGGACGCGGCGTGACGACCCCGCTCGGGAAAGACCTGTTGGCGCTCGAGCCACTGACCCCCGAGCAGATTCGACTGATTCTCGATACCGCGGAGCCGTTCAAGGAGATCAGCGAGCGCGCGATCAAGAAGGTGCCGGCGCTCCGTGGGTCGACGATCGTGAACCTGTTCTTCGAGGCGTCCACGCGAACCCGCGTGTCGTTCGAGTTTGCCGAGAAGCGCCTGTCCGCCGACACCGTGAACGTTGCGGCCTCGGGCTCGAGCGTCTCGAAGGGAGAGACCCTCGTGGACACGGCGCGCAACCTCGAGGCGATGCGCATCGACATGGTCGTGATCCGGCATTCCGCCTCGGGGGCCGCGCAGTTTCTGGCGGAGCGGATCGAGTCGAACGTGATCAACGCCGGCGACGGAACCCACGAGCATCCGACGCAGGGACTGCTCGATCTCCTGACGCTGCGTGACCGATTCGGCTCGCTCGAGGGACGTCGCGTCTGCATCTGCGGTGACGTGCTCCACTCGCGCGTCGCGCGCTCGAACATCTGGGGGCTCAAGAAGCTCGGCGCCGTGGTCGGTGTGTGTGGGCCACGCTCGCTCCTGCCGAACGCGATAGCCGACCTCGGCGTCGAGGTGTTCGACCGAATCGAGGCGGCGATCGAATGGGCCGAAGCGCTGAACGTCCTGCGCCTTCAGCTCGAGCGCATGCAGGCAGGTTACATCCCGTCGCTGCGCGAATACAATCGTGTGTTCGGCGTGACGCGTGAGCGCCTCGAGCGCGCGCCGCGCGATCTCCTCATCCTTCACCCCGGCCCCATGAATCGTGGCGTCGAGATCGATTCCGACGTTGCCGATGGCCCTCACAGCGTGATCCTCGATCAGGTGACGAACGGCGTGGCGGTTCGCATGGCGGTGCTCTATCTGCTTGCCGGCGGCGCGCCGGAGCTGGCAGACGCCGCGAAGGGAGGAAGCGACAGGTGAGTGCTCGGGAATCGGCGGGCGCCCGCGAGCAGCGGGCAGATGGGAATAGGGAATCGGAACGACGGGACCAGGGAACCGGGAACAGGGGCTCCGGCGTTAGGCACGTCGTCTTGCGCGGCGGCCGAGTTCTCGATCCGTCGCAGAACTTGGACGGCGTTGGTGATCTCGTGGTGGCCGACGGCAAGGTCGCGGCATTCGAGACGGCGGCCGGCGCGTCCTATGGCGACGACTACGAGCTCATCGACTGTTCGGGGCTCGTCGTTGCGCCCGGGTTTATCGACGTCCACTGCCATCTCCGCGAGCCGGGCCGCGAGGACGTCGAAACGATCGCCACCGGCGCGAGAGCGGCCGCCGTCGGCGGATTCACCGCCGTGTGCGCGATGCCCAACACTCAACCCGTGACCGACAACCAAGCGGCGGTCGGGTTCGTGCTGCGCCAAGGGCAGGCTGCGAACGCGGCGCGCGTGCATCCCATCGGAGCCATCTCGTTAGGCCAGGAAGGGAAGTCGCTGGCGGAGTTCGGCGAGATGGTTGGCGCCGGGGCCGTGGCCGTCAGCGACGACGGCCGCCCGGTCGCGAGCGCTCACCTCATGCGCACGGCGCTCGAGTACGCTCGCACGTTCGGCATTCCGGTCGCGGACCATTGCGAGGAGCCCACGCTCGCCGCCGGCGGCGCGATGAACGAAGGCATCGTGAGTGCACGGCTCGGCCTCAAGGGCATCCCCGCTGAAGCCGAAGAGATCATGGTCATTCGCGACATCCTGTTGGCGCGACGGACCGGCGGCCACGTCCATCTCTGCCACATGAGCACAAAGGGGTCGATTGAGCTCATCCGGTGGGGAAAAGAGCGCGGCATTCGCGTCACTGCGGAGGCGTGCCCGCATCACCTGTCGCTTACTGAAGACGCCGTTGACGGGTACAACACGAACGCGAAGATGAATCCTCCGCTGCGCACCGCGGAGGACGTCGCGGCCGTCCGCGATGGCGTCCGCGACGGCACGATCGATCTCGTTGCAACCGACCATGCGCCGCACCACTACGACGAGAAAGAGCGCGAGTTCGCCGACGCGCCCAATGGCATCGTCGGCCTCGAGACCGCATTGGCCGTGGTCAACACCTGGCTCGTGAAGGCGGGGATCATCGACTTGGCGACGCTGATTGACCGGATGTCCGTTTCCCCGGCCGCCACGTTCAACCTGCCCGGTGGGTCGCTGCGGCGCGGAAGCGTTGCGGACGTAACGGTCTTTGACGCCACGCGCGAATGGACCGTCGACCCCGCCAAGTTCGTTTCGAAGGGGCGAAACAGCCCATATGCGGGCTACACCCTCCTTGGTCGTGTGATGTGTACCATTGTGGGCGGCAGAATCGTCCATCGGGCGACGGGGTAGCGTGGTATACGGGTCGCTGCCGGCGCGTCGGGAGATCGTCCAGGTCTGCAGGCGTCTGTACGACCGTGGCTTGATCGCGGGACCGGACGGCAACGTCTCGGTACGGCTCCCCGGCGACCGTGTGCTCGTGACCCCGGCAGGGATGTCGAAGGTGGACGTGACGGAAGAGGACCTCGTCGAGCTTTCGCTCGACGGCCAGCACCGGCGCGGAGCGCGGCGTGCGTCGTCAGAGGTGGCGGTGCACCTGCGCGTCTACCAGCGGCGACCCGATGTCCAGGCGGTCGTCCACGCGCATCCGCCAACCGCGACTGGTTTCGCGGTTGCGGGCGAGTCCTTCTCGGCGTGTGTGCTGCCGGAGATCATTTATCAGGTGGGCTGGGTGCCGTTGGTTCCATACGCGACCCCCGGTACAATGGCGTTAGCCGATGCGTTCGAGCCGTTCGTGGCGCGACACGATGCGTTCTTGATGGCGAACCATGGAGCCACGACAGTTGGACCGTCGTTGGTGCTCGCGCACCAGCGAATGGAGAGTCTCGAACACACGGCGAAGATCCTGTTGACCGCTCGGCTCCTTGGCCGAGTACAGACGTTAGGGCCGGACGACGTGCGGGCGCTCGAGGCGGCGCGAGCCAAGGCGTTTCCTGGCGAGATCTATCCAGGCTGCCCCGTGCCGGGTGGCCGCGAGGAGTGAAGCATGAGCGATAGCAACAACTGGATGGACGCGCTGAACGCGCTGATGGAAGACCGCAATCGATACGAGCAGTGGCTCGCTCAACTCGACGCGCGCAAGGGCACCACACCGACCCACGTGTTCGCTCGCGTGCGCGCCGACTACGACGCGCGACTGATGAAGGTCCTCGACCAGCTCTCGGGTCGTGCGACGGAGCTTCAGAGCACAGCGAGCACACTCGCCGAAAAGGTCGCGGCGCTGTACGCGGACGAAACCACGCTGCGAGACGAGCGAGCCGAAGCCGAGCTTCGTGCAATGGTCGGTGAGTTCAGCCTCGATCACGCGCGCGACGTCATGCAGCGCTGCGACGAAGCCATCTCGTCGCTTGGCGCTGAGCGGGCGCAGGTGGGTGCGGAGCTCGGCCGCGTGCAGGAGATTCTCGCCGTCGCCGTGCGACCGCCGACGCCGCCGGCTGGCGAAGAGCCGGTCGTTCCCATCGAGGCGCTGGCTCCCGCCAGGGCCGCGGCCCCGCCGGCCGTGGTGCCCCCCGCTCCGGTACCGCACGCCGCGCAGCCGGTTCCGCAGCCGGCGGCGCCTCCGTCGCCGCCCCCGGTTCGTCCGGTACCCGCGTCGGGCTTCGATGAGCTGGCATTTCTGCAGTCCGTCGTCGATCGACCGGCGCCCGCGAGACCGGCGGATCTTGTGCATGCCGCACCCGCGCCGCGCGTGGACAATCGCCCTGATATTCGCGCGGAGCCGGTCCCGGCGCGTGCCGCGAGGATCGAGCCGGCCGATGTCGAAGTGCCCGCAGGCCTGAACGGTTCCGCGCCGCGCCGTAACGTGGCCCCCACACCTGTGCTGACGTCAGCGCCGCTCGTGGAGAAGGAAGTTCAGCAACCGGATTCCGCACTCACGCCCGGAAGCATTCCGGCCTTCCTCAAGGACCTGCCGACCGAGCAGATCAAGACGCTCAAGTGTCAGGAGTGCGGGACGATGAACTATCCCACCGAGTGGTACTGCGAGCGGTGCGGTGGCGAGCTCGCGGCGATGTGACGCCGACCCGATGAAAATGAAAGGGCCCGGACTTTGTCCGGGCCCTTTTGCTTAGCGCACCAGCGGCGGGTTACGCCTTGGCGTGCGTGGCCAGCCGGCTCTTGTGACGCGCCGCGGCGTTCGAGTGAATGAGGCCCTTTCGCGCGGCGCGGTCCAGCAGGCTCACCGCCGTGAGGCGCTCTTCGGCCGTGGCGCTGGGAGCCTTAGCCTTCTTGAGCGCGGTGCGAAGCGCGGACCGCTGGGCGCGATTGCGCGCGGTGGCTGCGCGAGCCTTTCGCATGTTCTTCTTCGCGGACGCGATATTCGGCAAGTCGTCTCTCCAGAATTCCTGAATCGGTGTTCGAAATAGAGCCACGAACCTTACCAGTGCGGTCGCCCGATGTCAAGGCAGCGTAGTTAGTTGGGTCGAATAACGAAGTTCGGCAGCCGCTGCATAACGTGGATCGATCGCGCGCTTTCGAATTGGCAAAAACACATTCGCGCGCAAGTGATTTTTTGCTTTGACTCAGGCGTGCGGTGCCGCTAGCTTTTCGCCGTGCCGTCCGTCGTAGCGAGCCCATGGACATCGACACGTTAGTCGAGCCAGCCCTAACGGGTCAGCTCGATTTCGACGCCCCCGTCGAGCCACGCCGGCTCGAGGCGGTGTCTGATGTAGCGACGCCGTTCGTCATCGAGCTGTCGCAATTCAGCGGTCCGCTCGATCTCCTGTTGTCGCTCATTCGCGACGAACAGGTCGACATCTATGACATCCCGATCGCGCGCATTGCGGAGCAGTTCCTCGCGCACATCCACCTCATGCAGCTCGACCAGGCGGCCGACTATCTCGAGATGGCCGCGCGACTGCTCCGCATCAAGGCGCAGATGCTGCTCCCTCGCAACGAGCTCGATGATGCGTGGGAAGACCCACGCGCGGAGCTCGTGCGGCGACTGCTCGAGTACCAGCAGATGCGCGAGGTGGTGGATGTCCTCGAGCGACTCGGGGAAGACCGCCGCGGGCGATTCGCGCGCGCGTACGTCCCGCAGCAGATCGCTCCGCCCTCGGCGCCGCTCGCACTCTCGCTCTCCGAGCTGCTCGCGGCGATCGATCGCGTGCTGCGCGTTGCCCGAGAGCCAGTCATCCATGACGTAGTCGCCCGCCCTCTCGATGTGGATGGTGCGATCGCGACCGTGCGTGCCGTCCTCGCCTTGCGCGCGACCGCGCGATGGCGCGACGTGTGCCCGCCGACTTCACAGCCGTGGCAGGTGCTCTCGGCACTGCTCGCGCTGTTGGAGCTCGCGCGCCGCGGCGAGCTCCGGCTCGCACAGCTCGCACCCTTCGCCTCCGTTTTGATCAGTCGTGAATCCGCTAGCCAGGCTGCTTGAGGCCGCGCTCTTCGCGAGCGCGCGCCCGATCCCGCTCGACGAACTCGCCGCTCTCGATACCGACGCGTCGCCGGCCGCGCTGCAGTCGGCCCTCGATGAGCTTCGTGAGACCTACGACACCGCGGGGCATGGCGTAGAGCTCGTGGAGGTCGGTGGTGGCTGGCAGATCCTAACGAGAGCCGAGTACACCGAGGCGATCGAACGCGCACAGCTCGCCGCACGTCCCCACCGATTGTCCGGCGCATCGCTCGAAACGCTGGCGATCATTGCGTACCGACAGCCGATCGGCCGCGCCGAAATCGAGGAGATTCGCGGTGTCGCCGTCGGCAGTGTTCTCAAGTCGCTGCTGGAGCGCGGCCTGATCGACGTCGTTGGCCGAGCGGATGGTGTGGGTCGCCCGCTGCTCTATGGCACGACGCCGATCTTCCTCGAGCAGTTCGCGCTCCGACACCTCGAGGAGCTGCCGAGAGGCGACGAGCTGGCGATCGCGCTCCGGCCGAACACTCCCGCCGAACCGGCATCGGAGGCGGCGCCGACGGCGTGACCGGCGAGCCGATGCGAATCCACCGCGCGCTCGCTCGCGCGGGCGTCGCGTCGCGGCGAAAGGCCGAGGAGCTCGTCGCAGCCGGGCGCGTGCAGGTTAACGGCGTCGTCGCGCGCACGGGACAGTCCGTAGATCCTGCCGTGGACCGCATCACGGTAGATGGACGCCAGCTCGATCGGCCACCCACGTCGTCCGCGTGGATCGTGCTCAACAAACCGGCGGGTGTGGTCACGACGAAGTCCGACCCGGAAGGCCGCCGCACCGTGTTCGATCTGGTGCCCGCTACGCCCGGCCTCACGTACGTCGGTCGCCTGGACTACCTCACCGAAGGCGTCCTGTTGCTCACGACGGACGGCGCCGCGGCGCACCGCCTCACGCATCCAAGCACGGAGGTCGAGCGGACCTACGTGGCCACCGTTCGCGGTGATGTGCGCGCCGCGGTCATTGCCGCGCGGCGCGGCGTCGAGCTCGAGGACGGGCTCGTGCTGCCACGAGCTGTCGAGGCCCGGCCGCTTGGCAACCGCAAGTCGGAGTTCGAGGTCACGATTGCCGAAGGGCGCAACCGCGAGGTTCGACGGTTCTGCGAAGCGCTTGGTCTCGAGGTCGAGCGGCTCGTGCGCGTGCGGTTCGGGCCCGTCGTGCTCGATCGTCTCGAGACGGGGGCGACAAGAGCGCTCTCGGGGCGCGAGCGGCGAGATCTGGAGCTGCTGCTCGGTTACCCCCTCGCACCGGCGCCCTCGGGGCGTGGTCGACGAGAGGGCGAGCAGCCCACCAGACAGCGTCCCAAGCGTGACGCATCGCACGGACGAAAGCCAAGGAAGCGTCGGTGGCGCTGGTGACGTGACCGGCGGAGCCGAATCGCTGGTTTCGTGTATACTCTGCAGACCGGACTGAGAGACAACTGGCGATACGCTCGGTCGGGTCCCGAACTTGAACAGGCGAGCTCGAGCAGCGAACGGGCGCTGGACCCGAGCCCATTACCCTCGGAGCGAACGGTGGCAACACAGGTCTCCTCGCAGGCAGACATGGCGCTGGTGCAGGGCGTGCTACGTCAGGTTGGGCGTCGCGTCGTCGGGCAGGAGTACATGGTGGAGCGGCTGCTCATCAGCTTACTGACAGGCGGCCACGTTCTGCTCGAGGGCGTGCCGGGTCTCGCGAAGACGCTGACGGTGCGAACGCTGGCCGAGACGATCGATACGACGTTTCAGCGAATCCAGTTCACGCCCGATCTGCTTCCGGCTGACGTGTTAGGCACGCAGGTGTTCGACCAGTCGACGGGACAGTTCTCGGTGAAGAAGGGACCGATCTTCGCCAACATCATTCTCGCCGACGAGATCAACCGCGCACCCGCGAAGGTCCAAGCCGCGCTCCTCGAGGCAATGCAGGAAAAGCAGGTCACGCTCGGCGGACAGACGTTCAAGCTCGAGGAGCCGTTTCTCGTCCTCGCCACGCAGAACCCGATCGAGCAGGAAGGAACGTACCCGCTTCCCGAGGCACAGGTCGACCGCTTCATGCTCAAGCTCCGAGTCGGCTATCCGTCGCGCGACGAGGAGAAAGAGATCATGCGGCGTATGGCCGGCGGCGAACCAATTCCGGTGCAGCACGTCGCGTCGCCGGTCACGATCATGGAGGCTCGCCACCGGATCGCCGAACTGTACATGGACGAGCGGATCGTGGACTACATCGTCGAGATCGTTCACGCGACGCGTTCGCCGGCGGAGTCGGGAATGAAGGACCTCGCCCCGCTGATCGAGTTCGGCGCCAGCCCGCGCGCGACGATCGCGCTCGCGCAGGCGTCGCGCGCCCACGCATTCCTGCGCGGACGGACGTTCGTCACGCCCGAGGACGTGAAGGCGATTGCGCCGGACGTGCTCCGCCACCGCGTGCTGACGACGTACGAGGCCGAGGCGGAGGAGGTCACGAGCGACACGATTGTCGCGAAGATCCTGGCGACGATCGAAAGCCCATGAGTAGGGAATCGGGAATGGGCAATCGGGAATCGGGAAACGGCAAGCGTGACGAGAAGAACCCGGCGGTTGCATTCGAGACGCCTGCACGCGCGCGTCACGCACTGCGTACGCCGCCCGCGCCGCCGCGCGTCGATTCCCGATTCCCCATTCCCCATTCCCGCCAACCGGTCGAAGCTGACGCCGCCCGCCAACGCGTCACGATCGGCGTCCCGCCCGAGATCCTTCGCCAGGTGAAGCTGATCGAGCTCCGCACCCGCGGGCTCGTCAACTCGCTCTTCAGCGGCGAATACCGCTCGGTGTTCAAGGGGCAGGGAATGGAGTTCGCCGAGGTGCGCGAGTACCTGCCCGGGGACGAAGTGCGGTCCATCGACTGGAACGTGACGGCCCGCATGCGGCGGCCGTTCGTCAAGCGCTACATCGAGGAGCGCGAGCTCACCGTCATGCTGGCGGTGGATCTCTCGGGGTCCGAGCGGTTCGGCACCGTTAGGCGGTTCAAGAGCGAGCTCGCCACTGAGCTCGGCGCCGTGCTGGCGATGTCCGCGGTCCGAAATAACGACCGCGTCGGTATCATGCTCTTCACCGATCGCGTAGAGCATGTCGTGCCGCCCGCCAAGGGACGTCGGCACGTGTTGCGCGTCATCCGCGACCTGCTGGTGCACGAGCCCGTGGGGCGCGGGACGGACATCGCCGGCGCGCTCGAGTATCTGCGCGGGATGCTCCGACAGAAGGCGATCGTATTTCTCGTGTCGGACTTCTTCAGCGAGCAGCTCGAACGTCCGCTCAAGCTCGCCGCGCAACGGCACGACCTCGTTGCCGTGACGATCGAGGACCCCAGCGAGGAGTCACTTCCCGACATCGGGCTGGCGCGACTCGTCGACCCTGAGACGGGTGTGACGATCGACGTGGACACGAGTGATCGACGGGTTCGCGAAGGTTACGCGCGCATGGTGAACGAACAGCGCGAGACGCGGCGTCGGCTCCTGCGGCGCCTCGCGATCGACGAGATCGTCATGCGTACCGACGGCGGATACATGGAACCGCTCATGCGATTCTTCCGGTCCCGCGAAACCCGGACGCGACGTCGATGATGCTGTTCGCTGTCGTCCCGCTTCTGCTGGCGCTACCGCAGCGGCCCGCGCAACCGGCGCCCGCGCAGCCAGCGCAGGGGCAGTCAGCGCAGGCAGCGGCTCAGGTGCAGATGGGGTATGCCATCGAGCCGGAAACGGTAACGGTCGGTGACGCCTTCCGCCTAACGGTGCGCGTGCACGCCCCGCGCGGCGCGTCGATCACGTTCCCCGCCGGCCCCGATTCCGGCGCCGCCGTCGAGGCGCTCGATCCCCGACAGGAGCGCCAGGGATCCGACACCACGGCGCTCGACGTCACAGCAACGTGGCGCATCGCGGCGTGGGACACGGGCAACCTGCCGCTGCGATTCGGCGACGTCGTGGTGAAGCTCGATAACCGCGAGCGGCACGTTCCGCTCAGCGCACTCACGATCCACGTGAAGAGCGTGCTGCCGGCTGATACCGCCCAGCGGATCCCGAAGCCGCAGCGCGCGCTGTTCGAGTTTGGACGACCGTGGTGGTACTGGCTGCTCGCTGCCCTCGCGGCGATCGGACTCATTGGCCTGTTCTGGTGGTGGTGGCGCCGCCGCCGGAAGCGCCAGCAGGGTGAGGTGGACGATCCATTTGCCGACGCGGAGGGCGAGTTCGAGCGCGTGGAGCGTCTCGGACTCGTGGAAGCCGGCGAACGCGGTCGCTACGTGGCGCTGATGGTGGAGATCCTCAGGACCTATCTGTCGCGCAGCATCCCTGACGCGCATCCGTCCCTCACGACCAACGAGCTGCTGATTACGGTGCGAGACAACCGACTCGTGCCGGTGAATCGCCTCGCGCTGGTGCTCGCCGACGCGGACCTCGTGAAGTTTGCGCGTCGCGCCACGACGGCCGAACGGGCGCGGGAGCTCGGTACCGAAGCGCGAGGCATTGTTGCCGCGGTGCATGCCGCGGAGGTCAAGGCGGCGGAGGAGGCGAAGCGTGCGGCGGAGATGGCGCCGAAGGAGCGCGCCGCGTGAAGCCGGCACTCGATCACCCGCTGCTGCTCGCGCTCGCGGTCCTGCTTCCGATCGCGGTCGTCGCGCTGATCATCGGCGGCTATCGGCGGCGTCGCGCGAGGCTCGCTCGTTTGGGCACGCCCGCAATGATCCACCGGCTCGTGCCGCCTAACGCCGCCGTTCCGCCGGGCTGGCGCGCAACCCGGCTTGCCGTCGCGGCTGCCCTCGCCGGAATCGCGATCGCCGGGCCGCGGTGGGGCATCGAGCGCACCGTCGTGCGAGGCGAAGGCGTGGACATCGTGCTGGCGGTCGATGCGTCGCTCTCGATGATGGCCACCGACGAGCGCCCGAATCGGCTCGAGAAGGTGAAGCAGGAGATCCGCCGCCTCCGTGCGGCGTCGCCTAGCGATCGCTTCGCGCTGCTCGCGTTCGCCGGCCGTAGCTACATCCTCACCCCACTCACCGTCGACGACGCCGCGCTCGATCTCTTCCTCGACAACCTCGACCCGTCCGTGGTGGGCCAGGCCGGCAGTTCCCTCGCCCGCGCGATTCGCCAGGGTACCGACCTCCTCGTCGCGACCAAAGGCGGCAGCGACCGGGCGGTCGTGATCTTCAGCGATGGCGAAGCGTTCGAGCCACCCGAAGACGTCGTGGAAGCCTCCAAAGCGGCCGGCGAAGCCGGAGTGAGCGTGGTCACGGTCGGTTTTGGTACCGCAACGGGCGCGACCATTCCCATTCGTGAGGGAAACGCGGTCGTCGAAAAGCGTGATCCCGAAGGCAACATCGTGGTCACGAAGTATCATCCGGAAATGCTGCGCGCGGCCGCGGAAGCGGCGAACGGCACGTTCATCGACGCCGGCGAAAGCGACAAGGCGGCGAAAGTGAGGCGCGCGCTCGTGCAACTGCGTGGTGTCCAACGGGCGGTCGAGGCAGGCCGTACCCAAACACCACGCTTTCAACTCTTCCTGATTCCCGCCGTGCTCTTACTCCTGCTCGACACGGGTCTCGGAGAGCGTCGCGGACGACGACGGCGCTCGGCAGCGGCTGCCGCTACTGCCGCGAGCGTCCTGCTCGCCGGCGCGATGTCGCTCGCGCCGATCCGGGCCGTCCGTGCCGATGATGTCCGCGACGCTGCTCGTGAGTACGCGGCAAAACGATACATGCGCGCGGCGGCGCTGTACCGCCGTGCCCTCGAGCGCGGCGACAAGCGACCCGAGGTTCTCTACAACCTCGGCACGTCGCTGCTGGCGGCGGACTCACTCGCGTCGGCGATCGAGGTGCTCGAACGCGCCGCAAAGGCCACCGATCCGGAAGTGAAGTTTCGCTCGATGTTCAACCTCGGTCTGGCGCACCTCAAGCGTGGCCTGGCTGCAAAGGGTGACTCGGCAACGCCTTCGCTCGACGCGGCGCTCGAGACATACAAGCGGGCGCTGCTCATGCGCTCCAGTGACGGCGATGCGAAGTGGAACTACGAGCTCGCGCTCCGAAAGAAGCAACAGCAGAGCGGTGGCGGTGGCGGCGGCGGAGGAGGCGGTGGTGGCGGAGGTGGCAGCCAGAACCAACCGAGTCCTCCGCGTCAACCGCAATCCGACAAGCCAAGCGGCGGCTTGGGCAACCAGCAGGCGGAGCAACTGCTGAACAGCGCCGAGCGCGAGGAGCGGAACGTCCAGGCGCGAAAACAGCAACAGAATCGTCCACAACCACCACCGGGCGGTAAGGACTGGTGATCGCGTCGATTGCGGGCATCGCACTGCAGATCATCGTCACCGTTGCGGCGCCGGACACGATCACCGTCCGGCAGCCTGCGACGCTGACGGTCCGAGCAGTCGTGCGTGGTCCGGTGGCGCCAACGATTCACCCACCGCGTTTCGCGCCGCTGAATGGGTTCCGCGTTGAGGAGTCCACGCGGGTAGACGGCGGATCGATCTCGCAGGCGATCGTTGAACATCGCTACCTCGTGGTCGCGGAGCGGGCCGGGGTCGTCGTGCTGCCGCCGATCGAGGCGAACGTCGGACCTATGATGGGGCGGTCCGCGCCGATACGCCTAACGATCATCAATGCCCCGCCGATTCAGGTACCGGCAGTCGTCTCCCGATCCCGGCTGGATCCCGAGGCCGGCGTCAATTTCCACGCGCTGGTCACCCCGGACACGGTCTACGTCGGCGAACAGGCGACCTACCAGGTCGGCGTGTTTCTGAACGACGATGTCCGCTATCGTCTGCGTCGAAACCCGGAGTTCATTCCGCCCGAGCTGCGGTCGATGCTGGCGTACGATCTCTCGGCGCCGAGGTCGTTCGTCTCGAAGCGCGTCATCGATGGCAAGCACTACGAGGTGCACGTCTTCCAACGGGCACTCTTTCCGCTCACGGCCGGACGGTACGAGATACCGGCGGCACGGCTCAACTACTCGCTGCCGCTCAGCGCGAGCTTCTTCAGCCGCGAAGAGAGCCATCAGCTCAAGTCCGAAACGGTGCCGCTTGTCGTGATCGATCCGCCGGCGGCCGGACGTCCGACGGATTTCAGCGGCGCGGTTGGACGGCTGTCGCTCGAGGCCCACGTCGATAGTGGCACGGCGAAGGTAGGAGATCCGCTCGTTCTCACTGTGCGCGTGACTGGCGACGGGAACGTCAGCTTTTTCCCGCGGCCCGACGTGCGCGTCCCGTGGGGCCAGCTCGTACGTGCCGAGGAACGTGTGCAGCTCGACTCCAGCGCGACCGTCGTTCGGGGCGCGAAGGAGTTCGACTGGGTCATCACACCGGCACGAAGCGGCGACGTCGAGGTTCCACAGATTCGATATCCGTTCTTCAATCCGTACACCGAGCAATACGAGCTGGCGGTGACGACGCCGCAGCACGTTTCGGTCGCGCCCGGAACACTCGTCGCCGTTGATTCGGCTGACTCGGCTCGACCGGTGCTGTCCCTGCGCCGCGTTATGCTCACCGACGCTGACGCGCCGCTCTCGGGCACGCGCGGGTTCTGGCTCACGATGCTCGTGGCACCAGTTCCGGCGGCGCTGGCGCTTGCCGTGCGCCGGCCTCGCACTCGGCGCGTGCCAACCGCCGCGGCCCGATTGCGCAAGCTCGGACGCCATCACCACGCGGCCACGCCTGGCGACGCGAGTGTGCTGCGACGGACGTACGCCGCGGCGCTCGCCGAGCGCATAGGGGTTGCGGCCGCGGAGTTGGCAGACCGTCGCGCGCTCGTGCGCGCACTCCGCCGAAACGGAGTCACCGCCGAGGCCGCGCGAGCAGCGGACGAGCTGCTCGGCGAGCTCGACTCCGCCGTGTACTCCGGTGCGGCAACGAGCATGGAAGATGGAGCGAGGCGCGCCATTCAGGTCCTCCGTCGCGTTGACGAGGAAGCGAGGCCGCGCATCCTCTATCGGTCATCGCGCTCGCTCGCATCCGTCGCCTTGGTCGGACTATCGCTCGGGGTTGCGCAATCGGAACCCACAGCGCGTGAGTCCTTCGACCACGGCGCTCGTGAGTATGAGGCGCGCCGCTTCGCGAGAGCCGAACGATTCTTCGCCGATGCGGCCCGCGCTGATCCTACGTCGCCGGATGCGTGGGCCAATTTCGGTACGGCTGCCTGGGCCGCTCGTGATACGGCCGCTGCCGTGATTGGCTGGCAACGTGCCCTTCGACTGGATCCGCTGTCCGGAGACGTTAGGTCACGGCTCGATCTCACGCCGGGGTTCGGGGGCAGCGCACTCTCCAATGTTCCGCCGGTGACGGAGTCCACCGTGGCGGCCGTCGGCGGCGGGGCGTGGTTGCTGGGCTGGTTGGTGCTCGCGGTCGGTATCTGGCGTCGAAAGCCGGCATTCCGCTATGCGGCGTACGCGCTCGGCATGATCGCCGTCGCGAGTGCGATTGCAGGGGTACGGATTCGTGAGGCGTTCGACGCACGGCGCCTCGCGGTCGTCGTCGACGCGGACCGCCTGCGTTCGCTGCCCGTGCTGGGGAGCGAGCCTGGCGCGCCGGTCCTCACGGGCGAGGTGGCGCGTACGGTCCGCGAGGAGGGCGTGTGGTCACTCGTTAGGCTCGGCGACGACCGGGAGGGTTGGCTCGAAACGGATCACCTCGAGCCGATCGCGCGACCCTGGGCGAACGGCCGGCGATGAGTACCGGCAGCGCGAGCGGCACGGACGTTCGCCGCCCGTCGCGCATCGCCGTTCTGCCTTCGGCCGTCGTCGACCAGATCGCCGCCGGCGAGGTCGTCGAACGGCCCGCGTCCGCCGTGAAGGAGTTGGTCGAGAACGCGCTCGACGCTGGGGCGACCACGGTCGAAGTCGCCATCGAGGATGGCGGTCGCACGTTGATCCGCGTTGCGGACGATGGCTGCGGCATGGATCGCGATGAGCTGCTGCTCGCGATCGAGCGTCACGCCACGTCGAAGATCCGCACGGCCGCGGACCTCGTCGGCGTGTCGAGCTTCGGGTTCCGTGGGGAAGCGCTGCCGGCGATCGCTTCTGTATCTCGCCTGGAAATCTCGTCCGCGACCGAGGCCGGGAGCGGGTCGGTCGTTCGCGTTGCTGGCGGATCGGTCACGGAGGTTTCGCCCACCACGCGGCGCGCGGGTACGACCGTGACGGTCGGTCAGCTGTTCTACAACGTGCCCGCCCGACTCAAATTCCTGCGCAGTGCACGCTCGGAGTGGCGCGCCGTGGCCGAGTCGCTGATTGCGACCGCGTTATGCAGACGAGACCTGCGGCTCGGTGTCACGCACGACGGAAAGAGCGCCCTGACGTTGCCGCCGGCGTCGTCGATGCGAGCGCGGATCGCGGGCATCTGGGGCGGCGCCTTCGCCGAACGGTTCATCGACGCCGATGACGTCACCGGCGAGATCCACGTGAGCGGTCTGGTCGAGCGGCCCGCGGATGTTGGTACGGCGAGCCGGCGGGTCTACCTCGCGGTGAACGGCCGGCCGGTGCGCGACGCCGGAATCGTGCGTGCGGCGGAGAGCGCGTACCGGTCGACGATCTCGCCCGGCGTTAGGCCCTCGCTGTTCATCGAGATCGTGCTGCCGACCGATACCGTCGATGTGAATGTCCATCCAGCCAAGGCCGAGGTTCGCTATCGGGATCGGTGGCATGTCGAGCGAGCGGTGGAGCATGCGGTGCGGCGCGCCCTGGGCGAGCCGAGCAGCGCGGCGTTCGTCGGCGGTGTCAGGACGTGGACCTATTTGCCGATGAGCACACCGGTCCACCACGTCGATCTGGAGGCGCTCGAGTCGCGCGCGGCGCCCGCCGAAGGGCTCTTTTCCCCCGCGTCTAACGCTGGCACCGGTGTGCTCGACGACGCGCCCCAGCGCGACACTCCAAGCGTCGACGTTCCGCCGCTCGTGCAGCTCCGGCGGACCTACCTCATGTTCGAGCGCGGTGAAGGCGTGGTGCTCATCGACCAGCATTCCGCGCACGAGCGTATTCTCTTCGAGCAATTCATGAACGTGCTGGAGCGCGGCGCCGCACCATCGCAGCGACTCCTCTTTCCGGCCACGCTTCATCTCGGACCGGCGGAGGGCGATGCTTTCGAGGCAAACCGCGAGACGCTCGCGAAGCTGGGCTTCGAGGTCGAGCCGTTCGGGGGGAATTCGATCATCGTCTCGGCCGTGCCGATGCCGCACCCGCGGTTCGACGCGCTGCGCTGTCTGCGCGATACACTCGATGCACTCACTGGCGATCGCGTGCCCAGCACGGCGGCGCGCCACGAGCGTCTCGCCGCGACCGTCGCGTGCAAGGCTGCGATCAAGGGCGGCGATCTTCTCTCTCCGGCGGAGATGCAGGCCCTCTACGTCGGTCTCGCGAACACGACGTTGCCCGCTCACGACGTGCACGGCCGATCCACGATCGTGCAGATCACCTGGGATGAGCTCGATCGACGCTTTGGGCGCAAATAGCGTTCGTGTCATATGCGGGCCCACGGGCGCGGGCAAATCAGCGCTCGCCATCGAGCTCGCGGAACGCCATGGCGCAATCATCCTGTGCGCCGACTCGCGACAGATCTACCGCGGGTTCGACGTTGG
>DATJHY010000218.1:0-7805 GCA_035493635.1 Gemmatimonadaceae bacterium | reverse complement strand
CGTCCTGCCGCCGCTCGTCGCGCTCTACGCCGCCGGCCTCGCCACGAAGCGAACGGATCTGCGCGAGGCTGTCACCGGCTGTGGCACGTCGTGGTTCTCCCAGTCGATGATGCGGCAGGCGACGTATCGGCTCGTCGCCCGGGCGCGGCCCGACACGTCACCCGACGATCCACAACGCTGGGGGCTGCCGGGCGACGGGAAGAATTGGCAGTTGCAGTCGTTCCCGGCCGGCCACTTGGCCAACGCGATGGCATGCGCGTCGTTCTGGAGCAACCGGTACCACCTTGGGTACGGCGAGCCGGCGCTGTACGCGCTGGCCGCGATCGTGGGTCTCGGCCGCATCGCCGACGCCGGGCACTGGACCTCGGACTCGGTGCTGGGCGGGATCATCGGCTACGCCACCGGTCGAGAGATCGCGCGGCGAAGTCGCGTGAGGGCCGAACGCGCCGCGACGCCTGACGGCGTGCGGTTCGTGCTTCGGTCGCGGAGCTTCGAACCGACGGTGGCGTTCGCGATCCGCTTCTGATGTTGGAGCGCGAGGCCGCGAACCCGGCAAGCACTCAGGCGGTTTGTCGATGCGCGAGTCCGAGAAACTCGGCGCGCGTCATCGGGCAGGTGCGGAATTCACCGCGAAGCGCGCTCGTGATCGTCTTCGAGTTCTGCTTCTCGACGCCGCGCATCATCATGCAGAGATGCACCGCCTCGATCACGACTCCCACGCCCCGAGGCTGGAGGACTTGATCGACGGCGTCGGCCAACTGCTCGGTCAGGCGCTCCTGTACCTGGAGTCGTCGCGCGAACACCTCGACGAGCCGCGGGAGCTTGGAGAGCCCGACGATTCTGCCGTTCGGAATGTAGGCGATGTGGACCTTGCCGAAGAACGGCAGCATGTGGTGCTCGCACAGCGAGTACATCTCGATGTCCCGCACGAGGATCATGCTCTGGTGCTCTTCCTCGAAGATCGCGTCGCCGACGACGTCCGCGGCATCGAGCTGGTACCCATGGGTGAGCCAGGCGAGCGACTTGGCCACGCGCTCGGGCGTTCGGAGCAGCCCATCGCGATCCGGGTTCTCGCCGAGCAGCTCGAGCTGGTGACGAACGAGTGACGCGAGCGCGCCTTGTCGATCGACCTCGTGCGACGCCTCCGGCTCGAGCGCAAGATTGCCGATGACAGACGGTGGCGTTACGTGAGCAATCTCAGGCGTGCCTCGCCACCGACGAATCGCCTGGCGTTCAGTTGGATTGGAATCGGACATAATGCCTCCGCATGGAAAGAGCACCAGCGCCTTCATCCCAAGGTTATGGCCGATCCCGACATTTGTCAAGTAAATAATTGACATATTAGCCACACCAAAAGAACGACCGGCGCGGCTCGAGCCGCGCCGGTCGCATCCTGCTCCACGCCGGTGGCTATGTCGATCGCGCCGATCGGTTGGAGAGCGAGCTCGGCGCGTTCAGATTCGCGCCATCATCTACGCCCACGCCTAGGCGGTCGACGAGCTCACCACCCAGCCAGCCCGTGACGAGACTGAGGCCCGCGCCGACGAGCATGAAGAGCAGCGCCACGAGAGACGGGTGTCCCGGGTCAGGTCGGCGCAGGAACCAACTCGCAGCGTAGAGGCCCACGACGATCACGTTGCCAATGCCGTGGAGCACGCCCAGCCGGTATGCGCGAGTCCCCGACGGTATACCCAGCCAGTCCGCGAGGCCGAAGACGGCGGCGCACAGACCGCCCACGACGCCGGCGGCAATCACCCAATACGAGACCACGGACGCCGTCGTGCTGCCCGTGACGAGGTGGATCACGTCGAAGATGACCGCCGCGGCGAGCAGGCCCAGCGGAAACACGATCAGCATCTGATGCACCGGATGTCCGGCGACTTTCACGCGAGATTCCATGGCTCAGGTTTCCTCCTCAATCCGCCCGCGGCTGCGCTTGGATCGATTCGTGTGAATGCTGCCGCCGCTGTCCGAGCGCGCGGCGAGCCAGGTAGAGCGCCGCGGCGGCGGCGGTGCCAATCAGCGCCGCGCGTCGCGGATGGGTGACGGCGGCAGTGTACGCGCTCCACTCATGGACTCTCCCATGGAAGCGCCCGCGCTCTCCGCCGTCGTGCTCGACCGGCGCGTAGAGGTTGTTCGACGCCATGTCCGCGAGCGGAGCATCAGTCTTCTGTGAATCAAACGTGCTCCTTTCCATATACTTGTCGGTGAGCCGCGGCGAGAGCTTCTCGCCGACGCTCAAGACCTTTCCCATCCCGCCGGCAATGACGTCGCGGATCGGGTGCTCGGCCGCCTCGAGAATCACGCGTGCCACGACCTCGGGCGCGTAGACGGGTGGAATGGGCTGCGGCTCGACGCCGAGCAGCGACTCTGCCTTGGCGAAGAGCGGCGTGTCGATGCTGCCCGGTTTGACCAGCGTCACCGAAATGGGAATGCCGGCTTCCTCGAGCTCCATGCGGAGCGTATCGGTGAACGCCTTGATTGCGTGCTTCGTCGCGCTGTAGTTGCCCTGGAGCGGAATCGCGCGGTCGGCGACGGCGCTGGCGACGTTGATCAACGCGCCGCCGCGGTCGCGCAGCAGGGCAACCGCGGTCAGCATCCCGTGGACCTGGCCCCAGTAGTTCACGTCGAACTGGCGTCGCATGTCCGCGAGCGGGACGTCAGTGACCCGACCGTAGATCGAGACGCCGGCGTTGTTCACCCAGGTATCGACGTGGCCAAACTCGCCAACGGCTGCTTCGCCGAGGCGAGTCACCTGCTCGACGTCGGCAACGTCGGTGACGTGGGAAATGGCGCGACCGCCCAGTTCGCGAATGGTCGCGACCGCCGCGGCCAGGTCACGCTCGTTGCGCGCGGCGAGCACGACGCGCGCGCCAGCGGCCGCCGCCCGTTTGGCGGTCACGAGCCCGATTCCGCTGGATGCGCCGGTGATGACAATGACCTGTTCGGCGAGCGGCCTCAGTCGTAGGTCCATGAGAATCCTCCTATGGCGGCCGGTAGGTGCGAGGCACATGCCAAGCCGGGCAATCCATGGCGTCTCTTCTGGCGTGTCTTCTGCACGTCCCATGACACATGCCGGACGCCACTGTACGTGCCAATGAGCGTTGTGCCTGGCGCGGCCAATCGCTCCTCATCACTGATGCGCGCGGGGATTGCGGCAGCGCGCTGCCGCTCAGCGGCTTCTATTTCCGCGAGACGCGCTTCGTTCGTGCGCTCCGGCTTCGAATCAACGGGCACGAACCATGGTTGTGCGAGGATGCGATCGTCGCGACCGACGAATTGGCATTCGCATATGCGTATCCGGAGATCGTCGCGTACGGTGGTGGCGGGACCGGACAGTCCCAGGACGAGACGCCGGTCGACGACGATGGCGTGCCGCAGCGAGCGATCGATCTCCGGCTGCGGTACCGCGTCGGCATCGCCGGCCTTGTCGTCGATGCGACGATCGCCAACCGATCAGCAACGACCACAGTGCAGCTCGAGCTGTCATGGCAGCTCGACGCCGACTTTGCCGACATCCAGGAAGCGCTCACGGGGCGTCGAGAGCAGGAAGCTCCAGTCCGCCGCGAAATGGCTGAAGACGCGCTCACGTTCGAGTATCTGCACGAGACGTTGCGCTATCGTACCACCGTTCAAATCGATGACGTCGACGTTGCCGGCTGGCGCGTCGACGACGCGGGCTTCTCAACGGCGGTGCGACTCGCGCCAGCGGATTCCCTGCGCGTCGGGCTGCGGATCACGCCGCGCGACTACGTCGAACCGTACTCGGAGCGCGACATCGCCGAGCGCGATGAGGCCTGGCGTGAATGGCGTGACAAACTCGTCCAGGTCGACATTCCCGGAAACAGTGGGGTCGAGCAGGCGGTCCGAGCCAACATCCGCGACATCGCATCGTTCGCGCTTCTGCAGGGGCAGCGCGACGAGTGGCTGGCGCCGCAGGCTGGCATTCCGTTGTATCCGGCGCTCTTCGGCCGCGACGCATTCACCTGCGGCTGGCAGGTCGCGATGCTGGACCGCGGCGAGTTGACGTTTGGCGCCTTGGCCCGGCTCGGCCGACTGCAGAGCGACCGCGTGAACGATTGGGATGACGAGGAGCCTGGACGCATTCCGTATCAGGTGCGCCAGGGCCCACTGGCGCGGCTCGGTCTCAATCCATACGCGGCGTACTACGCGGACTATGCCAGCCCGATGATGTTCGTCATCGCGCTCGCGCACGCGTTCGCGTGGTCGGGCGATCCAACCGCGTTACATCGACACTGGGACGTGGCACGCCGCATCATGGATTGGGCGCGCGACTATGGCGACAGCGATCGCGATGGCTATCTCGAGTACCACACGCGCTCACCCAAGGGGACGAAGAATCAAGGCTGGAAGGACAGCGGGAACGCGATCCTCTACGACGACGGCCGACCGGTTCCGGCGCCACTGGGCACGTGCGAGCTGCAGGGCTACTGGTTCGCGGCGCAACAGCTCATGGCCGCGTTGGCGTGGGTGCTCGACGATCGCGAGAGCGCCAAGGCGTACTGGAACGACGCCGTTGCGTTGAAGGAGCGGTTCAATCGCGACTGGTGGATGCCCGAGCACGACTACTTTGCGCTCGCGATGGACCCCGACAAGCAGCTCGTGCGCGCCCTCACGTCGAACGTGGGGCAGTGCATCGCGACCGGGATCATCGACGACGAGCACCTGCCGCACGTCGTCGGCCGCATGTTCGCCCCCGACATGTTCAGCGGCTGGGGCGTGCGCACCCTGTCCGCGCGCGACCGGTCTTACAATCCGCTCGACTACCATCTTGGCAGCGTCTGGGCGGTGGAGAATGCGTCAATCGTGTTCGGGCTCCGCCGGTTCGGGTTCGATCAACGCGCGCTGGATTTGATCGGGGCGCTGTTCGATCTCGCGGCGCTCTACCGCGATTACCGCATCCCGGAAACGGTCGGCGGCTACGCGCGCAATGAATGGCCGACGCCGGGCGCTTACCCGCGCGCCAACTCACCGCAGCTCTGGAATGCGAGCGTGTTCCCGATGCTGCTGCAGGCGATCCTCGGACTTCAGCCGGTTGCGCCGATGTCGCTCCTCGTCATCGACCCGGTGTTGCCTGTGTGGCTGCCCGAGGTAGTACTGCGGGGACTGCGCGTCGGCGACGCGACGGCGACGGTGCGCTTCTGGCGAGAGCCGGACGGCCAATCGCACGGCGAAATCGTGCACCGGAGCGGAACGCTCCACCTGCTGCGGCAGCCGCCGTTGGAGTCGGTGACGGCGAAGGTAGCGGATCGCCTGAGTGCGTTCGTCGATACGCTGTTGCACTGATCGCGCTCTGTCTTCATAGGTAGTTGTCAATTATCGTTATGGCATATGTATCCTTTGCGCGGTCGTGGGCGTGGCGCCCGCTGGCTGGTGGTTGTCGGGTGCGCAACGTGTAGCGAGCCCGTGCCGTTGTCTCCGCCACCCGAACCGGCGTCGATCACGATCTCGCCGAGCCACGGGATCGCCCTCAACCTCGGCGGGCAAACGTCGATCGGCGTCGTGGTGCGAGACGCAGCTGGCATTCCGATCGCGGTCATTGCGGGACCGCCGCTGGCGTTCACCAGCCGCAATCCATCGGTGGTCGCGGTCGATTCGACTGGGCGGGTTAGCGCCGTCCGCTTGGGGGTTACGTACGTGGTGGCCTCGCTGCCGACCGCCACGCGCGTGCTCACCGACTCGATCTTCGTCGCCGTGATGACGACGCTCGATCGCCTGCCGTAGCGCGCAGGCCGCGATCCGAGGGTCGTCGATGCCCGCCCGCGTCGACGAAATCGGTGCGGCTTGTGACGACCATCACGCGCCGCGTCGCATTGTAGCTTGCGCAAGGCGGCCCGCCGGCCTACACATGGACGTGATCGCGTCTTCGTCGCGGCTACCTCGTCGCGGCGCGAAGACATTCACGGACCGTCAGCCGTTCAATGATCGACTCGCCCCGACTCATCACCGTATCGAATCGCCTGCCGGTCACGATCAGTACTGAGCGCGACGGGTTCATCCTGCACCAAAGCTCGGGGGGACTCGCGACCGGTTTACGCGGGCCGCACCGGCAACTCGATGGCCTCTGGATCGGCTGGCCGGGCGAAGTCTCCTCGGTGGACGAACGCCGGCAGGCCGAGCTCGCGTCGAAGTTCGCGGAACGGGGACTCGTGCCGGTCGAGATATCGAAGGAAGAGCAGCGTGTGTTCTACGAGGACATCAGCAATGCGGTCCTCTGGCCAATCTGCCACGATCGTTTGGATCAGCTTCCGTTGCGCGTCGAAGGCTGGGACGTGTACGAGGAGGTGAATCGCCGGTTCGCGGACGCGGTGGTGGCCCGCTACCGTCCGGGCGATCTGATTTGGGTGCACGACTACCAGCTGCTTCGATTGCCGGCACTGTTGCGCGAACGCCTGCCGCACGCGCGCATTGGCTTCTTCTTGCACGTGCCGTTTCCGAATCCCGAGATCTTCTTCACGCTGTCGACGAGAAGCTGGCTCGTCGAAGGCGTCATGGGCGCCGACGTCGTGGGGTTCCACACGCGGCGCTGGCGTGGACATTTCACGGCGGCACTTCGGCGCCTGTTCCATGTCGAGATGGAGGCCGACGCGACGGTCACCTGGCGCGGACGCCGCGTGGCACTTGGCGTCTTCCCGATGGGCGTCGACGCGGCCGAGCTGTCGCGACGCGCCGCCGAGCATCAGGTGAGCGGCGCTCGACTCGAGTTCCGAACCGGCGTCACGAAACTCCTGGTCGGAATCGATCGGCTCGACTACAGCAAAGGGATTCCGCGCCGGCTGCTCGCCTTCGAGCGGTTGCTTCGCCAGCACCCGGAGTGGCGCGAGCGTGTGCGACTCGTGCAGGTCGCTGTGCCGACGCGCGGCGGCGTCAATGCGTACCGGAAGGCGCGTGCCGAAGTCGACGGCCTCGTCGGCCGCATCAACGGCGACCTGTCCACACCGACGTGGACACCAATTCGCTACATGTATCGGAGCGTTCCCGAGACGACGCTGCTCGCGCTCTATCGCGCGGCGGACGTCATGCTCGTCACGCCGGTACGCGACGGGATGAATCTCGTCTGCAAGGAATTCGTGGCGAGCCGGGTGGACGAGGATGGGGTTCTCGTGCTGAGCGAATTCGCGGGCGCGGCCGACGAGCTGACGGATGCCATGTTGGTGAACCCATACGACGTCGACGGCGTCGCCGACACGCTGCACGCGGCGTTGACGATGCCCGGTCCCGAGCGGCGCCGGCGCATGCGGGCGTTGCGCGCGCAGACGCTCGAGCACGACGTGCACCGATGGGCGGATCGATTCATCTCCACGCTGCAGGAGCACGAACCAGCGCCGACGCGGACCGAAGACGTGTCCGAGTCGTCCCGATAGCCGACGGGTGACGGTGCGCACAGTGCTCACGAAGGCACGCAACTCGGCGATCCTTGGCGCCAAGCGAGTGCTCTGGAAGGCCATGCGCGTGCCGGTGCTGTTCAAGCTCGCCAGGCTCGTGGCGGAAGAGGGCGCGCAGTTCGCGCACTTTGCCGCTGTGGCCGAGGTCGGCAAGGAGCTCGACTCGGCGCTCGGATCCACGGTACGCCGAGGCCCGTTCGCGGGGATGACGTACCCGAGCCGCGTCACTGTCGGCAGCACGCTCTACCCAAAGCTTCTTGGCAGCTACGAGCGGGAGCTGCAGCCATGCATCGAACAGGCGGTGGCGCGTGGCTACCGTACGATCGTCGACATTGGGGCGGCCGAGGGCTACTACGCGATCGGGCTGGCGCGCGCGCTCCGTGGGACCCGTGTCTTTGC
>DATJHY010000217.1:0-27638 GCA_035493635.1 Gemmatimonadaceae bacterium | reverse complement strand
GCCGCATACCAGATGACGCCGCGATTGCAGGTGGACGAGGACTCACACGACACGCTCACCGTCCCGGCGAGGTCGCCCGCCGCGTTCGCGCCGTATACCGTGCCCGAGCGGCTGTCGAGCTGGTCGATTTGCCAGGCTCCCGCGACGAGCCTCCAGCGCACGGGAACCTGGAACTTGCTCTCTGCGGCGGGCTGCGCGCTGCCGCCGACGATCGTGCCATCGCCGTTCACGGCGAGCGCGCTTGCCGAGCCGCCGGCGAACAGCGCCGGGAGGTCCTCGCGGCAATTGCCGGGGAGCCAGAGCGCGGCGATCGCCGGCGCGACGTGCCGGTCCACACCAACGACGACTCGGCCGGCGGCGCTCATTCCGAACACCTCGCCCAGCTCGCCGCAGCCGAGCGGCTCAGAGCCGCCCGCGGCAGGCCACAGCAGTGCGTGCGGCGTGGTCGCGGGAAAGTCGTTCCCGGCGACGTCGCCCGCATCGTTGACCGCGCGCGCGACGGCGCTCGTGGCGGAGGCAGGATACGGGAGCGCGTTGATGGCCCACGTCCCGTTCTGTTGCGTCCACGTCACCGGGTTCATCCTGTCCGTGCGATCGCGACTGTATCCGGCGATGATCGAGCCCGCTCGATCGACGCCGTACGCTTCGGCATTCACGCCACGGGCGAGCGAGGGCAGCGTCGTGAGCGTGGCAAACCCAGTCGCGTTCTTGATGCCTCCACGTTGTGCTCGTGGCGCTTCCAGTCCGCGGGACGGTTCGAGCGGCCGCTGGTTGTCGCAGGCGGCGAGCAGCCCGGCGGCAATCGTTGCGTAGCAGAACGCGAATACACCAGAGCGCATGAGAGCCTCCTGATGAGACGCCATGGGAGGGGCGCTGACGAGCGCTTCGGCTCGACGCGACTAGCGGCCTGACCAGGCCTCGGCGGCGCCCTTCTTGACGACGATCCACAATGCCACGTCCGAACAGACGGTACAGCGGTAGCTCGTCGAGTTGGCCGGGAGCTCCACGACCATCCAGTCGTAGATGTAGACCACGGCGTCGCAAATTCCCGTGCAGTCGGGCACCCAGCTCATCTCGGCCCACACCTGGTAGGCGTCCTCGATCGCGGAGTTGTCAGTCCACCGGATGTCCACGGTCTGCGAGTCCACGTTCGTGAAGCTGACGTTCGTCGGCGCGGCCGGCCGGTCGGTGCATCCGGGGCCCACGGGCGTCGCATCGCCCGTCGAATTGAATGCGACCACGCTGTAGCAAACGCCGAGCTCGGCGTTCGGAACGCCAGCATCGATCAGCTTTTCAGCCGTCGTCGTGCCGACGAGCGTCCAGCTGGTCAAGTCGTGGTTCCAACGATAGACCCGGAAACCGTCCTCGTTGTACGACTCATCGCGCCAGGTCACCTGTACGGTCATGCTGTCCAGTGCGATGGCCCTCGTGCAACAAGCCTGCATGGGCGGCGGCTGCAAAGTCGTTGCGCAGGCGACGTTGGAGAAGCCCGAGTAGACGATTCGAATGCCGACGGTGCGGACGGCGCGGATCTCGTAGCAGTACTGCGTTGCGCCCTGGAGCGACTGATCGCTGAACGTCGTTCCGTTGGCGGTCGTCGACCAGTAGAGCGTGAACGGGCCGGTAGCACCGGCGGTGGAACGGTGGATCTCGAACCGCGCTTCGTTGTCCGAGTTGTCCTGCCAGCTCAGGTCGATGCGGGTGTCCGAGATCGTGACGCCGACCGCATTCGACGGGGCAGCTACGTCGGGCTTTCCGGTGACATCGCCAAGCGGCCCGCCGGTCTCGCGCAACGGAGTGAGCGGGTGGTCGCTCCCGCAGGCGGCGAGCGCCACTGTCCAAACCGCAACAAGGACGAACATCGATGCAGGCGTTCGCATACCGACTCCGAAAACGTGAAGCCGGCCCGCAGGGCCGGATCCGGTTACAGGCGAGCGAAGTTCCCTTATTGGATCACGCGAAGGGGCTGGTCAAAAAGGGACATGACGGCAAGGTTCCCTGTCGTCCCGATGTTTGATTTGGGCGGCCTCAACGTCAGATCAGGACCACACCGAATTCGCATGCTCTTAACCATCGTGCACGCTCGCACCGCCGTCCTCCGCCTCGCGCCCGCTCTCGGCGCCAGCCTCCTCACCCTCTCCCCCGCTCCTGCGCAACGCGTCGACCGCGCCGAGCATCACGCGTACGTCACGACTGACTTTCGCACCGAGAGCGGCGTCGTGCTGCCGAAGGTCACGATTGTCTACGGTACCTACGGTCACCTGAACGCGGCGCGCGACAACGCGGTACTGCTGCCGTCGCACTACATGGCGACGCACCACGGTTACGAGTGGCTGATCGGGCCGGGCCTCGCGCTCGACACGGCGAAGCTCTTTCTCGTGGCCACGGAGCTGTTCGGCAACGGCCATTCGTCGTCGCCGAGCAACACGCCCGAGCCGTATCATGGGCCACGTTTCCCAGTCACGACGATCCGAGACAACGTCGAGATCGTCCACCGCCTCCTGCGCGACAGCCTGCACATCACGCACTTGCGCGCAATCATCGGCTTCTCGATGGGCGCGCAGCAGGCGTTCCAGTGGGCGGTGAGCTATCCCGACTTCGCCGATCGAATCGTCGCGACGTCGGGGACGGCGAAGACGTACGGGCACGGCGTCGTGCGCCTCGAGGGGCAGATCGCCGCGCTCACCGCCGACCCAACGTTCAACAACGGCGATTTCACGTCGCCACCCAAGAAAGGTCTCGAGGCGTTCGGGATGGTGTGGGCGGGCTGGCTCTACTCGCAGGAGTGGTGGCGGCGCGAGCTATGGAAGGCGAGCGCGCCGCCGGGGACGACGCTCGAGCAGTACCTGCAGCGCTTTCGCACGAACTTCATCCCGGGCGCCGACGCGAACGATCTGATTCTGCAGGCGCGCACGTGGGAGAAACATGACGTGGGGCAGACGCCTGGCTTCAACGGAGACGTCGAGAAAGCGTTGCGGTCGATCAAGGTACCGTTCCTCTACATGCCGTCCGAGACCGATCTGTATTTTCCGGTCGGCGACGCGCGATACGAGCAGCAGTTCATTCCGCACGTCACGTTCGCGCCGATTCCGTCGATCTGGGGACATCCGGCGGGAGCGGGCGCGAATCCAGAGGACAAGGCGTTTCTCAATTCCAGAATTTCGGAATTCCTCAAGGCGAAGGGCGGCTGACGAATCAGACCAGCGCCACGCAGCGACGGTCGGGCCCGTCGCCGCGCTGACGATCGCACTTGTGCACATCGATTCTGCCGCTATGATCGAGCGGTCGAGTCGTCCCGGCGAACGGGATCGCAGGGAGAGCGAACGAACCAGTGAAGCGCGAAGCCAAGGTGGATGCTGCGGTGCAACGGGGCCGCGATGCGATCGAGCGACATGCTTGGGGCGAGGCATACACGCACCTTGCCGCCGCCGACGCCGCGACAGCGCTCGGCGCCGGCGACCTCGAGCGGCTCGCGAGCGCGGCGTACTTGATCGGCAAGGACGAGATCGCCGACGAACTGTGGGTCCGCGCGCATAACGAGCACGTGCGATCGCACGACTCGGCTCGCGCGGCACGCTGCGCGTTCTGGCTGGTGCTCGATCTTTTCACGCGCGGGGAGATCGCGCGTGCCAGCGGCTGGCTCACGCGCGGGCAACGTCTCCTCGACGAAACGCATACTGACTGCGCGGAGCGTGGCCTGCTCCTCGTGATGGTCGCGCGCGTCATGATCGAGCGCGGTGACTTCCAGTCCGCGGCGGCGGCGGCTCACGAGACCTTCGAGATGGCCCGGCGGTTCGATGACCGCGACCTCGACGTGTTCGCGCGGCTGGTGTTGGCACAAACGCTCGCGAGGACTGGCCGGATCGGTGAGGCCACCGCGCTGTTCGATGAGATGATGGTCGCCATTACCGTCGACGACGTTTCGCCGATCAGCGTCGGCATAGTCTACTGCGCGGTGATCGGGGCGTGTCACCAGATCGCCGACGTCGGACGGGCGCGCGCGTGGACGTCGGCGCTGTCTCGGTGGTGCGAGGCGCAGCCGGACCTGGTGCCTTTTCGCGGGAAGTGTCTCGTGCATCGCGTTGAGATCATGCGCCTGTCCGGAGCGTGGTCCAAGGCGGTAGACGAGGCCGAGCGCGCGTGCACCTGGCTGTCGCAAGCCGCGGCTCGACTCGACGCCGCCACGAGAGAAGGCGATTTGCCATCGTTCAAGTACCCGGTCGGAGCCGCCTGGTACGAGCTTGCCGAGATTCACCGAATGCGCGGCGACTTCACCAAAGCCGCGGACGCGTACGAGCGGGCGAGCCGGCACGGCCACTCCCCCGAACCCGGGCTGGCGCTCCTGCGCCTGGCGCAGGGACGATCGAAGATCGCGGAAGCGGCGGCACGCCGACTGCTCGGGCAGTCGCAGAGCCGGATCAGAAGGGCGAACACGTTGGCCGCCTGCGTCGAGATCATGATCGCAGTCGGCGATCTGCGCGCGGCCAGGTCAGCCGCAAAGGAGCTTGGCGCGATCGCGGCGGAATCGAGCGCGCCGCTCTTGCACGCCTGCGCGGCACAGTGGATCGGCGCCATCTTGCGGGCCGAGGGCGATGCACGCGCGGCGCTGGGACAGCTGCGCGCCGCATGGTCGGCCTGGCAGGAAATCGATGCGCCGTACGAAGCCGCGCGCGTTCGAGTGCTTATGGGGCTCGCCTGCCGCGATCTCCACGACGAAGATGCCGCCGCGTTGGAGCTCGACGCGGCGCGCCGTGTGTTCCAGCGACTTGCCGCCGCACCGGACGTCGCTCGTGTGAGCAAACTGATGGGAGACGCCGGGAGTGCCGGCGGTGCAGCACTGACCGCGCGCGAAACGGAGGTGATCGGGCTCGTCGCGACGGGGAAGACCAACCGGGCCATCGCGCAGCAGCTCTCGATCAGCGAGCGAACCGTGGATCGGCACGTGAGCAACATTCTCTTGAAGCTGGAGCTTCCCTCGCGCTCCGCCGCCACGGCCTACGCGTACGAGCGCGGTCTCGTCTAGACGCGCGTACGCAGAAGTACCCACGATTCGCGCGGCGACGCTGGGTGCTTTCGCGGAAGCGCAATCACCCGCCCCACCCGTAGCGTAACTCCCACACGCAAACGGGAGGACGACCCATGGCAGCCACCACTTCTGGACCGGCATTCTGGAGACCTGGTCTCGGCGCGGGACCGGAGAACTACGAGCGCTACTTCATTCCCGTGATCGGTCGACCGCTGGCAGAGCGTCTCGTCGCCGAAGCCGAACTTCGTCGAGGCGAGCGAGTACTCGACGTCGCCTGCGGCACCGGGATCGTCGCTCGGCTCGCCGCGGAGCAAGTTGGGCCGCGAGGAAGCGCGGCCGGAGTCGACGTGAACGCCGGGATGATCTCGGTCGCGCGTACGATTGCCGCGACCGCCGGGGCTCCGATCCGTTGGTACGAGACGACGGCCGAGTCGATTCCGCTGCCCGACGACACCTTCGACGTCGTGTTCTGCCAGCTCGGGCTGATGTTCGTGGCGGACAAGGACGCGGCAGTACGAGAGATGCGCCGCGTCACCGTTCCGGGTGGCCGCATACTCGTCAGCGTGCCGACGCCGACGCCATTCTTCGACGTCCTGGACGGCGCATTCGAACGTCATCTGCCAGCCGGAGCCGGCTTCGTGCGCGCGGTCTTCTCGCTGAATGACACGGCGGAGGTCGAGCGCCTCTTCCGCCGAGCAGGCTTCGACGATTTCTCGGTGAGGAGGGAAGCGCTGGAGCTGGTGCTCCCGTCGGCACAAGAGTTCCTCTGGCAGTACGTCCAGAGCACGCCGCTGGCCGGATTGGTCGAGCAGGCGGACAGCGACACTCTCGCGGCTCTGGAGCGCGACGTCGTCGACGGTTGGCGACCGTGGGTGCGCGGCGATCGCCTCGCTTCTCAGCAAGGGATGATCATCGCGACGGCCCGAAAGTAATCGATACAAACCAACCGACGCTCGGCGGCGCCTGTCTAGCCGCCGAGCTTGTCCGGGTTTCGCATGACGAATACGTCGCCGACGCGCTCGCCGCTCCTGTCGGCGGCGATCGTCATAACGGCGCGCACGCGGCCAGCTCGAGAAAAGATCAGCCCGACGCCCCCATTCACGGGCGCGATGCGAACGTCTCCCGACCCGCTCCACTTGCGCACGATCGACGCGACGAAGCGCGCCACGCGATCGGCCCCGATGACGGGGCGCCGCGCCGCCGAGACTTTGCCGCCCCCATCTGCCCAGGCGACGGCGTCCTCCGACAGCATCGACAGCAACCCGTCCACGTCGCCGGTCGTACACGCCGCAATGAAGCGGCGCGCCAACGCGTCCGCTTGTTTGGTGTCGGAAGAGAAACGCGAGCGGCCAGCCGCAATGTGTTGTTTGGCGCGCTGCACGAGCTGGCGCGCGTTGGGCTCGCTGGTCTCCAGCACGCGTGCGACGGCCGCATACTCGAAGTCGAATACCTCGCGCAACAGGAACGCGGCGCGCTGGTCCGGCGTCAGCCGCTCGAGCAGTACGAGAAACGCCGTTGAGAGCGATTCCGCCATTGTCGTCGCGGCGAGCGGATCGTGCTCGTCGACGCCGACGAGTGGCTCGGGTAACCACGGCCCGACGTACACCTCACGGCGCACTCGCGCCGAGCGAAGGTGGTCGAGGGCGAGACGCGTGACCGTGGTGCTCAGGTAGTCCTTTGCCGACCGCACATCCGTCGTGTCCGCCCGCTCCCAGCGCAGATACGCATCCTGCACCACGTCCTCGGCGTCCGATGCGCTGCCGAGCATACGGTACGCGATCGAAAACATCAGCGGCCGATGCTGGCGAAACAGCGTCGCCTGATCGCCGGGGAGTGATCCCTGGATGACCATCGCTCAGGCGGCCGCGCGCGCGAGGCGCACGGGTTGTTGAGGGTACTGCGGATAGATGAGGCGCGTGTTGATCATCTGCTTCATCGCCTTGCCCCAGAAACCGGTGAGCGTCACCACGCGATCCCATCCCTGCATGAAGAGCGCGCCCGCTTCGCCAAGATCGAGGCACGTAACGTAGCTCGCAGCGACGAAATCCGCCGCCGGCTGGCCGAGGAGGTCGGCCGCAGCGTTGGTGCCGGCGCGGTCGCCCATGGGGATCGCATACTGACAGGACATCGGCGCTACGTGGTCGAGATCGGTCATCACGCGCGCGACGTCGCCCGCGGCGTACACGCCGTCGAGGCCGCGTACGCGAAGGAAGGCGTCGACCGTGAGGCGTCCGGTCTCGTCGCGCTCAACGGGTAGCTCGCCGGCAAGCGCGCTCGCGCGGAAGCCCCCCGTCCATACCGTGGTGGCCGCGGGGATCCACTCGCCGCTGCTCAGCATGACGCCGTCGGGTCGGATCGCGACCACCGACGTCCCGACCCGCGCCTCGATGCCGAGCGTCGCGAACGCTTGCTCCACGTGCTCGCGCGCGTCCGGACCGAGATCGGACGCGATCGCGCGCGCGCGCTCGACGACCACGAGGCGGACGCGGTTGGCTACGCCGGCCCGAGTCGCCACCGCGCGGAGCCGCGTCACCAGCTCCGTCGCGGTTTCGATACCCGTGAAGCCCGCCCCGACGACCACCGCCGTGAAACGGCCGTCGCCGCCTGCGGCGAAGTCGGTGTTGCCAAGGCGCGTGAGGTGTCGCTCGAGCGAGACCGCGTCCTCGTATGTATCGACCGTAAACGCATGCTCGGCGCCGGCAATCGCCGGCCGAACGAGACGACTTCCGGCGGCAAGGACCATTCGATCGTATCTCAGGACGCGCGAACCTGCAGACCCCTGGACGCTGATTGCTCGCGCGCCTGTGTCGATATGCGTGACTTCGCCCTCCACCCGCTCGATACCAGCCGGTTTGGTGATGGAATCGAGCGGCAGGCGGACGTCGTCGAGCGAGGATTCGTAAAGCCGCGGTCGGATGGTGTGCCAGGAATCGCGGCTCACGAGCGTGATCGCGAGGTCGGGGCGCTCGTTTGCGTAAAGTCCTCTCATTCTCGCGGCGGCGAGCCCGGCCCACACGCCGGCGAAGCCCCCGCCGACGATTACAAGTTTTTGCATACCGCTCCTGCCCCCCTCACTGTGCGGAGCCAGCTGTTTGGGATCGCGATCGCATATGGGACGAGACGGCGCGTCGCGGTGTGACAGCGTCGGTTCGAGACGCTACCTTGGCCTGCGAGCGACGCGGTCCGTTCCCCTGACCGCATAAACGCTTCCGCCCGCTGCTGACGTCCCATGGATGTGCATGCCCTGGAGCCGGTGATCGAAGACGACGAGCTCGCGTCGCTCGCGGCGCGCGCGCGGAGCGGGAACAGCGGCGCGTTCGAGGAGCTGGCCGCCCGTGTGCGCGGACGCGTCACGCGTTGGGCGGGGCGGGTCGTCCGCGATCCCGACGACGCGGATGACGTCGCGCAGCTCGTGCTCATGCGAGTGGCTACACGCCTGTCGTCGTTCGACGGCCGCAGCCGCTTCACGACCTGGCTGTATCGCGTCACGCGCAGCGTGGCGCTCAACCGGGTTCGCACGGAGCAGCGGCGGCAGTCGATCCTGAATCGCCTACCGGCCGAGGAATCGGTCGTCTGGATCGACGCCACCGCCGAGCAGGACGTTCATCGTTTGGTGGATCTGGTACGGGCGTACTACGGCGAGCTCACACCGCGTCAACGCGAGGTCTTTTCGATGGCGGACTTCGAGGGCTTGAACGCGGTCGAGATCGCGAAGAGGCTCGAGATCGATGCATCGACCGTTCGAGTGCTGTTGCTGCAGGCGCGGCGAACGATCCGGCGGCGAATGTTGCAGGATCATCCGGCGCTGCTGAAGGGAGAAGGGGAGGAGAAGGGGGAGGGATACGACCGATGAATTGTGACGAATGCCTGGACATCATGTTCGAGGCCGAACCTGCGGCGCTTGCTGGGGGCGGCGAGGGAGCGTTGGCCGAGCATCTGCGGAGTTGCCTGGCCTGCCGTGAAATGGCGGCGTCGATAGTTCGCGACACGCGCACGCTGGCTGGCGTGGTCGAGCGCCGGCGATTGGCCTGGCGTCGGCCCGCAGCAGTCCTCGGACTGGCGGCGGCGGGGCTCGTACTGGCCATCGGTCTCCGGGATCGCGGTCCGGCTCCGCGACAGGCCGTCACAGGGGAGTCGCAGCGCGTGGGTCCACCTGTCGCGATCATCCCGCAGCCCGATTCCTCGACCTCGCTCGCCGCGGCGTCCACCGTGAGACTGCCGACTCGTCCTGCTTCCGCGATGGTTCGCGCACCGCGCCCCACTCGTCGTCCGATTGACGCGGTGGCATACCAACCGGCCTCCTTCGTCGCGACGCCCATCCGGGTCGCAAGCCTCATCAACGAGCCTGGAACGAGTGAGTCGTCACCAACTGTATCCGTTCGCCCGGCGGCGGGCCGGCGGGCCGCCGTGTTCAGCACACAGACGCCCGGCGTAACGATCGTTTGGCTGTACTAACCACGGAGAATAAGAGAATGCTGAAGATTCGGTGGATCCTTGCCGCGGCGGTGGCGCCGAGCGTAGTGGTTGCGCAGGACACCACGGCTGTACGGGCGGTCGTCGCGGCCAGCGCCGGTCCGCAGCTTCCGGTGCGCACGTACACGCTGCGACGTCTGAGCACGACACAGGCGGCACGACTGATCACACCGTACGTCCAGGGCCCCACGGCAGGCGTGTTTCCTGGCGCCAGCTCGCACGAGCTGACCGTCCGCGCGTCACAGAGCACCTTGCGTGTCGTCGACAGCCTGCTGCGCGAACGTGACAAGGCGTCGGCACCGGTCCGGCTCAACTTCCAGCTCTTTGCGGCGAGCGACAGCGCGGGCGACGATTTGCCGGCGGACATCAGCGCGGCGCTCCGCTCGATGTTCCGGTTCAAGGGCTACACGCTGATATCCCAGGGAAGCGTCGCGACGAACGAGGACGAGGAGTTCTCGGTCACGCTGGGCGCCAACCAGGCGCGGCACGGCCCGACGTTGTATCGCGTAAACGGGACCATCGAGTCAGTCGCCGGCAACGGCATGGGTAGCCTTCCGCTCACGATCCGACTCTCGCAGTTGTCGCCACCCAGCTCCGGAGCAATTTTTTCGACCGGGCTGACCGTGCCGCTCGGGCAGACGGTGGTCCTCGGGAGCGGCGCGGTCGAAGTCGACGAGAGGCCGCGAACGGGAACGGGGCCGAACGTCTCCACTCAGGCGCTCATTCTCGCGTTGCGCCCGGACGTGGTGGGCAGCAAGCGAGAGTGATCGCCGACATCGCGGCGAGCGCCGACTCGCCGGTTCACTTCACGACGTGAATTGGCTGTCGGCCGTAGATGAAGCCCGTGCCGACGCGGCCTTCCATGGCGTACGTCCCCGTATCGGGGAAGATGACGCGGAAATCGTACGTCTCGCCGATGCTTACGCGCTGACGCGACAAGGCCGGCTCGCGCTGCCACGCCGGCCGGTCGAAGCCGTCTTTGGCGATCGGCGTCCACCGGACCGCGGCGCCAGTCGACGCGGTGAGCCAGAGCTCGTTGAACGGATTGTCGAGGGTGATGTTCATCAGCCGGAAGCGATACGGCTTGCGTGCGTGCAGCGTGAGCAAGGGCAGCGACTTGCTTCCGTTCAGGATCGGATTGTCGGTGGGATCGGTGCCTGCCTGGAAGATCAGATCATTCTCCGGATCCCAGGTTTGCGCCGAGTCGAGGACGACGATCGGGCCGTAGAGCCCATGGCTCTGCTGCCGAATGTCGTTGATGTGCGTGTGATACATGAAGCTGCCGGCGCGCGGCGGCGTGAGCGTGACCTCGAACGAATCGCGCGGCATGATCATCGGTGACACCATGCCCGCGTTGCTGCTCAGGCCCGCGACTCCATCGTAGTAGCTGTCGATCTCGAGCCCGTGCCAATGCACCTGCGATGGCTCGGGAGCATTGTTGATCACCCAGATGCTCGTGGGCTTACCCTTGTGGAGGATGAGCGGCGGGCCGGGCCACTTGAGCGCGTGCGGGTCGGGTACCTCGCCGGCTTTGGCGAGCGCGTAGCCGAAACGCCGCGCCGTATCGCCCGGCTGCGAGTCGGTCTGGATGAAGAGCCGCAGCCGCTCGCGCGGTCCCGCGTAGGGCTTCCAGTTAGCCGACGGCTTGATGTTGATCGCGAGGACGAGTCCACCCATTCCTTTCTCGGCGTGGTTGTCCATCGCGTGTCCTTGCTGCATCACGCCCATGTCCGGCGCGGAGACGATCTCGTGCAACCGGGCGCTGTCGGATTTGATCGCCGCGCCGAGGGTTGGGTTGGGAAGGACGTGGAAGTTGAGATGGCAGTGAAAGATCCATCCGCCCGGACGATCGGCGAGCCACGAGAGGTCCATCGTGGTGCCGTCGTCCATCAGCTCCGTGACGGCCATGCGCTCCTGCGCGGGCCAGTACAGTGTGTCGCGCTGTATGTCGCCTCGCGCCGTGATTCGATAGTAGAAGCCGTGCAGATGGAGCGGATGCACGTCGGCCGTCGTGTTGATGATGCGCCAGTGCACCGAGTCGCCCTGGTCGTAGGAGAGTCGCTCGGTGTACGGCCACGGCATTCCATTGAAGGTGAAGAAGGTGTTCGAGAAGTTGGGCGTCCCGTCTGGCAGCTTCTGCGGATTGTGCCACTGGACGACGAACACGCGATCCGGCCGCCGGGGCACGCCGGCAGGATCGACGATCAACGCGCCGTTCAGCTGCACATCCTCGAAGTGGCGATCGCCGAACCCCACGCCGGTCGTGGATCCCCAGTAGAAGAATGTTCCTGGGTCGGAGGCGACGAAGGTGACCTCGCGCGTTGCGCCGGACGGAACGACGAGCGTGTCCATCGTCGGATGATGGCGGCCCGCGAGTCCGTGCACGACGAGCGTCGCGGGCGTCGAGTTGGTGACGGTGGCGTGGATACGCGTGCCGGACACGACGCGGATCATCGGCCCCGGCGTCTGGAGTGGCTTGCCCCGCTCGCCGAACGCCTGAATCGTGATGGGCGGACCGTCGCCGCCATAGGGGCGCCACGCGCCTTCGTGCGCCTCGAGCTGGACCTCGAGCACGCCGTTCTTCATCACGCCAGCCGCGGCGCGATTGTCGTTGGCGACGATTGGTGGAAGTGCGCCGTGCCCCGACGGGTGATGCGCGGCAACGGTGAGCACGACCGCGGGTGCGATCAGCGCGCTGAGTCTTGGCATTTTTTGGGACGAGCGCAGGAAGGGGTTGGCAAACATACCGCGTCTGCACGCCGGGCGATAGAAACCGACTCGGGGGCCACGCCTCGTGGCGGCTGCACTCGAAAGCGGTTACCGCTGCCACTCGCTTGTTCGATCGCTATTTATCCGAGTACCGATTAGCCGTACCGATTTCACACCTTCGCGCGAGAGCCACTCCGTCCCACCACGATCATGCGCTCACCAATCATTCTTGCCGTCGGCATCGCCGCGCTCCCGCTCGTCGTCTCGTGCAACGGACGCTCGTCGCAAACCCCGGGCGCCGGCACCTCGGCCTCGGCCAGCGGAGCGGGCGCGCAACAAGCTCCCGACTCCTTTCGCGTCACGTTCGAGACGAGCCGCGGACCGTTCATCGTCCAGATCGATCGCGGCTGGGCGCCCAAGGGGGCCGATCGCTTCCACGCCCTCGTGACCGAGGGGTTCTTCGACGACTCGCGCTTTTTCCGCGTCGTGCCGGGATTCGTCGTGCAGTTCGGGCTCAACGCGGACCCCGCGCGGAACAAGTCGTGGGACAAGCGACTGCCGGACGATTCGGTGACGCATACCAATGCGCGCGGGACGATCGTGTTTGCGACGCAAGGTCCGAACACGCGCACGCACCAGATGTTCATCAACCTCGCCGACAATCCTCAGCTCGACGGCATGGGGTTCGCGCCCATCGGACGCGTCGTCGACGGGATGAGCGTCGTCGACTCGCTCTACGGCGGATACGGCGAGTCGCCGGACCAGGAGCTGATTCAGCGGGCCGGGAACTCCTATCTCGACCGCGATTTTCCCAAGCTCGATCGCATCAAGACGGCGAAAGTCGGCGCGTCGCCGTGATCGTGCGATTCACTGCTGCCGAGCAAACGTCAGCCCCTGACCGTCGGCCGAGATCGTGAGCCGATCACCGGCAATCCACGCCTCGGCAGCTTGTTCCTGGCCCATCACACCCGCACGCAGCCGTCCACTCGCGTCCACGGACCAGCGACCGCGCTCCCGGCGCCCGAGCATGTCCGCGGTCACACTGCCATCGGCCAGGAAGGCAACCGTCACGAGGCCGTTACTCCACGTGCCGACGATCGCCTCGTCGAGCGGCCGCGGGTCGCGCGCGCCGGGGGCCGGCGGCGCCGGTTGCGCGAACATCGATTGCAGTGCATCGCCGACCGAGGCAAGATTGGCGCGAGCCTCGTTGGTCTCGCGACGCGAGTGCGAGTGAATCGCGGCGCCGAACGATTGCATCATTCCTTGCGGCGTCGCGGCGCGAGCGATGTCCTGCGGCGTGACGCCGTTTTCGAATGCCGGGTTCGGCAAAACTTCCAGGTTCACGATCTTGCGGCTGCGCGGCAGAAAGTACAGCCGAACGTATCCGGCATCGGGCGCCGCATCGTATGTGGCGGGCGACACGTTGAACCGCTTGTCGTCCACGTCGAGATAAAGGACATCCGGCGCGCGGCCGCCGCCGACGCGACTTTTCCCGATTGCACCCTCGACGAATTGGACTTCCCGCCGCCTGAGGTCGTGCGTGAGCGCATCGGCTCCGGTGATCGCGCGGACGACGAGAAAGGCGGCGATGACGAGGCAGACGAGCGGGATGAGCAGTCGCAGCGTCGGCGAGGCCGATGGCGACGCGAACCCGCCAATGAGCACCGCGCCCGCCACGAGCAGCGCGGCGCTGCCGAAGGCACTCTTGTGCCTGTAGCGCGACAGACCGCGAAAGCCACGCAGCTGCGCGTCGGTCAACTCGCCTCGACGGTTGGCGTCGAGCGCTTCGGGTGTGAACACATCGCGGCGCGTGCGTGACATGGCTCGATCTCTCCCTTGGTCGATCATCCCCGGCCCCGGTACCATTCGAATGCGAATGGCCCGGTCCGTCAACCGGGCACAGCACTGAAGGCACGACCAATCGTACGAGGACACGTTGAATGGATGCCCTGCAGCTCCTCCGCCAATCTTTCGCTCACACCGCCTGGGCCGACGCAAAGCTGTTCGCCGCCCTTCGCGAGAATCCACAGTCCGCCGCGGCCTGGCGCGAGTACGATCATGTGTTGGGCGCGGCGGCGGTGTGGCTTGCGCGGCTCGAGCGCCGGCCGGCGTCCGTCGGCGTGTGGCCCGCCCTCAACAAGGATGAAGCAGACGCGCTGCGCGAGGAGCTCTCGAAGGGCTATGAGAGATTCCTCAATCGGCTCAGTCCGGACGCGCTGTCGGAGCTGGTCGAGTACACCAATAGCGCCGGCCAGACCTTTCGCACCGCGATCGCCGACATCCTGCTTCACGTCGCGCTGCACGGACAGTATCACCGGGGCAAGATCAACCTGCTGCTTCGGCAGGACGGCGCCGAGCCTGAGCCGGCCGACTATATCGGCTTCGTGCGCGGCGTGCCCGCGGCGGTGACGCCGGTGCTCCCCTCCAAGCTCGCGCTCGACAAACAGCGGCAGTAGATCGATCGCGATCGGCGCGCCGATCGTTCCAGTGAGGTGACATGTCGGACAGCATCAACGTCAGACCCGGGCCGCCGCTCGGGATAAGGACTGAGAGCGGAATCACGCTCGGTCCGGCATCGCGCGGGACGCGGCTGATCGGTCAGTTGATCGATGCATCGTTCGCGGCCTTGCCGTCGGTCGCCGCTGGTCTCATCGCCCGGTTCAGCGGCGGGCTCGCCGCGCCGATCGCGGTGGTCGCTGTGGCCTGGACGTTCTTCTATCTGTTTCTGGGTGATGGTCTGCACGAAGGACAGAGCTTTGCCAAGCAGATGCTCGGCGTGCGTGTCGTGGACGCCGCCACCGGCAGGCCATGTACGTTCGGGAAGTCGTTCGTCCGGAACATCTTCACGATCCTCGGCCCGATTGACTGGATCTTCATATTCGGCGAGTCGCATCAGCGGCTCGGAGACAAGGTCGCGGGGACCATCGTCGTGACGGCGGACTAGTTGTCGTTACCGGAGAGGTTGTTTCTAGGCGGAGAGGCGGCTGATCGGTAGTTTGCGGCGGTGCGCGGTGTGCGGGCGCGTGGTGTTGTAGGATGTGATAAAGGGCGCGAGCGCGCTAGCACGAGCGCGTGAGGATCGATACGGTTTGGCATATGCCCACTCGCGGAGTGCGGTCTGGATGAAGCGCTCCGCTTTGCCATTCGTGCGCGGCGTGTAGGGCCGGGTGCGCAAGTGCCGGAGGCCGAGCCCGGCGAGCGCCGCCGCGTAGCGGCGGCGCACATAGCAGAAGGCATTATCGGTCATGACCGCTTCGACGCGGACGCCGAGCGTCGCCAGCCAAGCGACGGCGTGTTCGAGGAACAGGATCGCGCTCGCCGCGCTTTCGTCGGGCAGGAGCTCGGCGTACGCGATGCGGGAAGCGTCGTCGATCGCGACATGCAGACATTCCCAGCCGACGTGCGGGGCCATGCCGCGGCGGGTGCGGTCGCCGGTGATGCGATGGCCGACTCCGCCGACGATGCGGCCGAGCGTCTTCGCGTCGATGTGCAGCAACTCGCCGGGCCGCTCGCGTTCGTAGCGCACGATCGGTGGTCGTGGGCTGAGCGGCGGCAGTCGTCCAAGCCCGAGGCGGCGCAGCACATCGCCCACGGTCGACAGCGGCACCTGGAGGAGGTCGGCGATCTGCGGCCCGCTGTATCGACGCGCTCGGAGCTGAGCGATCCGCCGCTCGAGCCGCCGAGCGACTTGGCGCGGCGATCGGTGCGGGCGCGAGCTGCGATCCCGAAGGCCTTCACGTCCTTCGGCCTGGTACCGCCGAACCCACTTCCGCACCGTCTGGACGCTGACCCCAAACGCGGCCGCGGCTTCGCTCGGGCTCCACTCGTCGTCTTGCACGCGCGTCACGAGACACACTCGCCCGGCGAATCCCAGCCGTGCATTCTTGTGGCTGTTCACTCGGTCCTCTGACAGTTGCTTGGTGGGCGTCTAGGCAACCCCACCTTGCATCCGTCACGACCGAGTGAACACCCTCAGCGCGAAACAACGTCTCCGGTAATCACAACTAGTCGCTTGCACCGCGGCGAGTCTGGCGCGGGACATGGCGCTAATACATGATTGACGGCTTCCGACGATACCTCAACCCGGCACCTCAATGAAAACCCGGATCAGATTCGTTGGCGGCGCGCGCGGACGTCATGCGGGTGTCCGCGTTGCGCAGGTGGTTGGCATCGGCCTTGTCGTGATCGGCGGCTCGATCGCCCGTCGGCCAGCGACGCTCTCCGCCCGCAACGCCGATCCCACCTTTGCCGAAGACGTCGCCCCGATTCTCTACAAGAACTGCACGGCGTGTCACCACAGCGGCGGCATGGCGCCGTTCTCGCTCGTGGAGTACGACAGCGTCAGGGCGAAGACTGACGAGATCCACGACGCGGTGTCGGCGGGAGACATGCCTCCGTGGCACGCCCAGGGCCCGCACGGCGTGTTCCGCAACGACCGGCGCCTTTCCGACGCGGACAAGCAGACCATCCTGCGGTGGATCGAGTCGGGCGCCAAGCTGGGCGACGCAGGCAGGCTCCCGCCCAAGCCCGAGTATCCGGACAAGTGGATGGCTGGAACGCCGGACGCCGTCGTCGCGATGCCGGAGGAGTTCACCGTGCCGGCGTCGGGCACCGTCGAGTATCAGTACTTCCAGGTGCCGACCGGTTTCACGGAAGACAAGTGGGTGCAGTCGATCGAGATTCTGCCGGGCGCGCGCGAAGTGGTACACCACGTGCTCGTCTACGCGCGAGCGCCGCAGCCCGCGACTCCAAGTGCGCCCGCGGCACCGCCAGCCGGCGCTCCCGCGCGCTCGCCGCTGTTCATTCGCATACCCGAGCAGTCGACGCTTCACGATCCGCCGCGATTGGACACGCTGCATCCGCCGCCGCGAAACATGGGCGTTCTCCTCGCCACCGAGGTGCCCGGGAACAGCGTGCTCGAGTTCCCGAAGGGCGCCGCCATGCGGATTCGCGCTGGCACCGTGCTGACCTTCCAGATGCACTACACGGCACACGGGCACGAGATGAAGGATCGCACCGCCATCGGATTCCACTTCGCCAAGGAAGCGCCCGGCGAGGAGATCTATGCATCACACTTCTATAACGGGGCGCTCCACATTCCCGCCGGCGCCAAGGACGTTTCTGTGCCGGCGGAGCTCGGGATCGGGCGGCCGGTTCGGATCTGGGGTCTCATGCCGCACACGCATCTTCGCGGGACGCGCTGGCAGTACACGCTCGACAAGCCGGACGGCACGTCGCAGGTGATCCTGGACGTGCCGCGCTACGACTTCAACTGGCAGACGTACTACATGTTCGCCACGCCGCTCGAGGTCCCGGCCGGCGCCAAGATCAGGTCGATGGCGTGGTACGACAACTCGGTGGAAAACAAGCACAACCCGGACGCCACCAAGGACGTATGGTGGGGCGATCAGACCTGGGAGGAGATGCAGTACACCGGGTTCCTGTACAGCGTGCTGAGTCAGCGGCCCAACCCGTGAGGCGCGCCGGAGGTCGCCGAGTGCGGCGGCTTCCGCCAGCCCACTCACCGCCGGGTCGAGCCGGGCGCGGAGCCGGTGGGTCTACTTCGCCTTTTTCTTCGGCTTTGCCGGAAGCGCGCGGACGTAGTCCCCGCCGCGCTCGATCCACTGGCGCAGCGCGCGTCTATCGCTGACGACGGTTGCCGGCAGCTCGACATACTCCTTCATGCCTCGCCCCGGCATCGGCTCGAACGGCTTGGCTCCCGCCGCGGTCGCGGTGGCGCGATCGGTCTCCGACAATCGGACCATGATGCGGTCCTGGAAGATCGACGCGAGCATGTTGCCGTTCAGAAACACCGACGGATACCCGAACATCGTGCGGCGCTCGGCGCCCGCGAGCCCTTCAGTGGCGCGCTCAAACGCGCTCACGGTCGCCGCCGACGGTTTGGTGAACGCGGGCATCGATCGTCCGGCCTGTTGCGCGGGCTTGCCGTGTTTGCGCGGCATGTTGGACAATACTGCGACAGGACTCGGCGAACAAACGGGAGCCTGGAATGCCGATTGATCGATCTCTGATCCGGTGCGCGGCGATCCTGTTCGACCTCGATGGCGTGCTCGTCGATTCGTCGGCCTGCGTCGAGAAGAGCTGGCGCGATTGGGCGGTTCGGCGCCGGCTCGATCCCGATCGAGTGATGGAAGTGGCGCACGGACGCCGATCGATCGAGACCGTGCAGCTAGTCGCGCCCCACTTGAACGCTGCCGACGAAGCGGCGGCGATCGCAGCCGTCGAGTCGACGACGACCGACGGCGTGTTCGAGGTGCCGGGCGCGCGCGCGCTGCTCGAACGCTTGCCATCGAACGCGTGGGCGATCGTCACGTCAGGAGTTCGCGCCGTCGCCACGCTCCGGATTCGACACACGCGACTTCCGGTGCCGGAGGTGCTGGTTCCGGCTGACGAGATTCAACGCGGCAAGCCGCATCCTGAAGGTTATCTCACCGCGGCCACGCGTCTCGGCGTCGATCCGGCGATGTGCATCGTCGTCGAGGATACACCAGCCGGGTTGGAAGCGGCGCGCGCGGCGGGCATGCGCTCAGTCGCGGTGAGCGGAACCTATCCGGCAGCGGCGCTCACCATTGCCGACATCACCGTCCCGCGGTTGGACGCACTGCGCATCGAGAGCGCGGGGTGCTGGCCGCCGGTCACGATTCATCTCTCGCGCGAGTGAGCCGCGATCGGAGGCGGAATCTCGCATTCGGCATCGATCGGACGGCGTCGCGCGCGGGCCGGGTGATCACGCGGTACTCGGCATCGTGACCTGTTTTTGCGTTTTTTTGCGCTGGTGAAGAAGCGGCGATAGTGCCGTAACCTTCACCGGAGTCGCAGTAGATGATTGGCATTTCGAAAATCCGCGGCATGATCGCAGTCGCCGTGTGTCTCGTGAGCGCGTCGTGCGTCCGGCTCGGCGGCTCCGCGTCTGGCGACCTGGCGCCAAGGGCGACGATCACGTTCCACAACCAGGGTCGCGACCGGGTTCAGGTCTACCTGGTGGGCGAGAAGGAGGACTGGTTGATCGGCCGTCTCGAGCCGTTGGAGACCGCACGTCTCGCGTTGCCGCAGTTCGGGTTTGCATCGGCAGCGCGATCGGTTGCGCTCGCGGTCCTGCCAGGATGGTCCAAAAATCTGGAGCCCCGTCGCGATCCTCGGGCCACGTTTTCCATCGACGAAGTCACGGACGATTTGGCGGGCGAAGAGTGGTTCTTCGTCGGTGGTCAACTCCAGGGGCCGTTGCGCGGCCACGACCGCTAGCGCTGTTGAGGGCGCAGGCCGCTATTGCAGGCCTGCGAAGCGTACCGAGGCGGGTCACGCGACTGGCCGAGTGACGGCGCCATTCATATGTTAGCCGCTCCCGGTCGCGATGCGGCGGCGAACCTCTGAACACCGGCCTCAGACAGCCACTCCGATTCTCGCTGAATTGCGCGTACGCCATCGAGCGGCAGCTCGGTGGCGGCGCCGTGTGGCGTACTGATGCTGCAGAGCCGACAGGCAGTCGACCCGGATCGGCGGCAATCCGGTGACTGCCTCGCTGCACGCTCAGCTGCAGAAGACCCTCGGCGACAGCTACGCGATCGAGCGCGAGCTGGGCGGCGGCGGGATGAGCCGCGTGTTCGAGGCCGAGGAGCTTCGCCTCAAGCGCAAGGTCGCCATCAAAGTTCTCTCACCAGAGCTTGCGCAAGGGCTGTCGATCAGCCGATTTGAGCGGGAGATCCAGACCGCCGCCGCGCTCCAGCAGGCCAACATCGTTCCCGTGCTCACCGCCGGCGACATCGAGGGCCTGCCGTTTTACACGATGCCGTTCGTCGATGGCGAATCGCTCCGGGCGCGGGTCGGGCGTGGTTCGCTGTCGGTGAGCGAAGTCGTGAGCGTGTTGAAGGACGTCGCCAAGGCACTCGCCTACGCGCACGCGCGCGGCGTCGTGCATCGGGACATCAAGCCGGACAACGTGCTTCTGTCCGGCGGTACGGCCGTCGTGACGGACTTCGGGATCGCGAAGGCGATCAGTGCCGCTCGCACCGGCGGGCCCGGCGCGACACTCACCCAGATTGGCACGTCGATCGGCACACCGGCGTATATGGCGCCTGAGCAGGCCGCGGGCGATCCCGACGTCGATCACCGCGCTGATCTCTACGCACTCGGGGCGATGGCGTACGAGCTGTTGGCTGGCCGACCAGTGTTCGCCGACCGCACCCCGCAACGCATGCTCGCCGCGCACATGAGCGAGGCGCCGCAGTCGATTGCCGAGCTGCGACCGGACGTGCCGGCATCGCTCACCACGTTGGTGATGCAGTGCCTGTCCAAGGATCCCAACGCGCGGCCGCAGACGGCGAGTGAGGTCCTCCGCGTGCTGGACACCGTGACGGCGAGCGGCGCCAATTCGGCCATGCCGCCCGTGCTGCTCGGTGGCACCGGCATGTTCAAGAAGGCGCTCGCGATCTACGCCGCCGCGTTCATTATCGTAGCGATCGTCGCGAAGGCCGCCATTATGGGCATCGGGCTGCCGGACTGGGTGTTCCCGGGGTCGCTCGTCGTGATGGCGCTGGGTCTTCCGGTGATCTTGTGGACTGGCTACGTGCAGCGCGTCACACGACGCGCGCTGGCGTCGACGCCGACGTACACGCCGGGCGGTACGCCGTCGCTCCTGCAGGGCACCATGGCGACGATCGCACTCAAGGCGTCGCCGCACGTCAGCTGGTACCGCACGGCGCGCGGCGGATTGTACGCGCTCGGCGCGTTCATCGCCGTCATCGCCGCGTTCATGGCTCTGCGCGCGTCCGGCGTCGGACCGTTCGGCTCATTGCTCGCCAAGGGAGCATTGAGTCGCAGCGATCGCATTCTGATCGCCGACTTCCACACGACCAACGTCGATTCAACGCTCGGCCGCGTCGTGAGCGACGCCGTGCGCGCGGGGCTTGCGGGGTCGTCGGCGTTCAGACTCGTACAGCCAGCCGAGATCGTGTCGGCGCTCCGGTTGATGCAGCGCGCACCAGACACCCGAGTCGATTTAACGGTCGCCCGCGACATCGCGCAGCGCCAGGGAATCAAGGCGATCGTCGACGGCGACGTGACCGGCGTGCCGGGCGGCTACATCGTCTCGATCCGGCTCGTGCGCGCCGATTCGGGAAGCGAGCTCGCGTCCTTGCGTGAGACCGGTGACGGCCCGCGCGGATTGATCGACGCCGCGGACAAGCTCGCCCGCGCGTTGCGCGGCAAGGCTGGCGAGTCGCTGCGCGCGGTCAACGCTACGCCGCCACTCAACCAAGTCACGACCGGTTCGCTCGACGCGCTCCGCAAGGCCAGCGAGGGGACACGGGCCAATACACTCGGTGATCCCCGCTCGATCGATCTCTTGCGGCAGGCGGTGGCGATCGACTCCACGTTTGCGTCGGGGTGGAGGATGCTCGCTAACGTGCTGTCCAACTACGGCGGGACGCAGTCGGCAATCGATTCGGCGTCGACGCAAGCATATCGCTACCGGGATCGGCTCCCGCCGCACGAGCACGACATGGTCGTAGCGGATTTCTATACCGGGCCCGGCCGCGACCGCGACAAGGCAATCGCTGCGTACGAGGGCGCGCTGCAGCGCGGCGACAGCCTGGGTGGGCTGCTCATCAACCTCGGCGAGGTACTCCGTAGTCGGCGCGAGTTCGCGCGCGCGGAGTCGCTCAACATTGCAACAGCGCGGCTTTCCCCGGGCGGCGGCATCGCGCTCGCCAATGCAGTCGAGCTGGAGATCGATCAAGGCAAGCTCGCCGAAGCCATGGCGAGCGTCGCCCGACTGGACACGGTGGCGCCGCTGTACGGGGCACAGAGGCGGACGTTCCTCGCCGCCGCGCGCGGCGACGACCAACGCTTGCGCGCGCTCATCGACAGCACCCTGAAGGCGGGTGGCGACGCACGCAAACGGGTCGGCGTTCCGGCCGCGCGGGCCCTCGCCCTGCGAGAGGGCCGAACGCGCGAGTACGCCGCGCTCACCAGAGAGGATCTGGCGAGCGGCAACCTTGGGAGCGGGCCTGACGTCAGCATTCGCCTGATCGCGCTCGAAATCGGCGTGCACGGTCCGACGCCGGCGCTCGTCCAGGCGCTCGATACCGCGATTGCCCATGTGCCGTTCGCCACGTTGCCGCTGATCGATCGTCCGTACCTCGCCGCCGCTACCGCGCTGGCGCGTGCGGGCAACGCAATCCAGGCACAAGCAATGATCGCGCGCTATCGGGCAGAGATGACCGACACGTCGATCCGGCGGATTCAAGAGCCAACGTTGCACGGAGCATTGGCCGAGATCGCGCTCGCCGGCGGCAAGCCGCGCGACGCGCTCGCGGAGTTTCGACGAGCCGATGTCGCGTGGGACAGCGCGCCGGCTGACGAGTGCGCGCCGTGTCTGCCGTTCAACCTTGGCCGCGCTTACGACGCGGCGGGCCAGGCGGACTCCGCCGCCATGTTCTTCGAGCGCTATACCGCCACCCCATACTGGCTCAAGGCGAGCGCCGAGTTCGATCCAGTACGCCTGCCGGCGATCCGCGAACGCCTCGGCCAGCTATACGAATCGATGGGCAAGCTCGACAAGGCCATGGAGCAGTACCGTGCGTTCATCGAGCTGTGGAAGAACGCTGACCCCGAACTGCAGCCGCGTGTCGCGGAAGCGCGCAGGCGAATGGAACGACTCCAAGCGCAGCTTTCGAGGAAGGGGTAATTCCCGTGACGGATGGGCGGACACCGTCCGCGCCCTGCCCGTGAGCGTCGTGCTTCTCGTGTCCGCGATGTCCGCCCGCGGCTCGGAGTGGAGTAGACCGATTCGTACACATCGAGTCCACCCCACACGAGAGAGAGACTTCCATGCGTTCCATCATCATGAGCAGCATCGCGGCCGCCGCCGTCGCGTTCACCACAGCCTGCAGCAGTACCGACTCCGTGGCCCCGACGACCACGGCCGCGTCGGCGCGCCGCACCGTTTCCGCCGACGCCGAGGGCGTCACGACTCGAAGCCGGCCGATTGACCAGTACATCTGGTTCTCCTGCGGCAACGGGGGCGCCGGCGAAACGATCCACGTCACGGGCGAGCTGCACTGGGAGGTGGAGCGCTTTAGGGACTCGTCGGGCGTCTACCACTTCAACTTCAAATCCGCCACGTACGATCTCACCGGCGTCGGGCTGACGGACGGCACGGTCTTCCGCGGCCTGATGACGGAGCACATTTCGACGCGCGCCGAGGACTACCTGAACGAGGACATCCGGACGGCCGACATCATCCGCTTCGTGGCCCCTGGATCCGGCGAGTCCTACTCGCTCATGGCCGGCAGCCACTTCGTCGTGCAGGACGGCGATTACGTGCTGTGGGATCAGACCTATAACGAAGTCTGCCGCTGAATTGGGCGGCGGGTCACGGGCGGCGGGCGGCGGGCTGATCGCGGACGGGCGAGTCCGTCGCCCGTCGTCCGTCGCCTATCGTTCGTCACCCATGTCCGGTCCCTGCTGCATTCCGCGCATTCCTAAGACCAAGGGCCAGTGGCTTGTCACCCCCTGGTCCGCTGCACAAGTTTGCCTCCTCGCGCGAACAAGGGACTTCGCCCATGCAGGCTGCACCCGCGACAGCACGGACGGGAGAGGTAACGCGTCTCCTCCGCGCCGCGCGCGATGGCGATGCGGGTGCGATCGACCGCATCGTCCCGCTCGTGTACGAAGACCTCCGTCGACTCGCACGGCGGCAGCTCAGCCGGGGATTCGGCCCCCAGGACGTGCGTCCGACGGAGCTGGTGCACGAGGCGTACGTCAAGCTCGCTGTCGGCGGAGCCGAGGCGGCGGTGGACCGCGCGCATTTCTTCGCGATCGCCGCGCGCGCGATGCGCCAGGTGCTGATCGACGACGCGCGGCACCACCACGCCGCGAAACGCGGAGGCGGCTGGAAGCGCGCGACGCTCTCCGGGAGTCACTGGGTCGCCGACTACGACGTCGACGAGCTTTTGACGCTGAACGACGCGCTCGACGAGCTCGACCCACGGCAGCGGCAGGTCGTCGAGTGCCGCTTCTTCGGCGGCATGGAGGAGCGCGAAATCGCCGAAGCACTCGGCGTCACCGAGCGCACCGTTCGCCGTGACTGGGTGAAGGCGCGCGCCTGGCTCTACCGGGCGCTGGCTGAGCGCGGATCCCAGGTCAAACTCCCGGACCTGTGAGCCCGATACCGCTCTCGCCCGCGCGACGCGCCGAGATCGAGGGAGTGTTCGAGCGCGCGCTCGATCTCGGCCCCGAAAAGCGTGACGCATGGCTGAGTGAGCGCTGCGCTTACGACGCCGAGCTCCGAGCCGAGGTCGATTCGCTGCTCGTTGCGCACGAGTCGACTTCGGGGATTCTCGATCGACTCGTCACCCCCGCGACGACGACGCTCGCCGCGGAGCCGCTGCGCGACCGGCGCATCGGCCCGTACCGCGTCTTGCGCGAACTCGGTCGCGGCGGCATGGGCGTGGTGTACCTCGCCGAACGCGACGACGGTCAGTTCCGCAAGCGCGTTGCCGTGAAAGTACTCCGCGCAAGTCCGGACGCCGAGGAGCTTCACCGCCGCTTCGTCGCCGAGCGACAGATCCTCGCGTCGCTCTCTCACGCGCACATCGCCCAGCTGCTCGATGGCGGGGTTTCGGATGGCCAGCTTCCATATCTGGTCATCGAGTACGTCGAGGGGCTGTCGATCACGGAGTACTGCGATCGCCACCGTCTGGGCATCGCCGCTCGCCTGCGGTTGTTCCAGGACGTGTGCGCGGCGGTCCACCACGCGCATCAGAATCTCGTACTGCACCGCGATCTCAAGCCGGGCAACGTGCTCGTCACGCCCACGGGCGAGGTGAAGCTGCTCGATTTCGGCATTGCGAAGCTGCTGAATCCGAGCCTGGCCGGAACGGAGCAGCCGGTCACTCGCACCGCATTCCGCATGATGACGCCGGCGTACGCGAGCCCGGAGCAGGTCCGCGGCGATTCGCTCACCACGGCGAGTGACGTTTACGCGCTCGGCCTGCTGCTGTACGAACTGCTCGTGGGCAGCCCGGCCCACCGGATCGACACTGACTCCCCGCGGGCCGTGTTCGAGGCCGTGTGCGAGCGAGAGGCCGAGCGGCCGAGTGTAGCCGGCGCGCGCGATGCGGCGGCTGCCGCGGCGCGGAACACAACGCCGGAGAAGCTCGGTCGCCAGCTTCGTGGCGACCTCGACGCCATTGTCGGTATGGCACTCCGCAAAGAACCCGGTCGCCGCTACGGATCGGCCGAGCTGCTCGCGGCGGACATCGGCCGCTACCTGGACGAGCTGCCGGTGCTCGCGCAGCGCCCGAGTGGATGGTACCGGTTCGAGAAACTGCTGCATCGTCATCGCGCGGCAGCGGCTTTCGCGGCGGCGAGCGCGCTGCTTCTCGCCTCGAGCGCCGCCGTGGCGCTCCATCTCGCCGCGGTGGCGGCACACGAGCGTGACCGTGCGGCGACAGCGCTCCAGCAGACGCGCGGCGCACTTGGCGAATCGGAGGCGGTCACCAGCTTTCTGGTCAGTTTGTTCGAGGCGAGCGATCCGACGGAGGGTCGGCTGGATACGCTGACGGCCGCGGACCTGCTGCGGCGTGGCGTCGCGCGCGCCGAGCAGCTTGGCAGCGAACCGCTCGCGCAAGCGCGTATGCTCGAGGCGCTCGGCCGCGTGTACTCGAGCCGCGGCGATTTTCCCACGGCCGCGGACCTGCTGCGGCGCGCCCTCGCCGTGCGGCGTGCACAGTCCGGACCCGATCACCCGACGACCGCGACGACGATGGCGGCGCTCGCGGATGTGCTCCGCCGGCAAGGACAGTATGCGGCCTGGGACACGCTCGCGCGCGAGGCGCTGCGCGTGCGTCGTCGCGTCCTCGGCGAGGCCCACCCGGACGTGGCGGCGAGCCTGGCCCAGCTCTCCGAGATCGCCCATCTACGTGAGGATTTTCCCGCGGCCGAGGCCTACCTGCGAGAGGCCATTGCCGTGCACCGCCGCGGGGGCAGCACCCAGGATTCGTCGCTGGCGCGCGACCTCGCGCGGCTCGCCCGCCTCCAGTGCGCGCGCGGCAACAACGCGGCATGCGAGCGCTCCCTTCGCGAAGCGGTCGCCATTGCGCAGCACGCATTGCCCGCCCCGCATCGCGACCGCGTGTCACTCCTGCTCCGGCTCGCGGAGGTGCTCGACGACCAGCCACGCGATGATGCATCGGCTTCGGCGGCCCACGCCGAAGCGGAGTCGCTCTACTACGCGGCACTCGCCGAGGCCCGCGCCGTATACGGCGATACGCATTCCGAGACCGCGCAGGCCATGAAGGAGGTCGGCCTGATGCTCGCGCGTCATCACCGCGATGCCGAAGGGGAGCGCCTGCTCCGCCAAGTGCTCGCGCTCCAGCGCCGGACGTTGGGACCAACGCACCCCGAAGTCGCGTCGACCATGACCTCGCTGAGCAAGCTACTGCGGGGCACCGGCTACTCGGCCGAGGCCGAGCAGCTCGCGCGCGAGGCGGTCGCGATCGATTCGACCGTGTACGGCCCCTCGCATCCGGCGTACGCCTGGGCGCTCAGCCTCCTTGCCGACGTCCTCATCCAGCGCGGGGCGCTCGACTCCGCCGAGAAGCTGTACCGGCGGGAAATGGCGATCGCGGCATCCGCATTCGGCCCACGATCGATGGTGGCACTGGGAACGAAGACGGACTATGCAACCGTACTGGTTCGTAAGGGGCGCTACGCGGAGGCGGATTCGGCGTATCGACAGGCGATCGCCGGCCTGCGCACGATGACCGCCGACTCGCATCGGGCGGTGCGCCTCGCATACGCGAGCGTCGCGCAGCTCTATGACGCGTGGGACAAGCGCGACTCGGCGGCGGTGTATCGACGGCGGGCCGGTTCGGTGGATCGGCGCAATCTCTGGCCCTGAACCGGAAATGCAAATGCCGCCAGCAGGTCAGAAATATTCAATCGAGGGCGCGGAGGGCACGCGACGCATCGGCCCGTACCGCGTCGTGCGCGAGCTGGGGCGCGGCGGCATGGGCGTGGTGTACCTCGCCGAGCGCGACGACGGCCAATTCCGACGACGCGTCGCGGTGAAACTGCTGCGGGCGAGCCCCGACGCCGAGGAGCTGCGGCGGCGTTTCGTGGCCGAGCGGCAGATTCTCGCCTCGCTCTCCCACCCGCACATCGCACAACTCCTCGACGGCGGCGTCTGCGAGGGTGAGCTCCCCTATCTGGTCATCGAGTATGTCGACGGACTCCCCCTCATGGAGTACTGCGATCGCCACCGTCTGGGCGTCGATGCTCGCTTGCGGTTGTTCGAGGAGGTGTGCAGCGCCGTCCACCACGCGCATCAGAACCTGGTGTTGCATCGCGACCTCAAGCCAGGCAACGTGCTCGTTACCGCTGCCGGCACGGTCAAGCTCCTGGATTT
>DATJHY010000216.1:0-7232 GCA_035493635.1 Gemmatimonadaceae bacterium | reverse complement strand
GGCCAACAGGGCCAACAGGGCCAACAGGGGCAGCAAGGACAGCAGGGGCAACAAGGACAGCAGGGGCAACAAGGGCAACAGGGTCAGCAAGGGCAACAAGCGAATGGTCGCGGCGGTGGTCAGCCTGGGCAGCAGACCGCGAATCAGGGTGGCGGCGGCATGCCCGACGCGGGCGGTGTTCCGCGAGGCGGCGCGCCCCAGGGTCAAGGCGCGAGACTGACGCCAGGCGATGCGCAGCAGTTCAGTCGCGAAGCGCAGCAGCGTCTGAACGACGCGGAGGCGCTCCGCCGCGAGCTCGCGCGTACAGGGCAGCCGACGCGCGAGCTGGACAAGGCGATCGATGATCTCCGGCAGTTGGCCAACCCGCAGATGCTCGAGGATACGCGCGCGTCGGCCGACCTTCGATCGAAGACGATCGAAGGGTTCAAGGACTTCGAGTTCGCGCTGCGGCGCTCCATGGGCGAAGGCGACTCGACGCGCGTCCTGCTCGAGCGCTCGGGCGACGTGCCGCCAGGATACAAGCAGCACGTCGAGGAGTACTATCGCTCGATCGGAAAGGGCAAGAAGCCGTAACCCGCGACCAGTCTTGAATTGGGGTCAGACTCGATTTTCAGTTCTGTAAATCGAGTCTGACCCCAATTTCAGTTCTCTAATTCGAGTCTGACCCTATTTGCGCGCCATCTGCGCGCATTCGCGCCACTCGGCGCCACGACCGCGAATCGACGCTACGTCTCGATGTCGGGCGCTGCTTCCTCGCTTGCCACACGACGCACCACCGGCTGCGCCTCACGCATCCTGACGAGCAGCGTGTGATCGCTCAGATCCCGCCACCGGGCCGGGATCGGCGTAAGCCGCCGCTTGCCAATGACCGACTCGAAGCACAGCCAACCGTCCCCGTATTCCTCGGGCAAATACGTCCATCGCGACCGGTCTTCAGGCGGGCGCCGCACCTCGAAGACTGTCCACTCGATGCCCGCGGAATCCGTGATCGTGCGCATCTGCCGATTTCCCGCTCCTGGTTGGGCCTGGTGTCGTGTCAGCGCGTTCGCGCCGCGACCGATCTCCGGACACTCCAAAGGCAGGTGGAATGCCACGGATCACAGGATATGGGAAATCCACAACACTCCCCTTCGTCCGATGGCGAAGGGGGACTCAGCCGCGGAGAAGCTCCGCGAGCACGGTCGCATCGATATTTCCGCCGGACACGACACAGACCACCCTGCCGCGCCCGGCACGGCCGGCGAGTGCCGACGCGACCGGAGTCGCGCCGGCACCCTCGGCGACGATTCGTGCCCGCTCGACCAGAACGCGCACCGCGTTCGCCACCTCCTCGAGCGGCGCTACGAGCGCACCATCGACGAGACCGCGAACGAGCGGCCACATTTCACGAAGCAGGCCACGGCCGCCGATTCCGTCCACGAAGCTGGGGGTGCGTTCCACGGCGACGGGCTCGCCCGCGGCGAGCGCGGCGGTCAGTGGAGTCGAAGTCGCCACCTCGCAGCCGTACACCTTGGCGCGAGGCACGAGCGCGCGAATCGCGCTGGCGATGCCACTCACCAGCCCGCCGCCGCCGAACGGGACGAGCACGGCGTCTACATCAGGCAGGTCCTCGGCGATCTCGAGTCCGATCGTCCCGTTGCCGGCGATGACTCTGGCGTCGGCAACGGGATGAATGAACGTGCCCGACATTCCCGCGCGGCCGCGATCGACGAGCGTCTGCCACCATTCATCGTACGGCACCTGAACGATGGCGGCGCCGAGCCGTCGCACGGCATCCACCTTGGTGCGCGGCGCGCTGTCGGGCATGACGACGCTGCAGGGCACGCCAAGGGCCCGGGCGCTCCACGCCACCCCCTGTGCCATGTTGCCGGCGCTCGCCGTGTACACGCCGCGCGCGAGCTCATCGCGGCCGAGGAGCGCGATCGCGTTGCCGGCGCCGCGAAGCTTGAACGACCCGATCGGCTGCAGCGACTCGAGCTTGAGATAGATCTCCGCGGGCGCGTCGACCTCAAGCCGCAGCAGCGGCGTGCGCGTGACGAGCGGAGCGATGCGGTCGCGCGCGGCACGAATCTCGTCGAGCGTTGGGCGCTCGATGCCGCGCGACGTCACGTCAGTGTGCGGCGTGGCGCGCCCCGCCCAGCTCGATCGAGACACCGGCGCCCTGGCGCCGCGCGGCATTCACCGCGTACGACGCGGCAGCGAGGTCCTCGATCGCCAGACCCAGCGACTTGAAGAGCGTGATCTCCCGGTCGTCGCGCCGTCCCGGTCCGCGGCCGATGAGCAGCTCTCCGATCTCGGCGACGATGTGTTCGGGCGTGATCTCGCCGTCCTCGAGCGGAATGAGAATGTCGCCCGGCTCCTTGAGCGCCGACTCGCGACGATCGACGTACAGTCGCGACCGCACGACCGTTCGCGTATCGATCTCGCGCGCCGAACGGTGGGACGCGCCGACAGCGTTGACATGCGTCCCAGGCTCGATCCATTCGCCCATCAACACCGGCTCTCTCGCGGAAGTCGTGGTGCAGACGATGTGGGCGCCGCGACACGCCTCGGCGCCGTTGGCCGCCACCACGGCGTCGAGGCCGTGTTTCTCACGCGCCGTCGCGGCCAGCCGTTCGGCGTGCGCGCGCGTGCGGCTCCAGATCTGGAGCCGTTTGATGGGGCGCACCGCGCACAACGATTCGACGTGAACGTGTCCCTGAACGCCGGCGCCGATGATCGCGAGCGTCGACGCGTCCGCTCGCGCGAGGAGGCGCGTCGCGACCGCGGTGACAGCGGCGGTGCGGATCGTGGTGACGGCCGTTGCGTCGAGGATCGCGGCGAGGCCGCCCGTTTCGGGATCGAACAGCAGCACGGCGCCCTGGTGCGAGTCGTACTGGGTTCCGTGATTCCGCGGGAAGAAGGTGATGATCTTGGCGCCGATCGTCGGCGGCGCGCCGAGATACGCCGGCATCACGGCGAAAACGTCGGTCGAATCCGGAATCAGGATCATCGTGCGGAGCGGCAGCACCGCGTCGCCGCGCGCGAGCGCGGCGAGCGTCGACGCCATGACCTCAATGCAGTCGTGCATCGGCAGCAGGCGTTCGACTTCGGACTGTGAGAGAATCAGCATGAACGAGGAGCGTGCGATCGAACGCCGCTGCGGGACGTTCTCATGCCTTCGGCCACAGCCAGACGAACACGAGCCCGGTCGCGAAGGCGTACAGCAGCGCGTCGAACCAGTACTTGAACGTCACGCTCCACCGGCGGCTGAACCAGACCGACTCGTGCGCGATGCCGACGCCGTAGCAGAAGAACGCCGTCGCCGCCGTAAAGCGGAGCACTTCGCCGCTCGGCGCGCCAGGAGCCTGGGCGCGGCTCGCGATGTACGCCGCGAACAGGCTCACGACGATCGAGTAGATGAACCACTGGATGAGATTCCTGGACATGCCGGGAGGGCCGGGCGGCATGACCGTCACGATCCCCGCCGGACCGCGCGTGCGCTTCTCGACCCACGTGGGGTCCTTCATCGCGGCCATCGAGCCGGCAAAGGGGAACATGTACGTGCCTGCCGACGTCTGCCCCTGCGCGAGCGCGCGCATCACGTCGTCTTCGGCAGGCAGTCTGGCGAAGTCGTTGCGATGATGGGGCAGCACCATGTGAACGATGCTGCTCACGATGAACACGGCCACTGCGGACAACAGAATTGGAAGCCACAACGACGCCAGCGGGGTCATGTCATGCCTCCTGTTCGCGCATGTGGACTACTCGAATTCACTCCTCGGCCATGAACGGATACTTGTAGTCGAGCGGCGGCGAGAACGTCTCCTTGATCGAGCGCGCGCTTACCCAGCGGACGAGGTTCAGCTTCGAACCCGCCTTGTCGTTCGTTCCCGACCCGCGCGCGCCGCCGAACGGCTGCTGGCCGACGACGGCGCCAGTGGGCTTGTCGTTCACGTAAAAGTTGCCCGCCGCGTTGCGAAGCGCCATCGCCGCCTCGCGCACGGCCCTGCGGTCATTCGCGAACACCGCCCCGGTGAGCGCGTACGGCGACGTGCGGTCGATGACCTCGAGCGTCTCGCTCCATTTGGAGTCGTCGTAGACGTACGCTGTAACGACAGGGCCGAAGATCTCCTCGCACATCAGGCGGTAGTCCGCGGTCTTGGCCTGCACGAGCGTCGGCTTGATGAAGTATCCCTCCTCGCCTTTGGCGACGCCGCCCGAGATGATGGTGGCGTTCGCGCGCGCGTCGTCGAGATAGCCGCTGATCTTCTTGAACGAGCGCTCGTCGATCACGGCGCTCACGAAGTTGCGGAAGTCCATCGGGTCGCCCATGCGCATCTCGTCCATCATCCCGGTGATGCGATCGCGCACGTCGTTCCACATCGAGCGCGGGACGTAGATGCGGCTGGCGGCCGAGCATTTCTGCCCCTGGTACTCGAATCCGCCGCGCGCGACCGCGACCGCGAGCGCCTGCGGATCGGCCGAGGGATGCGCGACGATGAAGTCCTTGCCGCCAGTTTCGCCGACGATGCGTGGATACGCGGCGTAGCGCGACATGCTCCGCCCGATCGTCTCCCACATGTGATTGAACACGGCCGTGCTGCCCGTGAAGTGCACACCCGCAAGCTCGCGATGCGCCAGAAGGATCTCGGAGATCTCGGCGGCGTCGCCAGGCACGAAGTTGATCACGCCGGGCGGCATCCCGGCCTCCTCGAGCAGCCGCATGATGTAATACGCCGACAGCATCGCGCTCGACGCGGGCTTCCAGATCACCGTGTTCCCCATCAGCGCCGGCGCCGTGGGCAGGTTGCCCGCGATCGACGTGAAGTTGAACGGCGTGATCGCGTACACGAAGCCTTCGAGCGCCCGATAGTCCGACTGGTTCCACATCGCCGGCGTCGAGAGCGGCTGCTCGTCGTAGAGCTCCTGCGCGTACGCGGGATTGAACCGCCAGAAGTCGATCAACTCGGCGGCGGCGTCGATCTCGGCCTGAAATACAGTCTTGGATTGGCCAAGCATCGTCGCGGCGTTGAGGGTCGCGCGCCAGGTCGTGGCGAGCAGCTCGGCGGCCTTGAGGAATACGGCCGCACGATCCTCCCACGCCCAGTTCGCCCATTCGGCGCGTGCCTCGCGCGCCGCATCCACGGCGGCGCGAACGTGCTCGGGCGAGGCCTTGTGATAATCGGCGAGCACGTGCCGATGGTCGTGCGGCATCACGGCCTGCCCCGTCTTGCCCGTACGGATCTCGCGCCCGCCGATGATGATCGGGATCTCGGCGCGTTCGTTGGCCATCTGGGCGAGGCGGGACTTGAGCGCGGCGCGTTCGGCCGAACCCGGCGCGTAGTTCTTGACCGGCTCGTTGACTGGCGGCGGGACGCGGCGTGTGCCGCCAAAGCCGGCCAGCGGTGCGGATGTGGGATGCACGGTGCGCTCGGCTTGCTCGGAGCGAGCGGCGACGCGTTCGGGTGCGGTGCGTACGGCCATCGTCAAGATTCCTCGTTGATTGAGCGCGACTGCAGGGAGGGGAGCGGGCGCTCGTTGCTTCACAAAAAATAGCGCGCTTCATCCGCCGGCGGGCCGGCACTAATGTCCGATCCATGCGATCCTGCTTACCACTGCTGGCGATTCTGCTGCTGCTGGCCGCCTGCGAGGCACCGCTCGTCGATTGGGCCGATCCGACGGCGGCCGCCCCTGTGCCCGGACCGTCGAGGCTGGTCATCGACACGGCAGGTTCTGCGCGATTCGTGCCCGACACGGCGGCGGCAGCGGTCACGTCGCCCGCGCCGACCCCTGGCACGTGCGAGCGTTCGCTGCGGCGGGCCGCGGCGACGGTGCACGCGTACGCGATCTGGTGGAGCGTGCGACCGGACAGCAGCGCCGTGCTCTACGTGGCTCGCTCCGCTGATGCCGGGCGCTCATGGGCCAAGCCGATCGCGATCGACACCGCCGACATGAGCACCAACGGGTGCGATCGTCCGCCGCCGTCGCTGACGACGGTCGGCGACGACGTGTACGTGGCCTACTCGATGATCGCCCCCGATGGCCGCGGGGTGTTCTTCGCCCACATGATGAGCGGCATGCTGCACTCGCCGGTGCCGGTGGTGTACGGCGAGCGACTGGTCAACACGGCCATCGCGGCGCAAGATCCACGGGTGGCGGTGGCGTACGAAGACCCGAACGGATCGCGGCGCCAGATCGGTGTCGCGCTCTCCACTACGCAGGGACACCTGTTCGAGTGGCGAACGACGGCGTCGCGCGTCATCGACGATGCGACGTCGCCGGCGGTGGCGCTGGCTGGCCGCAGCCTGGCCGTATCGTGGGTCGCTGGACGTGGGGAGCAGGACGACAGTACGGACCGACGCGTCGTTCGCGTGGGGCGAATCCAATGAGCGGAGACTGCAGGGCGTGACGCACTTCCTTGGCGCACACACGATCGACACTGGCGGCATTCAGATGGCCGCGCGTCGGGCCGGCGCGGCAGGCATGCGCGCTCTCCAGATCTTCACCGCGATTCCCAAATACTACGGCGACAAGGTGTCGATCAAACCGGAGCGGGTGGAGCGCTTCCACGCCGCGATCGCCGAAACGAAGATCGACCTCGCCAATGTCATCGCGCACGCCGCGTACGTGCTCAACACCGCGACTCCCGAAGAGGAGAAGTCGGTCCGCGCGCGTGAGGGGCTGGCCAAGGAAATGGAGCGCTCGAGCGCGCTGCGGCTCGGCGCGATCTGCTTCCATCCCGGCGCCGCGACCGATGACAATCGTGAAGCGGCCGCTGAACGCGTGGCGAAGGCGATCATCCACGCGCTCGAGCGTGTGCCGAGCAGTCGCACACGCGTACTGGTGGAGAACACGGCAGGCGCGGGGCGAACGTTCGCCAAGACGGCAGCGGAAGTCGGCTCGATTCTCCGCCACATCCCGCGCGCGCTCCGGCCGCGAACGGGTTACGGCCTGGACACATGTCACCTCTTCGCGTCCGGCTACGATCTCCGCGCACAGGGCGGCGTGACTCGCGTCCTCGACGAGTTCGAGGACGAGACGGGCGAGCCACCCGGCTTCATCCACCTCAACGACAGCGAAGGCGAGCTCGGCTCGAACAAGGACCGGCACGTTTTGATCGGCGACGGGCGTATTGGCGTCGAACCATTCCGCGCGCTGCTCGCCGACCGTCGCTCGCGGGGCATTCCGCTCGTGCTCGAGACGCCGCAGCTCAACTACGAGATCGCCGAGGACGATCCTTCGCCGGATCC
>DATJHY010000215.1:0-2752 GCA_035493635.1 Gemmatimonadaceae bacterium | reverse complement strand
GCTTGCCGCTCTCGCCGAGCACGAGTCCGAACAGTGCAGGCGCATCGGCGCCGAGCGCGCAGCGAATGCCGAACTCTCGCATCCGCTGCGCCACGAGGAATGCGATGAGGGCGTACAGGCCGATGAGCGCGATGGTCGCGGACGCGATGGCGAAGCTGATCATCGAGCCGGTGAGGATGCGGTAGGGCGTCGTTGCGTCGTGGATAAGGCTGCTGAAAGGCTGCACGTCGGTCACGGCGAGGTCCCGATCGTACGTGTGAACGACGCGCATCGTCTCGCGGGCCGCCTGCAGCGGGTCGCCTGTCGTGCGCAATACGTACTGCATGGTGCTGGATGGGCGCTGCGCGAGCGGCAGGTAGATCTCGCCTAACGACGTCGCGCCTGGCGCGCGCCGCGCGTTGGGCCGCGTCTCGGCCGCGACGCCGACGATGCGCCACGACGCGTTGTCGATGAGCAGCGCCTGGCCGATCGGATCGGTGCTGCCAAATACGATGCGCGCCACGCGCTCGTCGATGATGGCGACACGCGGCGCGCCGGCGCGATCGATTCGCTCGAACGCGCGGCCGGCACGAATCGGGATGCCCAGCGTCGCAAAGTACTCGCCGTCCGTCGCGATCACTCTAGACGTGGTCCCGTGCCCGGGCGCCGCCGGCGGGCGCCCCTCTACGGCGAAGGTCTCGGTCGGCGCGGCGTTGGTGTAGGGGATGCCGAGTGCGGCGGTCGCGTAAATCACCCCGGGCACCGCGCCGAGTTGTTGCGCGAGACGCTGCCAGTACTGCGAATTGGTCGCCGCCCGCCCTGCAACACCGCCGGAACCCGCCGGCGCCGTTAGGCGGAGCGTGAGGGCATGATCCGAGCGGAAGCCGTCGTGCGCCAGGTTCCGATTCTGCACCCCGCGCGCGAGCAGCCCCGCGGCGCCGAGCAGCACGACCGCGAACACGATCTCGACGACGACGAGCACACGGCGGATGCGCGACACGCTGCCGCCTGCGGATGTGCCGCGCGATCCCTGCTTGAGCTCGCCGGCGATCGCCGAGCGTGTGAAGCGCAGCGCCGGCCAGAGCCCGATGGCGATGCCCGTCACAACACTCGTCGCGAGCGCGATCGCAAGCGCGGCGGGGTCGAGGTGCAGCTCGGGCCACCGGGGAAGAGCGCCGACGACGGACGCCGGCATGTGATCGCGAACGAAGCGAATGCCGAGCGCGGCCAGAGCCGCTCCGCCGATGCCGCCTAACAGTGTGACCAACACTGTTTCCGCGAGCAGTTGGCGAACGATCCGCCACCTGGTGGCGCCTAACGCAGAGCGGACGGCGATCTCCTTGTTGCGCATCGTGAGCCGGGCCAGCAGCAGCCCGGCGAGATTGACGCACGCGACGGCGAGCACCATGCCGACGGCCACGAACAGCGGAATGTCATCTTCGCTCGCTGGTGTCTCCCAGCTCGAGAAGCTCTCGGCGTCGAACGCGATGCCACGCAGCTCGGCGGGATCGGACTCGGAGAGGCGGGCGCCGATCGTGCCAACCTCGGATCTGGCGGCGGCGAGCGACCTGCCCGCGCGAAGTCGAGCGAACGCCTCGCCGTCGCCGGCCGCGGAGTGGTTCGCCAGCGCAACCTTATCGAAGGTGAGCGGAACCCAAATCGCAGCGCCTTCGGGTAGCGCGGCGCGGCGCGGAACGACGCCGAGCACGACGCGTGCGGTCCCGTCAAGCACGATTGTGCGGCCGACGATTCCGGAATCGCCTCCAAAGCGAGTCTTCCAGAACGACTCGCTCAGCATCACGACGTCGGTCTGGCCTTCCGCGCTGTCGCCAGGAGTGAACGTGCGCCCGATGATCGCGCGCACGCCGAGCGTGCCGAAGAATCCAGGAGTGACCTCGGCACCGGAAAGCACTTCGGCGCGATCGGCGCCTCGGAGCACCGGGTGCCACGCCTCGAGAAACGCAAAATCCGTGAGAACGCGCGACGTTCTAGCGAGACTCACGAAGTTGCCGCTCGCGAGCGAGCCGCATGCGCGACACTCGTCCGTCGGCGCCTGGCCGAGATGCACGAGCGTCGAGGGGTTAGCGACGTCGAGTCTCACCTCGGTGAGCGTGTGCTCGATGCCGAACATCGCCGTGCTCGCGCCGATGCCGAGCGCGAGGGTAGCGATGGTCGTGACCGCGAAGATGGGGCTCGCGGTGAATACGCGCAGCGCGTGACGGACGTCGTGGAGGAGGTCGTTGAACATGGAGGCTCCGGGTGGCGCACGTAGCCCCTACGGCCGCGCCGGCGTTTGAGTTCCGGCACGAGGCGGTCCGAACCAGGTCGTTAGCGCGTCGACCAGCCCCAGCTGCCTTCGATCTCCCACCCAGGCCACATATCCATCGGGGCGAACCAAAACGGCCTCGGGTGGCTCGACTGCGCCGAGCGCCGGGAGCTCCCATAAACCCGCGTACTCGGCGTCGACTAACGGAACCCGATCTGCCCACGGCGTGATGTCGATGCTGCCAGGCGCACCGATGTTGAGGAGCACCGGCTTCGCATCGTGCAGCAGCGTGAAGACGCGCACGGAGCCCTTGGCGGTGACCAGGTCCAGATCGGGCATGCGACGACCCAGCAGCGGGTGTCCATCGCCGAGGTCGTAGTGAACGCCCAGGCCGGACAACTCCGCGACTAACGCTCTGCGCGGCTCGTCCATGCCGAGGAACTCGGAAACGTAATTACCGAGGGCTTTGCTGCGATCGTCGGGGCGGCTCAACGCGACTTGCGCCAT
>DATJHY010000214.1:0-9278 GCA_035493635.1 Gemmatimonadaceae bacterium | reverse complement strand
GGTGATCCTCGACGACGACGGACAGATGCTGGGTCGCGGCATCACGAACTCGCGATCCAACTACGAGCTTGCGGCGGCGGTCGCTCGGACCGAAGCGTTCATCAACGCCCGATTCGGGCTCATTCAGCAGCGCGCCGCGGGAGCGATGGTCGAGAGCGCCGTCCAGCAGCTGCGCCGCGCGTTCGTGCTCGAGCAGTTCCTGCATCAGCTTCGCCAGTTGACGCAGCTCATGTTAGAGGAGGCGGAGCGGTCGATACAAGCGGCACTGCAGCCGGCATTCGCGCAGGCCGTCGACGCGATCTGCGCCCAGGTCGCATCGGAGGAAGAAGCGCGCTTCAAACAGCCGCCCGTTGCGCGATCGGACTTCTTCCGCGACGCCGCCGGTTCGGCGTTCATGCGCATCGCCGAGGAAGTCGCGGGTCGCACCGCGGGCGTGACCTACGATCGGCTGCTCGGCCTTTATGACAAGTGCATCATTCGCGTCGAGAACGAGCCGCTCGATCTGGACTTTCGAGATCACATCGGCGCGGCGCTCGATCGCATCGGCCATCCGGCGTCGCTCGCCGATGCGGTGGAATACGCAGCGACGACAGATCTGACGCCGGCCGCGGTCGTAGGCACGGGGTACGGGCGGGCGCGCCTTCCCTTCCCGAAAGAACAGATTCGTTCCGAGATCCTGTGTCACGGCCTCGGGGCGCACGCGCTCTTCCCGGACACGCGCACGGTGCTCGACATCGGCGGTCAGGACACCAAGGCGATCCAGGTCGATCCCGAAGGCATCGTGACGAGCTTCCAGATGAACGACCGCTGTGCGGCCGGTTGCGGCCGATACCTCGGCTACATCGCCGACGAGATGAACCTTGGCCTGCACGAGCTCGGCCCACTCGCCGAGCAGTCCAAGCGGGCGGTCAAGATCAACTCCACGTGCACGGTGTTCGCCGGCGCCGAGCTGCGCGAGCTGTTGTCGCTCGGCCAGAAGCGCGAGGACATTCTGGCCGGCCTGCACCGCGCGATCGTGTTGCGGGCAATGAGTCTGCTCGCGCGATCAGGCGGCGTGTCGGACCAGTTCACGTTCACCGGCGGCGTGGCGAAGAATCCTGCCGCCGTGCGCGCCATCCGTGAATTGGTGGAGGAGAATTACGGCGCGCGCACGATCAACATCTCGCCAGACAGCATCTATACCGGTGCCTTGGGCGCGGCTCTCTTCGCCAAGAGGATGGTGGCCTGATGTACGTGACTGCTGGAATCGACGTCGGCAGTGGCGCCGTGAAGGTGACGGTCATGCGGACCGGCGGCGCCGACGACTCCGTACTCGCCAGCGTGTCGGCGCGGATCCGGCGCCGCATCGTGTCGAAGGTCGTCGACGAAGTCTTCGAGGAGGCGGTCGATGCGGCACACGTCGACGCGCTCGACTACGTGGCCACCACGGGCGAGGGAGCGGACGTCCCGTTCGCGACGGGACACTTCTACGGCATGACGACGCACGCGCGCGGCGCGCTGCACCTTGCCCCTGCATCGCGCGCCGTGCTCGATGTCGGCGCTCTGCACACCCGAGCACTCGCCATGGACGCCCACGGTCGCGTGCTCGACTACAAGATGACGAGCCAATGCGCATCGGGGTCGGGACAGTTCCTCGAGAACATCGCGCGCTACCTCGGCGTGTCGCACGACGAGATCGGCGGGTTGTCGCAGCAGGCCACCACCCCGGAAAAAGTCAGCTCGATCTGTGCCGTGCTCGCGGAGACGGACGTGATCAACATGGTATCACGCGGGATCGCGACCGCCGACATCCTCCGTGGCGTCCACGACAGCATGGCCGAGCGCTTCGCGCGGCTTTTGCGATCGCTTCAGTTTGACGGACCGATTTTCGTGAGCGGTGGGCTCGCGTCGGACGTCGGGATGATCAGCGCGCTGCGCGACGCGCTGGCACGCAAAGCGGATCAGGACGGTATGGCGCGCGAGGTGATCACCCATCCGGACGCGATCTTCGCCGGCGCGATCGGCGCGGCGATCTGGGGTGGCTTCCGGTATCGAAAGCTCGGGCAAGCGGCACCGTCGTGGACAGCGCCGCGGACTGCGGCCTGACCATGCTCGACTTCCGCTACCATCGGCCGACGAACGTGAGCGATGCCTGCGCTCTCGCGCGGCAGCTCGGCAGGCACGCCGCGTTTCTGGCCGGCGGTACTGAGCTGATTCCGGACTACCAGCGTGGCCGCGAATCAGCCGGCGATCTCATCGCGCTCGGAGACATCGCCGCGCTGCGCGGGATCAGCGTCAGACACGGCATCCTTCGCATCGGGAGCCTGACGACCGTTGCCGAGTTGACGCGGTCGCCACTCGTCGAGCGCTGGCTTCCGGCGCTCAGCGAAGCCGCGCGTTCGCTCGGCAGCCCGCAGATTCGCAGCCGCGCGACCGTGGGCGGCAACTTCTGTCGCGGCGTGTCGTGCGCCGATCTGCCGCCGCCGGCGCTGATCGCTGACGCAACGCTCCACATCGCGTCGCCGGACGGCGCGCGCGACGTCCCCGCCGCGACATTCTTCGTGGACTCCCGCCGCACCATCCTGGCGCCGGGTGAGCTGCTCGTCGCCGTGCAGCTTCCGGCGTTGTCGCGTACGAGCGGCACCAGCTTCGAGCGATTCGGATTGCGGCGCGGCATGTCGCTCGCCGTGGCATCCGTCGCGGCACGCATCGATCTCGATGACGGTCGCATCATCGACGCACGCGCGGCACTTGGCGCCGTGGCGCCGACGCCGCTGCTGGTCAGCGAAGTCGAACCCCTACTCCGCGGCGAGCGGCCGTCGCGCGAGGTGTTCGTGCGGGCGGCCAGGGCGTGTGTCGCCGCCGCGCGGCCGATCAGCGACATCCGCGGCTCGGCGGAATTCCGGCGCGAGATCGTCGCGGCGTTGGCAACCCGCGCATTCGAGCGCGCGGCCGCCAGCGCCGCCGCGAGGACACCGACGTGAGCGGCGAGCTTCTCGTTCACCTCACCGTGAATGGACAACCGCGGACCGTCGCGGTGCGGCCCAACGTGACGCTGCTGTCCGTTCTTCGCGACCATCTCGAACTGACAGGCACCAAGCGCGGCTGCGCCACAGGCGACTGCGGCGCGTGCACGGTGCAGATGGACGGCGAAGCCGCGGCCGCGTGTCTCACGCTCGCGGTCGAAGCGGAAGGCAGCGTGGTCACGACGGTCGAAGGCCTGTCGCGAGACGGCGACCTGCACCCACTGCAGAAGGCGTTCGTGAAGCACGGTGCCCTGCAATGCGGCTACTGCACGGCGGGTGCACTGATGTCGGCCAAAGCGCTCATCGATCGCGAGCCCCATCCGTCGCGCGACGAGATCACGGATGCGCTCAGCGGCAACCTGTGCCGCTGCGCCTCCTATCCGCGAATGATCAGCGCCGTCGAGCACTGGACGGAGTTCGAACACACGCCACTCGACACCGCGCCGCATCGCGAGGATGAGGGAGATCAAGCCCGCGATCACGCCGTCGTCGGCCACGCGGTGCCGCGGTACGACGGTCCGGACAAAGTGAGCGGGCGCGCGAAGTACACGGCGGACATTCGCCTGCCGGATACGCTCGTCGGCAAGATCCTCGGCAGCCCGGTGGCGCACGGCATTCTGCGGCGCGTGGATGCGTCGCACGCGCGCGCGCTGCCAGGCGTGCTCGCCGTGATCACCGGCGCCGACGTACCCGACACGTGGTACGGCATCAGCCCGGCGCGCGAAGACGAGCAGATCCTGGCCAAGGATCGCGTGCGCTACGTGGGCGACGAGATCGCGGCGGTCGCCGCCGTGGACGAGGACATCGCCGAGCAGGCACTCCGGCTCATCGAAGTCGAGATCGACGAGCTACCCGCGGTATTCGATGCGGAGTCGGCGCTGGCGCCGGGTGCCCCGGTGATCCATCCCGAGCACCCACGGTATGCGGGCAATGTGAATACGGACGTCGACTGGAACTTCGGCGACGTCGACGCCGGATTCGACACGGCCGACGTCGTGCGAGAACAGCGATTCGTCGGCAACCGCACCTACCAGGCGCCGCTCGAGCCGCATGCCACGCTCGCGCGGTGGGAACCCCATGCCGACCGCCTCACGCTGTGGACGTCGACCCAGACACCGCACTACGTCCACCGCGCGCTGTCGCGCACGCTCGGCGTGCCGATGGGCAACATCCGCGTCATTCGGCCGGCCGTGGGCGGCGGATTCGGCGCCAAGGCGGAGGCGACGCCGCTCGAGTTCTGTGCGGCGATTCTGGCCCGGCGCAGCGGCCGGCCGGTGCGGATGGAGTACTCGCGCGAGGAGATGTTCCGGCACTTCAGAGGCCGGCACAAGCAGTACATCGATCTCAAGATCGGGGTGAAGCGCGACGGGACGATCACGGCGGTGGAGCAGCGGGTCGTCCTCGACGGCGGCGCGTATACGTCGTTTGGCGTGATCACCGCCTACTACGCCGGATCGATGCTGCCAGTGCTGTACAAGATTCCTAATTACCGCTACCACGGCGTGCGGGCCTACACGAACCTTCCGGCGTCGGGCGCGTTCCGTGGGCACGGCGTTCCGCAACCGCGCTTCGCGTTCGAGTCGCTGCTCGACATGATTGCCGAGGATCTCGGGCTCGACCCCATCGAGATGCGCCTGCGTAACGCGATGGAGCCGAACACGCGCACGTGCAACGCGCTCGAGATCTCGTCGTGCGAGATGAAACAGACGCTGACCCGCGCGCGCGAAGCATCGGGCTGGGCCGAGAAGCGCAGCCGGCTGCCTCGCGGCAAGGGGATCGGCGTGGGCTGCGGCGGATTCGTCTCGGGCGCCGGCTACCCGATCTATCGCTCGTCGTTCCCGCATTCCAACGCGATGATCCGCGTGCACGAGGACGGCACGGCGGTGTCGTTGCACATCGCGGCCGCGGACATCGGACAAGGTTCCGACACGGTGCTCACGCAGATCGCCGCCGAGGCGTTGGGAGTTCCCTATCGCTGCGTATGGCTCGCCGATTGTGATACGGTCGTGAGCCCCCTGGACCTGGGATCGTACTCGAGCCGCGTGACACTGATGGGCGGCCACGCCGTCCGCGAGGCGGCGCTTCGTGTGAAGGAGCAACTCCTGCAGGTCGCGGCGGACGAACTTGGCGCCGCGCCAGCCGAGCTGATCGCCCACGACGGGCGCGTCTACTCGCGAGAACAGCCGGGCGTCGCCATGGACTGGGCTGCGGCGGCACGCCTTGCCTTCGCGCGAGGCGGCCCAGTGGTGGGCACCGGTTCGTACTCGCCACCCGTCGGCCTCGGCGGCGACTTCAAGGGCGGGACCGTCGGAACGTCGCCGGCGTACAGCTTCTCTACGGTGATTGCCGAAGTGAGCGTCGACCTCGAGACCGGCTTCGTGACCGTGGATCGGGTGACTGACTTCAGCGATGCCGGCACGGTGATCAATCCGCTGACGTTCCACGGTCAGGTGGAGGGCGCCATCGTGATGGGGCTGGGAGAGACGCTCATCGAAGACACCGTGGCGGGGCCGACCGGCAAGCTGCTCAATCCGAATCTTCACGACTATCTCATCCCGACGATCCGCGACACGCCGGAGATCCACAGCGTCGCCGTCGAGAGTTACGAACCGAACGGGCCATTCGGCGCCAAGGAGATCGGCGAAGGATCGCTGGTGCCCGTGCTGGGCGCGATTGCCAACGCGATCTACGACGCCTGCGGTGTGCGCGTGACGGAACTGCCGATCACCCCTGAGAAGATCCTTCGCGGTCTCGCGAGCCAGCGTGATCGCGCACTGATATCGTCGAGCGAAGTCGAGCTCGAGTCCAGCGCCCTTCAGCATGCCTCCACCGAATGACAGCCAACCGCTCATGAGCGCACGCGCAACGCCGGGCCGACCCCGATCGACGAGCGGACGCCGGCGGGGCCGACGACCGGCCACGGAGCAGAAGTCCGACACCGTGTTCGCGGCCGCCGCCGCACTGATCGCCGAAAAGGGTTTCGAGGCGACCTCGATGCGCGACGTCAGCCGCGCGCTGGACGTCAGTCTGGCTGGTCTGTACCACTACTTCGAGAGCAAGGAAGAGCTGCTTTACCAGATCCAGTATCGCACGTTCGAAAATCTCCTCCTCGCGCAGCAGGAGATCGCGTCCCAGCCCGGGACGCCCGAAGAGCGCTTGCGACGTCTGGTGATCGGTCACCTGGAGTTCTTCGCCAGGCACCCCAACGAGCTCAAGGTCTGCACCTACGAGCTCGAATCGCTCAGCGGAGAACGGTACGAGAAGACCGAAGCGCTCCGCCGCAGTTACTACCGATTGATGGCGCACGTACTGGCCGAGCTGATGGGCGAGCCCGCCGACTCGAACGAGGAATCGCGCGCCAGCCGGCACAAGGCGCTGTACGTCTTCGGAATGCTCAACTGGATCTTCATGTGGTACGACCCGGCACGCCACGGAGGTGTGGAGCAGATCGGAGAGGAGATGATCGACCTCGTGCTCAATGGGGTGAAGGGGCCGCGGAACCCGGCGAGCGCGAAGAAACGCACGAAGAAAGACGCATGAGAGAACCGTGAACGAACGCGGCCGGCGACGGCCGCGCGGGAGGATACATCGATGACGCAGTTCCAGGACGTCTGGATTCCCTACGGCGGCTATTGGTCGTCGCCGTTTTGCGCATGGCAGGGCAGCTTCGCTACGCAGCCTCCCATTCCCTTCGCCGCCGAGTTGACCGCCCGCGCGCTGGCGGAGCGTGGCATCGCCGCGAGCGATGTCGACGGCATGTGCCTGGGCACCACCGTGCCGAGCAAAGGGTCCTTTTACGGAGCGCCGTGGTTCGCCGGTCTCTCGGGACTCTGCCACGTGAGTGGACCGACCATTCACCAGGCATGCGCCACGTCGGTTCGCTGCGTCGTCGAGGCGGCGGAAGAGTTGGAGTCCGACGGCGCCACGGTCTATCTCGCCGCGACGGCCGACCGGACGAGCAACGGTCCGCACGTGTTCTACCCGAACCCCTCGGGCGCGGGAGGCACCGGCGATTCCGAGAACCTCGTTCTCGACAGCTTCGGCCACGATCCGTACGCCAAGAACTCGATGATTCAGACTGCCGAGAACGTGGCGCGCGAGGCTGGCATCGATCGGCCGGCGCAGGAGGAGATTGCCCTGCTCCGATACGCGCAGTACCAGGACGCGTTGGGCGACGATGCGGCGTTCCTGCGGCGCTACATGATTCGCCCTGTCGAGGTGCGCCGCGGCAAGAAGGTGGAAACCACCGTCACCGGCGACGAGGGCGTGCACGCGACCAACGCGTCCGGCCTCGCGGCGCTCAGGCCCGTGCTCGAAGGCGGCACCGTGACGTTCGGAACGCAGACGCATCCCGCGGATGGCAGCGCGGGCATGCTGCTCGTCGGCGACCGCGACCGCGCGCGTGCGATCGGGCGCGACGAGCACGTGGACGTGCAATTGCTGTCATATGGCCAGGCGCGCGTGAAGAAGGGCTTCATGCCCATGGCGACAGTGCCAGCGGCGCGGATCGCGCTTCAGCGCGCGGGCATCGAAACGAGCGAGTTGGCGAGCACGACGACCCACGTGCCCTTCGCCGTGAACGACGTCTACATCTCGCGCGAGCTGTCGCTCGATCCCGAGCGCATGAACCGGCACGGCTGCTCGCTCGTGTGGGGCCATCCGCAAGCTCCGACGGGGATGCGCGCAATCATCGAGCTGATCGAGGATCTGGTGATGCAGGGTGGCGGTTATGGGCTGTTCACCGGCTGTGCGGCTGGAGACAGTGCCGCGGCCGTGGTCGTAAAGGTCAGCGTGAGCTGAACGGAGATATGGAGAGATGACTGCATCCACCATTCGATACTTCGAGTCGAAGCCCGCCAAGAGCTCGAGCTTCCGTGACGTCCTCTACGAGAAGAAGGACATGGTCGCGCGCATCACGATCAATCGCCCGGAAGCCTACAACGCCTATACCACCGACACACTGCGCGAGTTGATCCAGGCGTTCGACGACGCGGCGAGCGACGATCAGGTCGGCGTCATCGTGTACACGGGCGCCGGCGACAAGGCCTTCTGCACCGGCGGCGACGTGAAGGAGTACGCGTCGGTCTACACGAAACGGCCACGCGACTACTTCAAGTACATGGGCCTGTTCAGCCGGTACATCGAGTCGATCTTCCGCAGCGGCAAGGTAGTGATTGCCCGCATCAACGGCATCGCCGTGGGCGGCGGGAACGAATCCCAGCTCGCCTGCGACCTCGCGGTCATGGCAGACGACACGTACCTCGGCCAGGTCGGCACGAGCGTGGGCAGCGTCGCGGCGGGCGGAGCGACGCAGTGGCTGTCGATACACGTCGGCGATCGCCGCGCGCGCGAGATGCTGTTTCTGAATCCGCGCATTCCCGCCAAGCAGGCGCTCGACTGGGGCCTGGTGAATCGCGTCGTCCCGCGCGACCGACTCGACGACGAGGTGCAGAGCCTCGCCGAGCAATGTCTCGACAAGTTCCCGGAGTGCACGCGCTACACCAAGCAGCAGGTGAACTACTGGAAGGAAGCGGCGTGGTTCGCCACGGTCGGCCACGCGCGCGACTGGCTGTCAACGCACTTCGCGGCGCTCGAGCCGTACGAGGGCATGCAGGCGTTCGTCGAGAAGCGCAAAGTCGACTTCCGCGCGCTCCGGGCGCGCGGCGCGGCGGGCTGCAGCACCGAGTTCCTGTGGGGCCCGTATGCCAAAACGTGCGAGTCGTGCGGCGCCAAGGGCATCCCGTCGGAATTCACCTTCTGCGGGAAATGCGGCGCGGCGCTCCCGTGACCGCGCACCTCGCGCTATTGGCGACCTGACGATGGATCTCGAGCTTGCGGGCAAGGCGGCATTGATCACCGGCGGCGGACGCGGCATCGGCGCGTCCGTCGCGCGCACGCTGGCTCGCGAGGGATGCAGCGTCGCGCTGGTCGATCTGTGCGCGATGGACGAGACTCGGACCCTCGCCGCCGAGCTGTGCGCTCACGGAGCGGCCGCGCTCGCGCTCAGAGCCGATGTCGCCGAGCTGGCCACGGCGAAAGACATCGTCGCCGACGTCGTCGATTCGTTCGGGAGGCTCGACATACTGGTGTGCAGCGCGGGTATCGCGCGCGACGGCGTCGTGTGGAAGCTCAGCGAGCAGGCGTGGGACGAGGTGATCGCGGTCAATCTCAAAGGGACGTTCGCCTACTGTCGAGCGGTCGCGCCGGTATTTCGCGCGCAGCACAGCGGGCGGGTCGTCACGATCGCGTCCATTAATGGGCTGCGTGGAAAGG
>DATJHY010000213.1:0-3491 GCA_035493635.1 Gemmatimonadaceae bacterium | reverse complement strand
AGAGCGATGTCTCTATCGGTTGACGATGAGATCCGAGCCGCCGCGATGGCGCAGGTCCGCCATCTGCGGGAGCTGTACGGTGGCCGGATTCCTCGGTCCGCGCTCATGGAAGGTGTAACGATCGCCGGACAGCGGATTCCGATCTGGAACTATCAGAAGGGTATATTCAGGCCGGCCGCGCTGGGACGCGGCGGGGCCGCGCTCAGCGTGCAGACGTCGGCAGAATCCCCGTACGACGACGTGCACGATATGGAGTCCGGGCGGATTGCGTACAAGTATCGCGGGACCGATCCCGGGCACCCTGACAACGTCGCGTTGCGGCAGGCGATGCTTGAGCAGCGCCCACTCATCTACCTCGTGGCGATCGACCCGGGTTTCTACGATGCGGTTCTGCCGGTGTACGTGTCGGCCGACAATCCTGCGGAACACCAATTCACGCTCGTCGCCGACCAGCTGTCGGCGCTCCAACTGCCAGGTGACCCGGTCATGACCGCGGTGCGTCGCGAGTATGTGACGCGCGCCGTGCTTCAGCGCCTCCACCAACAGCAGTTTCGCCGCATGGTCCTGATCGCGTATCGGGAGCAGTGCTGCATCTGTCGACTGCGTCACGTCGAACTGCTCGACGCAGCACACATTTTACCTGACCGGCACCCGAAAGGAGAGCCAATCGTTACGAACGGGCTCGGCCTCTGCAAGATTCACCATTCGGCGTACGACGCCCAGATCATTGGGATCGATCCTGATGCACTGGTCCATGTGCGCGAAGACGTATTGCGTGAGAAGGACGGGCCCATGCTCCAGCACGGCCTCCAGGAAGTTGCCGGCTCGCGCCTGATCCTGCCGAGAAACGCGGACCTGCAGCCAAATCGCGAATACCTCGCTGAGCGATTCGAGCGATTTCGTGCCGCGTGAGCAAAGTCGGCATTTTGGCGGCGGCGCAACTTGAACGCCTAGGCTTTTGGGACCGTACTCGCGAGGCAGCCATGAGCGTGCGACCGTATCAGGCCGGTGACTGGCAGGAATGGCTGCGAATGAGTCTCGCGCTGTTCCCCCAACATTCCGCCGACGAACTCGCGGCCGGCATGCGCGCGCATCTTGCGCGGCCAGACGCCGAGGTGTTCCTGGTAGAGCGAGATGACTCCTCCATCGCCGGTTTCGTCGAGGTCGACGAGCGGCCGTACGCCGACGGGTGTGATACCAGCCCCGTGGCGTACGTCGAAGCGTGGTACGTGGACCCGGACGTGCGCCGGAAAGGCTATGGACGTGCGCTGCTCGACGCAGCCGAAGACTGGGCGCGCGCCCGCGGTCGTACGGAGATCGCCTCCGACTCACAGCTCGAAAACCTCGTGAGCCACGCCGCACATCGCCGCGCCGGCTACGAGGAGGTCGATCGCGTCGTCCAGTTTCGGAAAACCCTCGGCGGGCGCGTCGAGCGGATCTGATGGACCCGGCGGCGCGTGATCGTGACTCACGCGCCGTCGCTCGTGTCAGTGCACCCCGCCCATCAATCGGCGCACTGGCTTGATGATCGCAAACGCGACGACCGCTGCCCCGAGACACACCGCGGCGATCACGCCGAACAGCTGCGGCAGCGGCGCCGACGAGATGAAGCCCGCCGCAAATCCCGCTGCCTTGTTTCCCACCGAGTCGGCGAGGAACCACACGCCAAGCATGAAGCCGACGATCTTGACCGGTGAGAGCTTCGTGAACACGGAGAGTCCCACCGGCGAAATGGACAGCTCGCCGAGCTCCTGGATGAAGTAGCAGCCGATGAGCCAGAAAGGGCTCACGCGAATTCCGGGCGAGGCCTGCAGGCGATAGGCCGGCATCAACAGAAACACGAACGAGAGCCCGATGAAGAAGAGGCCGATCGCGAACTTCGTCGGCGTCGATGGCTCTCGTTTTCCTAGCCGCACCCAAAGCCATGCGAAGACGGGTGCGAGGAGAATCACGAACACGGCCTGCACGGACAGGAACCAGCTCGACGGAAAGTCGAACCCGAGGATCGACGTGCGCGTGTAGCGATCGCCGAAGAGATTGAGCGTCGACCCAGCCTGCTCGTAGGCGCCCCAGAACACCGCGGCAAACACGAAGAACACCGCCATCGCGCCGAGTCGCTTCCATTCGACTGTCGTGAAGCCGGCGAAAGTTGGTTCGTTCGGCGCCGGCGCCGACGCGTGGCTGGCCGCGGCAGGCTTGGTCCGCGCCTCGCGCCGCTGCCGATCGAGGCGCTCCATGGCGGGACGGAGATGCTTTCGGCCGAGGACGTACTGAGCCAGCCCAAGCGTCATGCCAACGCCGGCGCAGGCGAAGCCGATGTGCCAGTCCACTCGCTGCGCCAGGTATCCGGCGACGAAAGGACCAAGCGCGGCGCCGAGGTTGATGCCCATGTAGAAGATCGAGAACCCGGCGTCGCGTCGGCTGTCGTTCGTCTCGTACAGCGACCCGACGATGCCGCTCACGTTCGGCTTGAGCAGTCCCGTGCCGACCACGATGAGCGCGAGGCCCGTGTAGAAGAACGGGAGCGCGTGAAAGGCGAGAGTGAAGTGGCCGGCGGCAATCACGATGCCGCCAACGAGCACGCTCTTGTATTGCCCGAGCCACCGGTCCGCGATGATGCCGCCGACGATCGCCGCGGCCCACACGCTGGCCGTGTACGTCCCGTAGATGGAGCCGGCGTGTTTGTCGTCGAACCGGAGCGCGTTCACCATATACAGGATTAGGAAGGCGCGCATGCCATAGTAGCTGAAGCGCTCCCACATCTCGGTGAAGAACAGCGTCGCGAGCCCGCGGGGGTGCCCGAAAAAACCGGCGTCCATGGACGCCGGGCGCGGATGATCGGTGAGGGGATCGGCCAGCGGGCCGGGCTGAGGCGTGCTCGTGCGAGTCGGGGTCGTCAATGCGGTCGCTCCGTTGGTGCATGATGCTCGTCGCCAATGGCGCTGACGTCAACCCGATGCCGACATCGCATCGCTGCGCTACTATTAGTATGCCGTTCAGGCGGCACCCCGTCCGCGGAAAGGGCCGAGCCCACCTGCATCAACGCGGTCACAACTCACGATCTTCTTTCAGCCCGCCATGCGGACACGGGCGCTCGCGAGAGGAGATCGTCCCATGCCCGACTCGGCCCCACGGCTGCCCGCGCGCGCGTCGCTGGAGCAGCTCCGTAAGCAAGCGAAGGACCTGCTACGAGCCATCCGCGACGGCGACGCCGAAGCCGCGCGACGCCTCGCCGCCCTGCGAGCTCACCCTCCGGAAGCCGATTTCGCCTCGAGCGTGACACTCGCCGACGCGCAGTGCGTGCTCGCGCGCGAGTACGGATTCGAGAGCTGGGCGAAGCTCGCGCAGCACGTCGCCGCGTCGCGGCCCGAGGGAATCGCGCGCTACGAGCGCTTCGCCGACGAAATCGCGCGCGCGTACGTGGAAGGCGACGCCGCGGCGATCCGTGAGTTCAATGCGACGCACAGCACGTCACTCGTCTGGGAGCACGA
>DATJHY010000212.1:0-14271 GCA_035493635.1 Gemmatimonadaceae bacterium | reverse complement strand
GGCGACGCCCTGGCCGACGTCTTCGTGAACGCCCACCCGCTCGCGCATCGCAGCTGGCACGAGGCGAAGGAGACGATCGGCCGCTGGCTCACGCCGGAGTCGCGCGCCTGGATCGACGTGCCCGGCACGAAGCGAGCGCTCCGCCTCGACGGCACGACCTCCCGCTACAGCCCCGCCGAGCCGGACCACACGACGGTGGTGGTCGTGCAGTCGAAGGAGGAGGTGCTCACGCTCACGGTGCGCGGCACGGCGCGCGCCGACGTGCGGGCGGAGATGGATCGCGCGATTCGGTCGTTCAGGCTCGTGACGCCCGGCGGCGGAGGCTGATTGTCCCCAGCGCTCCCTCGCGAGGCATGACGCGGCGACGGCCCCTCACGAGTCGGTGATCAGCCCGAGCGCGACGTCGCCGACGATCTGCAGGCTCTTCGCCGACACCTTGTCGAAGGTGTCCTGCAACGTGTGGTGATAGTTGGGGCTCGACGCGGTGAATGCGTCGTGGTTCGACGGCAGCGGACCGTACTGGATGTCCAGCACGTCGATCACGTGCATCCCCTTGTTGAGAAAGGGCATGTGATCATCGGTGATGGCCATGCCCACCTGGTTCTCGAAGTAGGCGCCATAGCCCAGTTGCGCGGCGGTATCCCACACGCGCCGCACGACCTCCGGCGCCCGCTGCACCGAATTGGCTTCTTGATAGATCTGTAAATCCGCGTCGCCGATCATGTCGAACAGCACGCCATAAAGCGGCGTGTAGTTGGGCGACGGGGGATGCGACGCAAAGTACTGCGAGCCGAACAGCGCGTCCGGATAGCTGCCGTCGGCGTCCGAATCGAAGCTCCCCCAGTCCTCTCCGTCCACGAACAGCAGATCCACGCCAACGGATGGCGGCGCCTTCTTGAAGACGTCGGCGAGCGCGATGAACAGTCCGACACCGGACGCGCCGTCGTTCGCGCCGAGGATCGGCTGCGCCTTGTTGCCGTAGTTGGGATCGTCGTCGGCCTTGGGCCGGGTATCCCAGTGCGTGATGTAGAGGACGCGCTGCGGCGCGCTGGTATTGAATCGCGCCAGGATGTTGCGCAGCGGAAGCTTGGTGCCGTCGGCGGTCGTCTGCGTCCAGCTCTGCACGACCACGCTGTCCGTTCGCTTCTTCATCTCGGCGACGATCCAGTCGGCGGCTTTGTCGTGGCCCGGCGTGCCGGGCGCTCGCGGCCCGAACGCCAGATGCGCCTTGACGTACCCGAGCGCCGCCTGGCCGTCGAATGCGGTCTTGGGACCCGAGAAGCGCTCCCTGACCTTGTCGCAACCAGTGAGCGAGAGGATGGCGCAGCAGAGCAGGATGGTCATTCGCACGTAATGGAGCTCGTCGAAGAATAGACGAAGAATAGTACCGAGCTTCACGGAGTCGGGTCCGCGGCCCGGATTCGGGATACCTCGCCGCGACGAGCCGGCATGAACGGCAACAGCCCAACGCAGAGGCGCGGAGGACGCGGAGGGCGCAGAGGAACTACCTGAACGCAGAGACGCGGAGACGCGGAGGCGCAGAGAGCCTCCGCTTGGCCCTATGGCGCCTCGTCGCACGAGCCCGGACGAACTTTTCTTTGGCAGTGCCGCTCGGGACGCTTTTCGTGGCATCCTGAGCGGCAGTGCAATTAAAGAATCCCGGCTCGTGGCGATTCGAACGCTCCCGGCCGGAGTAGTTCTCTGCGGCTCCGCGCCTCTGCGCCTCTGCGTTGAGTAGTTCGATCCCGGCTCGTTGCGGAACGAGCCGGCTTGGTGTGCTGTCCTCAGCGCCCTCCGCGTCCTCCGCGCCTCTGCGTTGGGCTGTTGACCCGTGCTCGTTGCGCGCGAAGCGAGCCGCGCTTCAGTTCCACTTGAGTCCACGCAATTGGTCGAGATTCACGTTGCCACCCGACAGCACCACCGCGACGCGTGAGCCGGCGGGCAGCTTGACCAATCCGTGGAGCAGAGCCGCCACCGGCGCGGCAGCCGCGCCCTCGACGACGAGCTTGCATCGCTCCATCACCCAGATCATCGCGTCGAAGATCTCGCGGTCGGGGAGCGCGACGATCTCGTCGACGAAACGCTGCACGACCGAAAAATTGAGCTCTCCCGCGCGCCGCACGCGCAGGCCATCGATGATCGTCTTGCAGTCGATCGTCTCGAGCTTGCCAGACTCGATGCTGCGCTGCATCGCCGGGCCGTCCGACGATTCGACACCGATCACGCGCGCCTTGGGGTTATGGCTCTTCACGGCCATCGACACGCCGGAGATCAACCCGCCGCCGCCGATCGGCACGATCACGGCGTCCACCTCGGGCCAGTTCTGCACGATCTCGAGGCCAAGCGTCCCCTGCCCTGCGATGAGCTGCGCATCGTCAAACGGATGCACGTAGGTGAGGCCTTCCTTGGCCACCAGCTCCTTGGCTTTCTCGTTCGCTTCATCCCAGATCGTGCCGTGGAGCACGACCTCGGCGCCATACCCCTTCGTAGCCGCGATCTTGGCCGGCGTCGCGTTCGTCGCCATGCAGACCACGGCGCGGATCCCGTGAATCTTCGCGGCAAGCGCAACGCCCTGCGCGTGGTTCCCCGCCGATGAGCATACGACGCCACGCTTTTTGTCCGCCTCTGGCATGAGCGCGAACTTGTTCAGCGGGCCGCGAATCTTGTACGAGCCCACACGCTGGAAGAGTTCCGCCTTGAGGCGCACGTCGTACCCCGTCGCCTCACTCAGTTGCCGCGACGTAAGAAGCGGCGTGTGCTTGATGTGCGGCGCGATCCGCGCGCGAGTCTCGATGAAGTCCTTGAGCGTCAGCGTCAGCATGACAGAGATTCGAAGTTGGTGTGAGCCGTTCGTCTCGAACGAAGATGGGCTTCGGCGCTAGGCCGCCGCCAGGATGTCGGAGAGCACTTCTCCCGCGCGCTGGCAGTCCTCAACGCTGACATCCAGGTGCGTCACGACGCGAATGCGGGTCGCGCTCCATTCGGCGACGAGGACGTTCTGCTCCGCGGCCCGGGCGACGACGTGCTCCGCGGCGAGTCCCGGCCTGAGATCGATCATGACGATGTTCGTATCGGGCGGCACCACGCTCGCGCCGCCCACACCGTCGACCATGCGCGCGATCAGCCGCGCATTCGCGTGGTCCTCGGCGAGTCGGCTCATGTGGTACTCGATGCCGTACAGCGCCGCGGCGGCGAGGATGCCCGACTGCCGCATCGCGCCGCCGAACAACTTGCGCGCCGTCCAGCCGGTCTCCATGGCTGCGCGCGTTCCCGCCAGCGCCGCGCCAACGGGCGCGCCGAGTCCCTTGGAGAAGGCGACCATCACGGTATCGGCGGGTTCGGCCAGCGCGGCGAGCGAGAGCCCGGTCGCGACGGACGCGTTCCACAGTCGCGCGCCGTCGAGATGCACGGGGACGCCACGTTCGTCGGCGACGTGCCGGATGGCTTTGAGCTCGTCAAGATCGGTGAGCTTGCCGCCGGCGCCGTTGTGGGTGTTCTCAACGCAGACGAGGCTCGGCGCCGGGTAGTAGCGCGAGCGGGCGCGAAACGAGCGTCGCACGTCGTCGGCGTTCATCACGAGCCCCGTCGGTACGACGGGCAGGATCTGCGCACCGCTCAACGCCGCAACGCCGGCGATCTCGCTGTGGACGATGTGCGCGTCGACGTCGGCGAGCACTTCGGTCGCACGCGGTGCGTGGATCCACACCGCGGTCTGATTCGCCATCACACCGCTCGGAAAGAACAGCGCGGCTTCCTTTCCAAGCAACGCGGCGACCCGTTCTTCGAGTCGCCGCGCGGTTGGATCTCCGTCCCGCTCATCGTCGCCGACTTCGGCCGACGCCATCGCCGCCCGCATTCCCGCGGTCGGCTTGGTGACCGTGTCGCTGCGCAAGTCGATTGGCATCGTGGGAATATGGCAGGCGCCACATTCCCCGCGCCAACTATGGCCGCTTGACTTCCGGGACCTTGACCTCGGTCTTCTTCGTACCGACCACCGGCTTCTTCACGACCAGCGTCTCAGTCTTGGTGCCAACGACCGGCGTGTTGACCGTATCGGTGCGCGACGTCACGCTCGGCATGTGAAGCGTGTCCTGCGTGGTCTGTACCGAGACGTCAGCTGGGCGTTTCACGACCACGTCCCCGTTTTCCGTACGACTACAGGCGCCGACCGCGGCAAGCGCGCCGGCCGCCAGCAACCAATTCGATTTCCGCATGAGGCCCCTCCCCTTGGGTCTGTGCAGCCTCAAGAGCAACTGCCGGGCCAGTTCATTGGGGCGTCGAGTGCCGAGCTGCCACGGAGAACTGCCGCTCGGGACGTCATAACAATTGGGACACGGACACAAACGGGATTAAACGGACACTGACGGATTGCGCCGAATGGCGCGAAGGCTCCGCTCGCAACGGGCCGGGATTTTTTTGTCGAACAGCCGCTCAGGATGCTTCGAGGTTCATCTCTAGCGGCTGTTCCAAAGAAAATTTCGTCCGGGCTCGTCGCGCATGGAGCCGCCGCCGCGCACGGCGCGATTCGTCTTCGTCCGTTGGATCCGTTTGTGTCCGTGTCCCAAATCGTTATGACGTCCCGAGCGGCAGTCCCGACATCCCGAGCGATCGTCGCGAGGAACTACTCGGTGAAAACCTCGCGCTGCAGCCGGCGCACGCGGCGTAGCTCGAACACCTGCCCTACCTCGCCGCCGAGAATGAAGATGAGCGCCGCGTAGTAGCACCACACGACCACGACGACGATCGCCGTTAGCGTGCCGGTGTACAGCGACGCCGGGTTGAAGGTCTGGGTGTAATACGAGAACGCGGTGCGCGCCGCCTCGAACGAGGCCGTCGTGAACGCGGTCGCGACCCACGCCGACTTCGCCGGCACGCGGCGCACCGGCAGGTATTTGTACAGGGCAAAGAACATCGCGGCGAGAATGGCGATGCCGAGGATCCGCCCCGTCCAGTAGTCCAGGCGGCTGATCACGTCGTTCTGCAGACCGACCGTGACCAGCGCGTGCGATGCGAGCCCCACATACGTCGTGAGCGTCACGCTCGCCACGAACAGCAGCGTCGCGACGATCGTGATCTTCACGTCAAAGATCTTGCCGGCGATGATGCCGCGCTCGCTCTCGATGTCGAACACGCTCGCCAGAACCGTACGCAACGATCCGAACAGTCGCGTCGAGAACCAGATGAATCCAATCGCGCTGTAGATGGTCGTCGACTTTCGCGTGCGCAACAGGTCGTCGATGATCTTGTGATACGGCGAGTTGATCTCGGAGTGCGTGGGCAGGAGCCGGTCGATGAACTGGCCCACCTGCTCCGTCGAGCTCACCGACCCGCGGTAGACGATGGGCAACAGATACGTTACGCCGGCGGCCAGCAGGAGGATGAACGGGAGCGCCGCGAGCAGGATGTTGAACGCGATGCCGCCGGCCAGGAACAGAACGTTGTCTTCGCCGCTGTTGTCCCACACGCGCTTGAGGTAGTCGCGCAGTGTCCAGCCAAGGCTGACGTAGAACGGTCGCTTGGCCGCGAAGTGACGATCGCTGATGGCGGAGGTGATCGTCAGGCTCCGGTCGTTTCGTCGTCGGCGCCGGTGGCGTTCCGCGCCCGCGGGGCAGCCGCCTCACTCTTGTACGTGGCCTTGCTCTCGGCGATCCGCTCCTCCAGCTCTTCGCGCGCCTCCTGCGCCGCGGCGCGCCCGGCGTTCACCGCGCGCCGGACCTGCCGTCGCTTGAGATCGATCGCGTCGCGCGCCGAGTCGATCCGCTCCTCGACGCGTCGTCGCGCGTCCTGAAAGGTGTCGGTGACGGTATCCGTCACCTCGCTCGCCATTTGCTCCGCGGCCCGGCGGGCGCGTACGGCGCGCTGCTTGAGCTGCCGGCGAGTTTCTTCACCAGAATTGGGCGCGAACAGGAGCGCGAGACCGGCGCCGATGGCGAGGCCGACCAGAAACGGCGCGGCGCCCGCGGAATGCTGCTCGATCACGACCAAACGGTCGTCGTCATCCAGATTGTAGCGCGACATGGCTGGTTCCTCGTGACGTTAGCGCTTCTTGGGCGCCGGCTTCTTTGGCGCGGCCGGACGTGAGACGAACGCCACGTCGGGTTTGGCGTGCTTGCCGTTCGTGGCCTCCTCGACTTCTTCCTCGCTCCGCGGCGCGCCGTTCAACAGCGACATGAGCTCGCGACGCACGTCATCCGGGCTCACGCCCAGCAGCTTCGCCGCACGCACGGCATCGCCGCCGGTCGACGCGAACGTGCGCAGCGCGAGCTGTCGTCGCGCGTCCGACACCGATGACCCGACCGGAATCGTCAGCGAGGTCGGGACCTCGCCGGAGCTGCGCAGGTGGCGCGGCATGATGTCGGTCAGGGTAATCTTGTCGCCGCGCCCCATGATGACCGCGCGCTCCACCGCGTTCTTGAGCTCGCGCACGTTCCCCGGCCAGTGGTACGACAGGATCCAGTCCCACGCGGCCGTTTCGAAATCGGTAATCTGCTTGCCATTCTGGCTCGAGTAGCGGGCCAGAAACTCGTTCGCCAGAAGCTGCATGTCGTCCGTGCGCTCACGAAGCGGCGGCAGCACGATCTCGACCACGGCAAGCCGGTAGTAGAGATCCTCGCGCAGCTCACCGTCCGCGATGGCCTTTTGGAGATCCTTGTTCGTGGCGGCGACGATCCGGATGTCGACCGAGATCTCCTTTTTGCCGCCGAGCCGGCGGACCTGACGCGACTCGATCGCGCGGAGGAGCTTGACCTGAATGTCGGGCGGCATCTCGGCGACTTCGTCGAGAAAGATCGTGCCGCCACTCGCCATCTCGAACGCGCCGGGCTTCTCGGTGATCGAACCCGTGAACGCGCCCTTCTCGTGTCCGAACAGCTCGTTCTCGAGAATTTCCTTTGGAAGCGCCGCGCAATTGAGCGCGAAGAACGGCCCTTTCGACCGGTCGCTCTTGGCGTGGAGCGCGCGGGCCACGAGCTCCTTGCCGGTTCCCGACTCGCCCAGGATCAGCACGCTCGCCGTGGACGGTGCCACGGCGTCGATGATCTGGTACACGCCGCGCATCGCCTCAGACTGTCCCGTGAGCTCGCCGTAATGCGTCAGCCCCTCGAGGCGCGACGTCAGCTCACGATTCTTCTGCTGCACATTGAACTTCTCGAGCGCTTTCGGGATCAGCGCCTTGAGCCGATTCAGTTTTTCGGCGTTGAGCGGCTTCTCGATGTAGTCGTAGGCGCCCTGCTGCATCGCCTGCACGGCCGAGTCGACCGTGGCTTGACCGGTGATGATGATGCACTCGGTCGGGATCTGCTTGGTCTGCAATTCACGGAGCAGGCTCAGACCGTCGATCTTGGGCATCTTGAGGTCGGCGAGGACGACACCGTACCGGTCATCCGACAGCCGCTCGAGCGCCTTTTGCCCGTCGGGTGCGATGTCGACGGTATAGCCTTCGTCGGCGAGAATCGCGCTCAGGCCGGACGTGATCGACTGTTCGTCGTCAGCGATGAGTACTTTGGCATTTGCGTGCTTCATGCGATCTCACTCAACCCCGCTCACTGGGGGAAGGTAATGGAAATCGTGGATCCGTCCACCTGAATGCGAATACCACTGCGAGCCGCCGCGTCCACGATGGCGCCGTCGATGCAGCATGGCGCCGGCTCGGCGTCTCGGCTCTCGAATCGAAGTACCCCGGGCATGTCGTCGCCCGTCACACGACAGATAACGTGCGACCATGCATCCGTGGCCGCCATGGCGGAGGCGGCCACCGACAATCGCGCCGCGCTCGTCCCCGCCGACGTCGCTCCCAGGCCGTCCAGTGGACCGGAGAGCTCGAATCGCTTGCCTTGCGAGCGGGCCGCCGGAGCAAGCAGTGCGTGGACGTGCCGTGTGACGCGCGCAACCTCAATCGGAGTTCTCGCCGACCGCGCGAGCGCGAGCAACGCTTCCGTCGTTTCGATCACGATCCCCAGCTGATCCGACGCCGAGCTCGCGTACGGCCCGACAGCCGACGCCGACGTATTGGGTCGCTCGCAGCGCGAGCGTACCACCTCCAGGTTGACCGCCACCCCGTTCAGCGCGCCTTTCAACTCGTGCGCCGTCCGCCCGCAGAGCCGCTCCAGCGTATCCACCCACAGCTCGCCGACGCTCGCCGGCGCTCCCGCGATTACTCCTCCCCCCCCCCGGTCACTCTCCCCGCCGCCATGCGGATGCGTGCCCGATTCGGAGTGCATCCGGCGTCCGTCTCAGTCGCTCAACTCGGCATCGTCCGGCGCAGCCGCCACTGACACGGCCTCCGTCGGATCGGGGCGGTGAAGCTCCGGCGCGTGGACGAACTGCTCCACGACCGACGCCGTGCCGCCGATCGCCAGCTGATTGAACAGGAACGTGAACTTGTCGTCGTACGCCTTGGCCAGCGCCGTCTGCGCCTCCTGGGGAAGGTCCCACAGCTGCTGCTTGAACGGGCCCAGCGCCTTTTTGCGAGTCTTGTAATAAAACTGTTCGTCGGAATCTGTCGGCTTTCGCTCGTCTTTCGCGTTGGTCGTCAGCCAATCGTAGATCGTCGCCCTGAGCTCGGCCGGCATGTAGTCGTACAGCATGTTCTGAAAGTTCGTCGCCAGGTGGATCTCGGCCGTCTCACGCTTTGGGAAATTGTGAAACGCCGTGTCCGGCAGCGTCGACGCGCCGTGCTGTACGGCGCCGGCAAGGCCGTACTCGTCGCGCGCGACCTTCGACAACCGCTCGAGCGTGTCGAGATCGAGCTTCACATCGGCAATCGAGCCATCCGGAAGCACCACCCCGCCGTGCGACGTCCCCGACTGCACGCTGATCTTGGAGAGCCCTTCGACTCCGTTCGGCAGATTCCGCTGCAAGCCGTCCATGTAGGCGCGGAGCTCCTCGACCGTGCTGTTGTGCGTCCCGACCTCGCCGATCTCGCCGCCGATGGAGATCGTCACCCCGTCGGGCTCGAGGCTGCGCACCGCCTTCAGAATGTCACTCCCGACGTCATAGTTGAGCCGCTGCTGCTCGTCGAGCGTCGGCTTGGAGATGTCGACCAGCGTCGACGTATCGATGTCGATGTTGTAGAAGCCGGCCGCGATCGCCTCGCGAGCGAGCGACTTCACCGCGTCCACTTCGGACGTGGCGTCCGACGTGAATTTCTTGGCGTTCACCTGGAAGTGATCACCCTGGATGAACACCGGACCGCGGAATCCTTCGCGCAGCGCGGCGGCCAGCATCACGGCCACGTACTCCGCCGGTCGCTGCGCCGTGTACGCGATCTCCGACCGCGCGATCTCGAGGAGGAACGCGCCGGCGTTCAGCTTGATGGCAGTACGAAAAATTGAGCGTGCCGTGTCGTACGACATGCCCCGTACGTTGATCGCCGGCACCGTGAAGCCGTGTGTCTCGCCGCGGCCGCGCGCCATATAGAGGTCGTGGATCGACGCGGCGCGCACTCCGACCGCCTGGCCGATCTCCCAGATCAGCCAGCGCGCATGCTCCTTTTCTCCGCCGTCGCCAAAAACCGCGGCGCGCACGAGCCGGTCCATGTTGGCCGACGCGAGCGCCGATTCATCGGTGACGCGAACTTTGCCGTTGCGCACCGCGACCGCGTTGCCGAACAGCGTATTGAGCGACTCGATTGTATCCATGGGAGGGCCTTCCGAAAGCTCACGATGAGAGTCTGTTCCACTCGAACCGTGCGTCCGGTTTTGGAAGCAGGTTCCATTCCTGCCGGGCTTGCTCGGCGTCGGCCCTACCAAGCATCGCGTAAGTGAATTGCTTACCCAGCTCGACACCCGGCTGGTCGAGCGGGTTCACCCCATACAGCTCGCCGGCGTAGATCGTCGCGATCTCGAGCAACATGAACAGGCCGCCCAGATGCCGCGCGTCGACCCGGTCCACGTGAATCGTCATGTTCGGGCGGCCGCGCCGCGCCAGGGCCCCGGCCGTGGCGCGCTGTTCGATGGCCAGGAGCTCGCCCAAATGATGGCCGCCCAGATATCCAAGTTCCTTCACGTCTGAATGTAATCTGGGGATCGCGACATCCGCTGGAACCTCGCGAACGGCGATGAACGCCACGGTCTTGTCCGGCGGACCTTCCATGAACAGCTGCACCTTGCTGTGCTGGTCCGTGGCGCCCAGTGCGCCTAGTGGCGTGGGGCCCGCGCCCTTGTCGCCCGGTTCGCGGTGCTTGCCCAGGCTTTCCGCCCACAGCTGCACGAACCAGTCGGCCAGGTCCCGCAGCGGATCCGAGTACGGCATCAGCACGTGGATGTGTCGTCCGAGCGTGGTGTCCGCGAGATACTCCAGCGTTCCGAACAGTCCGGCGGGATTGTCGCGAAGCTCGCCGCCCGCGCAGCGCGACGCGATGTCATTCGCGCCCTCGAGAAGCTCGCCGGTGTCGATTCCCACGAGCGCGGCGGGAAGCACGCCGACCGGTGTCAACACACTGTACCGCCCACCGACGGCCGGCGGAATGTCGAGCGCCGGAATGTTCTCGGCGCGCGCGATCTCCCGTAGCGCTCCCTTCTTTGGGTCGGTCACGAAAACCAGGTGATCGCCCGCGCTCTTCGTGTGTTTGTCGAGTCGGTCGCGCACGACGAGGTACTGCGCCATCGTCTCCGCCGTGCCCCCGGACTTGGAGATCACGATGAAGAGCGACCGCTCCAACGCGAGCCGGTCGAGTAGTGCCGCAATCGTCCGCGGATCGACGTTGTCGAGCACGTGGAGCCGCGGGTTCCCGCGCCGCTCCTCGGTCGTGAGAGAATTCCAGCCGGGCGCGAGAAGCGCGGTGCGGAGCGCGATCGGCCCCAGCGCCGAGCCGCCGATCCCGAGCACCACGACGTCGTCGAACTTGCCACGCGCCGCCTTGGCGAAGTCCGCCGACTGGCGATGCAGCGCCGCGTCGGTCGGGAGATCGAGGAAACCGAGCTCGCCTGCGTTCCGCCGCCGCAGCAAGCCCTCGTGCGCCCGGCGAAATGCTTGCGGCGCGGCGGCCCAATCGTGCGCCGAAACTCCGCCGGCCACGACCTCGCCCATCATGTTCGTGTAATCCAGCCCGATTGCCATGTCAGTCGACGCGAACGGTGAGCCCATCGAACGCCGGCGTGACGCCGCGCGGCAGCTCGGCTTCGAGGTCGGCGTGAAAGTTGTCGTGCGTGAGATGCGTCAGGTACGTACGCTCGGCGCCGATCTCGCGCGCCGCGTCGATCGCTTCCGGTATGCTCAAGTGCGTGGGATGCTCGGTGCGGAAGAGTGCGTTGATCACCAGCACGCTCGCGCCGCGCAACAGGGCCATGGCATCCGGCGGGAGCGACTTGGCGTCCGTGACGTAGGCCAAGCCTCCGATCCGGTATGCAAAGACCGTGACATTGCCGTGCGGCACGCGCACCGGCATCACCTGCATGTCATCGATCGCGAACGGCGTCCCCGATTCGACGGCATACGCCTTTCCCTCGGGCTTGGAGGTCCCCGGCAGCGGGCGCATCTCGTCGTCGAAGATGTACCGGAATTTGGCCCTGAGCTCCGCGAGCGTTTCCGCAGGCCCGTAGATCGGCAACGCGGCTTCGCGGTTCATCGTGATCGCGCGCAGGTCGTCGATGCCATGAATGTGGTCGGCGTGCGCGTGCGTGAATGCCACGGCGTCCACGCGGTCGATTCCGGCCGCGATGAGCTGGAGTCTGAGCTCCGGCGGCGTGTCGATGAGAAGCCGCGCGCCGCGGTTGCTCTCCACCACCGCACCCACGCGCGTGCGCTTGTCTCGGGGATCGGGGGAGCGGCACACCTCGCAGTGGCACCCGATCTTCGGCACGCCAAAGCTCGTACCCGTGCCGAGAAAGGTGAGCTTCATCGCTCCGTCCCGAAGCCGTTCACACCGTTTCGACCTTGAGCAGGTTGGTCGTGCCGGGCACGTCGAACGGCACGCCCGCCGTCACGACCACGCGGTCGCCGGGTCGCGCGAGCCCCTGTCGCTGCACCGCCTCCAACGCCAGGCGCACCATCTCGTCGTAGGTATTGCAGTGCGGCACGAGCTCCGGGATCACGCCCCACACCATCGCGAGTTGGCGGAATGTGCGCGGAATGTCGGTGAGGACGAGGATCGGCACGCTGGGCCGATGCGACGCCACGATGCGCGCGCTGAAGCCGCTCTTGGTGAACACGATCAGCACCGGCGCGCTGAGCATGGTCACGGCTGCAACGCTCGCCGCCGCGATAGCGAACTCCGTGGATACCGCGGTCTCGGCGTGCCGGCGATCTTCGCGGCGCCATTGATGCGGCTTGCTCTCGATCTCGGCGATGATGCGGCTCATCGCCTCCACGGCGAGCCGCGGGTACTGCCCCGCCGCAGTCTCTGCCGAGAGCATCACCGCATCGGTGCCGTCGAGGATCGCGTTGGCCACGTCGCTCGCTTCGGCGCGCGTCGGACGTGGATGCGTGATCATCGACTCGAGCATTTGCGTCGCCGTGATCACCGGCCGGCCCAATCGATTCCCGAGCGCGATGATCCGCTTCTGGGCGTACGGGACTTCCTCGAACGGCAGCTCGACACCCAGATCGCCGCGCGCGACCATGACGCAGTCCGACGCGCGAATGATCGTCTCGATGTTCTCGAGCGCCGAGTCCTTCTCGATCTTGGCGACGACGAGCATTGATTTGGGAATCATCGTCCGCAGCTCGGCGATGTCCTGCGCCCGGCGCACGAAGCTGAGCGCGAGGTACTCGAGATCCTGCTCGACGGCGAACGCGATGTCCTCGCGATCCTTGGCCGTGATCGACGGCGCGGACACCTGCACGCCCGGAAGGTTGATTCCCTTGTGGCTGGTGAGCGACCCGCCGTGCAGCACGCGCGCCGTGACCCGCGGCTTGCTCACGTCGAGCACCACGAGCTCGAGCAAGCCGTCGTTGATCAGCACTCGGTCGCCAACGTGCACGTCCTCCGCGAGCAGCTCGTATGTGACGGGAATCTCGTCACCGCGCGCCTGCGTCTCGGGTGCGAGCACGACATCGCTTCCGTCGGCGAGCTCACGCGTTCCGCGCAGGTCGCCGATGCGGATGCGCGGCCCCTGCAGATCGCCCAGGATGGCGATCGGCCGGCCGGTCTCCTTGCCCACGTCGCGAATCAGCGCGATGGTGGCAGCGTGCTGCTCGTGGGTGCTGTGCGAGAAGTTGATGCGGGCTACGTCGAGTCCGGCATCGACGAGGCTATGGAGTGCCTCGCGCGTCGAGCTCGCGGGGCCCAACGTGCAGACGATCTTCGTTCGGCAGTAGCGCAATGTGAGGAGATCAGTAGGGGCGTCGGCGATCCGTCAACGACTCTCGACCAGCTCCTTGCCGAGCGCTCGGGTTTTCTTTTGCAGGCCGGCGAGCAGCGTATCGAACGACTTTTGAAAGCTCGCCACACCGTCCACCAGCAGCTTGTCGGTGACGTCGCGCATGGTGATGCCGTGCTGCTCGAGCGTGGCGATGGTCTGCCGCGCCTGATCCACGTCCACATCGACCGTGCGCTTGACGACTCCGTGGTCGCGAAACGCATCGATCGTCTGTGGCGGCATGGTGTTCACCGACTCCGGACCGATCAGCTCCTCGATGTACATCACGTCGCGGTACGCGGGGTTCTTGGTGCTCGTGCTCGCCCAGAGCGGGCGCTGCACGTTGGCGCCGCGCGCGACGAGGGCCTTCCAGCGGGCACTGGCGATCGAATTCTGAAACAGCCGATACGCGAGCTTGGCGTTGGCGATGGCCGCCTTGCCCTTGAGCGATTCGAGCGCCGCTTGATCCTTGGCGCCGCTCTTGATTGCCGCGTCGAGCCGCTTGTCGGTCTCGGTATCCACGCGGCTCACGAAGAAGCTGGCCACGGAGTGGATCGATCGAATGTCCTTTCCTTGGGAGAGCCGATCCTCGAGGCCCGCCATGTACGCTTCGATCACCTGCTCGTATGCTTCGATCGCGAACAGCAGCGTGATGTTGACGTTGATGCCGTTGGCCGTGAGCTGTCGAACCGCTTTGGCACCCTCGACGGTGCCGGGCACCTTGACCAGCACGTTCGGCCGGTCGACCGTCGCCCACAATCGCGTCGCCTCGGAGATCGTCGCCTGTGCGTCGTTCGCCGCGCCGGGCGACACCTCGATCGACACGTAGCCATCGGCGCCTTTCACCTGGTCGAAGGTGGGACGGAAGATGTCGCAGGCGTCGCGAACGTCGGTCGTAGCGATGAGCTCGAACAGTTCCATCGCCGTGAACTCCCCGGAGGCGGAGCGGATCTGGTCGTCGTACTCGCTTCCC
>DATJHY010000211.1:0-5533 GCA_035493635.1 Gemmatimonadaceae bacterium | reverse complement strand
TTACGCTTGCGCCGCTCACGATCGCGCCGGTTCCGGTGAAGGACACACTAATCGCTCCGCTGGGTCCGGACTCGGCCAGATCGGTTGGCCCGAAGACGATCTCCGCGATAGTTCACGCAGTTGGCGACACGGGAGTCCAGGGCGTATTCGTCCACTTCGCCATCACGCGAACGCTCGCGAGCTCGTCGGAGGCACCCGCGGTCTACATCGGCGACGTCGGCAAACCGTCGACCACGGACACGACCGACGGCTCCGGCAACGCAACTCGTACATTGTACGTGCTCTCACGGCGACTGGCTGATCAGGCGCTCGTGGCCGGGACAAAGCTCGACACCGTGATCGTCCAGGCTTCGGCGACGTACAAAGGCGCGCCGCTGTCGGGGTCGCCGGTGCAGATCATCGTGCCCGTGCGCGTCACGATCTCGATCAAATAGGCGCTCCGAGACGGCGCGGCGCGTAGTTACCAGTCGCCGCGGGCAACCGTATACTGGGAGCCTGGTCTTCTAACGAGGACGTCGATGATCGCTTCGGGTGGCCCGCGCAACTCCACTCCAGGAACACTCAACAGACTTTTCTTCGACGCCGTCGAGCGGTACCACAAGCCTGACGCGCTCCAGGTCAAGCGAGGCGGTCGCTACGAGCCGATCTCGCACGCCACGCTCCAGGATCGCGTCCGCCGCGCTTCACTCGGTCTCGAGCAGAGCGGAGTGCAACCTGGTGACCGCGTAGCGATCCTCTCAGAGAATAGGCCGGAGTGGGCGATTGCCGACTATGCCTGCCTGATGCTCGGCGCCGTGGACGTGCCGCTGTACCCCAATTTGCCCGCCGAGCAGATCGCCTACATCCTCCGCGATTCGGGCAGCTCGGCGATCTTCATCTCGAACGCCGTGCAGGCGGCAAAGATCGCCGAGATTCGCGGGCACTGTCCCGCGCTGCGAATGGTGATCTCGTTCGACGAGGCCATCGACGGCGCCGATCTGACGATCGCCGAGCTCGAGACGCGCGGCGCCGCCGTGGACGACGAGTCACGCCGGCGCGGTTATCGCGAGCGCGCGCTGGCGGTGCGTCCCGACGACGTGGCGACGATCATCTACACGTCGGGCACCACGGGCGATCCCAAGGGCGTGATGCTCACGCACGACAACATCTACTCGAACGTCGTCGCGGGCGCCGCAGTGATTCCGTTCGAGGGGCGGGACACGTGCCTGAGCTTTTTGCCGCTGTCGCACATCTTCGAGCGAATGGCCGGCCATTACCTCATGCTCCACACCGGCACGAGCATCGCCTACGCCGAGTCGATCGACACGGTGCCGCTGAACCTCACCGAGGCCCGGCCGACGCTCGTCCTGTCGGTGCCGCGGCTGTATGAGAAGATGTACGCGCGGGTGCTCGAGAACGCGCTGGCGGGCGGCGGCGTGAAAAAGCGCATCTTTTTCTGGGCGCGCGCGGTCGCGGAGCGCTGGGCCGACGTGAAGCTAGCCGGCGGCACGCCGCGCGGACTCCTCGCCGCGCAGTACACGCTGGCGCAGCGATTGGTGTTCTCCAAGCTGCAGGCGCGCACCGGCGGACGCTTGCGCTATTTCGTATCGGGCGGTGCGCCACTCGCGCCGGAGATCAACAAATTCTTCTACGCGGCCGGACTCGTGATCCTCGAGGGCTACGGCCTAACCGAGACGTCGCCCGTGATCGCCGTGAACGCGCCAGAGAACTTCCGCATCGGCACGGTCGGAAAGCCGGTGCCTGGCGTCGAGGTATCGATCGCGGAAGATGGCGAGATCCTCACCCGCGGCCCGCACGTCATGAAGGGCTACTTCAACAAGCCGGCGGCCACGGCCGAGGCGATCGACACCGGCGGCTGGTTCCACACGGGCGACATCGGCGAGCTACGCGACGGCTTCGTGGCAATCACCGATCGCAAAAAGGACATCATCGTGACCGCCGGCGGCAAGAACATCGCGCCGCAGCCGATCGAGAACCGGATCAAGACCAACAAGTACGTGAGTCAGGCGGTCATGATCGGCGACAAGCGAAAGTTCTCGGTGGTGCTCGTGGTTCCCAACTGGGACTCGCTCGAGAAGTGGGCCAAGCTTCAGAACCTTCTGTGGATCAGCCGCGCGCAGCTTCTCGAGATGCCGGCGGTCCGCGCGAAGATGGATCGTGAAGTCATGGAAGAGCTTCATGGACTGGCGCGGTACGAGATTCCGAAAAAGGTCGGCTTGCTCGAGCACGATTTCTCGATCGAGCGGGGCGAGCTCACGCCGACGCTCAAAGTGCGACGGCGGATCGTGGAGAAGGTCTACAAGCCGCTGATCGATGCGCTGTACGCGACGAGCGAGGACGCGGAGATCGCGCACTCGGCGTAAGGACTGCGGTGGGGAGCCGCGGCATGGTGGTTGGGAGCCGCTTCGCGGCGGTGGGGAGCATCGGGGGCTTCGCCCCCTCGCGTTGGGAGCGGGCCTAAAGGCCCGCGTCAACGTCGTTGCTCGTCCGCCGTTCACGCGCCGAAGGCGCTCCCAACGCGAGGGCCGAAGGCCCGAAGCTCCCAACCGGCCGCGCCGTGCGCGGCCTCCCTACCGCCGCGCGCAGCGCGGCTCCCCACCCGCTCTACTTCGCCTCCATCTCCCTCATAACAGCGCCCCACGCATCGCGAACGCACGGCGCCGCCGGCCGCCAATCCGTCACCTCGCGAAGCTTCTTGTTCGACAACCGCTGTGACCGCGACAACAGCTCTGACGTCGATCCGCCGAGTTTCGCCAGCCACCAGGGAATCGGCCGCGGCGTCCCGACGCCGAGCGCCTTGGCGAGCGACGCGATCCATTCGCCACGCTTGAGCGGCTCGTCATCGCTCACGTTGTAGATGCCGGCTGGCGCATGCAGCGCCTCGACCACGGCGCTGGCCGCGTCGTCGTGCGAAACCGACGAGAAATACGCCTCGGCCGGACCGACCAGCGGATTCACGCCCTTGCGCACCATGCCGAAGATCTCGCGCGTCGCGAAACCGTCCGGGCCGTAAAAGTTGGCGAATCGCAACACGACGCCTCGCCCGCCGAGTTTCGTGAACTGGGCGGCGGAGCTCTCGGCATCGAGCACCGTGCGGTTGTAGCGCGCCGGCCGGACGGCCCACTTCTCGTCGATCCACTTGTCGCCGCCTTCCTCGTAGATGCCGGCGTACGATTCCTGGATCACGCAGTCCGCGCCACCCGACCGGGCCGCGACCACGATGTTGTTCGAGCCGACCCGGCGCACCTGGTCGTTCTCACGCCAGGAGGAAGGCAGCAGCATCTTCGTCGTGCTCGACGGCATGTGGGTCGCGAGATTGATCACCACGTCCTGCTTGCCCACGGCGCGGCACACGTCCTGCTCGTCGAGCATGTTCATCGCGACGGCTTCGGCGCCTTGCGCCGCGAGCCGTGCCCGCCCCTCGTGTGAGCGCGACGCGGCGGTCACGTGATGACCGGCACCGACGAGCGCTGGCACGACTCGCCGTCCGATCACTCCCGTTCCGCCCGCGACGAAGATGCGTAGCATCGAGTTCCTCCCGCGGAGAATATTATCGGGGACGGAGAACGTTAATGAGACCGGCGCGCCAATGTGACCGGGGCGCTCGCCGCCGCGGCCGTGTCGCGCTGCGCGACCCAGACCTCCTCGTCGCGCGCCATCTCCGTGAGCCCGTCTGGAATCGGCGTCCGCGCCTGCCCCAGCATCCGGGCCCCCGGCTTGAGGCTCGCCACGAGCGACTCCACCATCGGTGGTTCCGCGCCGGCATCGAGCGCCACCGCCGCAACCGCGTTGTGCGCCACCGGGGCCGCGCGGCTCGAGCGGACTATCGATACGCCGTCGCCGCTGGTGATGCCTGGGGGCGGGTTCAAGAGCAGGAGCTGGGCGGGTGTGAGCCCGCGAAGAATCGGCGCGTAGGCGCCCCACGCGCCGTGCAGCAGCGCGGTCATGCGCGCATCGGTCAGATCGAGAGCCGCCGCGAGACGAACCGCGTCTTCTTCCCGGGGCGCGGACTGAATTGAATTGTCGGGAAGCGCCGCATCGTCGAACAGGACGACGCCCTCCCGAATCGGGTACTCGGCGAGACAGATCGGACATCCCAGTGTCCCGCGCACGATGTCGCGGTCCATCGACTCGTCGATGGACGCGACGAGCCAGGTGTCGTCGTGCCCGCGAGGGCAGCGAAGGAGATCGACGAGCGGAATGAACATCGTTCAGGTGCGCGAGAGCCGCACCTCGTCGACGTTCACGTCGCGCGGCTGCTCGATCGCGTAGAGCACGGCCGCCGCGACCGCATCCGCCTGCAGCATCTCTGAACGGGGCGTAAAGCCCGGTCGCTCATCCGGATTGACCGCGTCCCACATGCCTGTGTCGACCGGACCAGGTGAAACCAGCGTCGCGCGCACGCCGGTGCCGGCAAGCTCCGTCCGCAGCACTTCGTGAAAACCGCGAAGTCCGAATTTACTCGCCGCGTAGCCGCTGTTGCCCGGAAGCGCGACATGGTCGGCGACCGATCCGATCGACACGACATGTCCGCTCCGGCGCTCGCGCATCGCGGGAAGAAATGCGCGAACCAGGCGAAATGGTCCCACGAGGTTCACCTCGAGCGCGCGCTCGAAATCCGCGGCATCGGCGAGGTGCGCCGGCGCGAGCGCGAAGACGCCGGCGCTGTTGACCAGCACGTCCGGCGCGCCGCCAAAGCTCTCGCCGGCTCGGTCGACGAGCGAGCGCAGTGCCCGTTCGTCGCTCAGGTCGCAGGCCATCGAAGAGGCGTCGCCGCCGACGACGCGCGCCGCGTCATCCAGCGCTTCGGCGCCGCGCGCCACCAGGCCGACACGCCAGCCGCCCGAGGCGAGCGCTTTGGCGACGGCAAGGCCGATTCCTCGTGACGCGCCGGTCACGAGGGCCGTGCGCGAGCGAGTCATCCGCCCGCGTACTCGACGTAATTGTTGGGCGTCTCCCAGAGCACGAGCCGAGTGAGCCGCGCCGGAGCGATCGCCGGCTCGAGCACGCGCCAGATCGCGACGACGATGTTCTCGGTCGTCGGGATGACGCCCCGCATGAAGTCGACTTCGAGATTGAAATTCTTGTGGTCGACCTTGTCGATCACCTCGCGCTCGACGATCCGTTTGAGCAGCCCGAGATCGATCACGTAGCCCGTGCGCTCGTCGACCTCACCGGTGACCGACACGTCGAGCGTGTAGTTGTGGCCGTGCCAGTTCGGATTATTGCATTTCCCGAACAGCGCCTTGTTCTCGCCTTCCGACAACGCGGGGTTGTGCACGCGGTGGGCTGCATTGAACAGCAGGCGCCGCGTGATCGTGACCTGGGGCATGGATGTGGCGCGTAAAGAACGAGCCCCGCGGCGTCAACCACGGGGCTCGAAAGTTCGGTCCGGAGAGGGTTTTGTGAAGCCCAGTCGAATGTATGAGGTCCTCACCACCAACCTTTCGCCTTCCCCCGCACTGGGGGCATGACGTCGGTGATAGATTGTCGAACCCACCCGGTGGACTTGTTGGCTCAAAAACGGAGTTCT
>DATJHY010000210.1:0-7364 GCA_035493635.1 Gemmatimonadaceae bacterium | reverse complement strand
TTCGCGCTGCTGCTCGGCGCCTGCATGAGCCACGGTCGTCGCGCCCAGGGCAGGACCAGCGCTGCGCCGGCTCCGACGCCGTAGTGCAGGAAAGACCGCCTCGTAATCGATGACATTGCCGTCGTCCTCCGACGTCCCGATTTGGCCGCGGCGCTTGCGCTCAAGGGCGTGACGCCTTGCGACGACCGCCGCGGCAGCTCGTTCACGAACGCGCCTCAACTATTTGGAGCAGATGCCGGCGAAGCGAGAGGGATTTCCCCTACCTGAGGAGAGGGGATTGCCCTCTGTTGTCGCTGCGGTTCGGCAATCAGGCCGTTCATGGTTCGGTGTCGCGCGAAGTATTCCGGGTCATGCAAGTTGGACGCGCGTGGCCGCCGTCGGGCGGGACATCCATGCGTAGAGACTCATTAATGGACGCTAACGTCGCGGTACGTGACTGTCGTGCGGCGAGCAACTGCGCGCGCAACGCCGTGCACGCCTGCGAGGCGGCCCCGAGCGTCGCACGATCGAGCCTGCCAGCGAGGCGAGTCCTGTTCGGTTCGCATGCTCGCGACAAGACGCCGGCAGGTGTTCGAGATCTGTTCGAGAATGGGGCGTTTGGCAGTGCCGTGCATCGACCTTGCATCGCTGCGACCGTCTCCACGATGTCGTGGCATCTCACCTGAAGGGAGGTCAACATGGCGAAAGCAAAGCACCCGATTCCAGAAGGACACCACACCGTTACGCCAACGCTCTCGCTCGACAACGCCACGAAAGCGATCGCCTGGTACATCAAGGCACTGGGCGCCACGGAAATGTCCCGCGCCGTCGGCCCGGACGGGAAGATTCTTCACGCGGAAATCCGCATCGGCGATTCGCCGATCATGCTCAACGATGCGATGGGCGCCAAGGGGCCCAAGGCTTTTGGCGGCTCACCGGCCGCGCTCTGGCTCTACGTCAAGGATTGCGACGCATTGTACAACCAGGCGAAAGCTGCCGGCGCCAAAGTCGCTGACGGACCGATGGGCCAAATGCAGGATCAATTCTGGGGCGACCGCTGCGGCACCATCGTCGATCCCGAAGGCTATTCGTGGACCATCGCAACCCGCAAAGAAGACCTCACGCCTGAGGAAATGCAGAAGCGGCAGAACGAGTGGATGGAGTCGTTCGCGGCAACGTCGGCGCGCTAGCTGACTTCGGCGAGTGCTCGGGGGTCCGGCTCGTTCCGCAACGAGCCGGGATCGAACTACTCAACGCAGAGGCGCGGAGGCGCGGAGGCGCGGAGAACTGCTCGGCAGAGGGTTCGAACCGCAACGAGCCGGGATTCTTTGGGAAACTGCCGCTCGGGAGGCCACGAGCAGCGTCCCGAGTGGCAGTCCCAACGAAAAGTTCGTCCGGGCTCGTGCGAAGAGGCGTCGTCGTGCCAACCGGACGCTCTCTGCGCCTTCGCGTCCCCGCGCCTCTGCGTTCAGGTAGTTCCTCTGCGTCGCTCTGCGTCCTCTGCGCCTCTGCGTTGAGCAGTTGCAGTTGCGGTTGCGGTTGCGGTTGCCGTTGCTGTTGTTGCCCGGAGCGTCAGGGCTTGGCCGTGCGAAGCTGTCTCAACACCCCGCCGAGCTGGTCGATCTCTCGACCATACGCTGCCCAATCGCCGGCTCGCTGTGCCGCGATCGCGCGATCGTAGTGGTCCTGGGCCTGGCGCAGCAGGTCGCCAGGTACCGTTGTCGCGCTCGGCGCTGCTCGCGCGGCACCGGTCGTGTCGGCTGCGGCAACTACCGCGCGCGGTGCGGACGCGCCGCCAAACAGCTGCGCGAGGCCTGCTTCGAGTGTCTCCGCCATCGCCACGCGATTCTCGAGCACGACGACCACGCGCTTGAGCTCGGGAATCGTTCCGCCCTCGGCGCGCAGGTACAACGGCTGAACGTAGATCAACGATCCTCTGATCGGAATGACGAGCAGCTCCCCGCGGACGACCTGCGAACCCTTCTGATCCCAGAGCGTGAGCTGCTGCGAGATGCTCGTTTCCTGATTGATCCGGTTGACGATCTGCTTCGGGCCGTATACGAGGCTCTGCTTGGGGAACCGGTATACGACGAGCTTGCCGTAGTTCGCGCCGTCCATCCGCGCCGCCATCCACGCGGCGAGGTTGTCCTTTCCGCGTGGCGTAAACGGTGTCATGTAGATGAATTCCGGATTCGGCTCGTCGGGCAGACGCAGAATGATGTGGCGCATGAACGGGCTCACGTTCGGCGTGCCCTTCTCGACTCCCGGGTACTGCCACTGATCTTCGCGGTGGTAGAACGCGTCGGGCTCCACCATGTGATACGTCGCGTAGAGCGCCGTCTGAAGCCGGAAGAGCTCTCCGGGATACCGAACGTGCGCCCGGATGTCCGCTGGCATCGCGGCCATAGGTTTGAAAATGGGTCCGAAGATGGCCGCGTACGTTCGGGCCACGGGATCGGCCGGATCAGCGAGGTAAGCGTCCACCGTCCCGTCGTACGCGTCGATCACGACCTTCACGCTGTTGCGCAGATAATTCGTTCCGTCCTCGACCGGCTGTGAGTAGGGCCAGTTGTTGCTCGACGTGTACGCGTCGAGCATCCACTTCAGCGTGCCGGAGTCCGTCACCACCAGATACGGTTCGGCGTCGAACTGGAGGAACGGCAGCGCCGACCTGGCGCGCTCGATGATGTTGCGGCGATAGAGGATGCGCGCGTCGCTCGAGATGTACGACGACAGGACGATGTCCATCGCCCCGAACTGCCAGGCGTATAGCGCGCGCCGCAGGAACGAGCCGACGCGAACGCCGCCGCGGCCGGTGTAGTTCGTGTAGACATTCGTCTCGCCGGCGGGGTAGTCGAACTCCTTTTGTCCCGTACCGACAAAGACGTAGCTGTTGGTGAGCTCGCCGTAATAGATCTGCGGGCGAGTCACCTTGACCGACACGGTCGACACCGGCGGCAGATCCTTGACGAACAGCACCGGCAGTCCCTCGCTGGTCACCTGATTCACCGGCGCCATGGCGATGCCCATGCCGTGCGTGAACGTCAGGCGCTCGTTGATGAAGTTCCGCGTGGGAAGCGACGCCGTGTTGAGCTCGCGCGCCGAGATGTGAACCTGACGATACCGCCCGTCGATCACGTAGCGATCGTCACTCACCGAGGCAAAGTCGTAGTAGGTGCGGATCTCCTGGAGTTGGCCGAAGGTCTGCCGCAGCAGGTCACGCTCCCAGAGGCGCACGTTGTCGATCGTCGGCGCGTTGTCCCGAACGTCCGACATGGTGAGCTGTACGTCTCCTTCGAGGTCGCGCGTGCCGACGCTGTCGAGCCGCCAGGCGCGTCGCGTCGCCGCGATGTGCCGCTGCAGATACTCTCGCTCGCGCGCCAGCTCGTTCGGCGCGACGACGAACTTCTGTTCGGCCGCCGGCAGAATCCCGCGTAGCAGGATGCTCGCCCCCACGTAAGTGACGATCCCGAGGAAGCCGAACCACACGAGCCTCTGTCGCAGCACGCCGTACACGACGAGACCGGCCGCGATGATGGCAGCGGCGGCGGACAGCCGAATGCCCGGGAGGGACACATGGATGTCGGCGTAGCTCGCGCCGGCGAGCGGGCCGGTCCCGGAGTAGAGGAGCGCGGCCGCATCCACGAACCAGAGCTGGACCGCGAAGGCGAGGAGCAGCAGCACGAGCAGAGCACCGACGTGGCGCGAGGCACTTGGCTCGATCGAGGCGCGCCGCGGAGGAAGCGTGACCGCGCCGCGAATGAGATAGAGCAGCAGGACACCGACGAGGGCGAGGATCGTCAGCACCACCAGCGTGCTGAGGACGGCAGCGATCGTCGGAAGCCGGAAGAGATAGAACCCGATGTCGCGCCCGAATACCGGATCGGCGTCACCGACGGGTACCGCGTGTAGAGCCATGAGCACCGACATCCACTGTGCCGAGGCGACCAGGCCGGTGACGAAGGCCACGAACAACGTCGCGACGAGGAGCAGCTTGGAAACGACCGGCGTCAAGTCGACCGCGACGCCGTTGCGATTCAGGAAGAGTGTGGGCACGCCGACGAATCGACGCTGGGCCCACCAGAAGTTCGTATACAGGAACGCGAATGCGACGACCGCGGCGATGACGAAGAGCGCGGCGCGCGCCGCGAGTGAAGTCGTGAAGACGGACTCGAAGTGGACCTCGCGGAACCAGAGCCAGTCCGTCGCGACGCCCGCCAGCCACGGGACGACAAACACCGCAAGGAATGCCGCGGCGGCCAGGCCGAGCAGGAGGCGGCGCGTGCTGCTCGTGGGCGACGGCCCAATGCGGCGGCGGGCACCAGCGGGAGAAGTCATAGACGATCAAGATGGCATGCCGCGGCGCTCAGCACCACCGCGGCCTGATCGCCATCCACAACGTAGTGCGTCGTGCGGCTCGTCACTTTGGCGTGAGCGCTGCCGCCTCGCGCGTCAGCCGCTCCGCGAGCTCGAGCAACTCCTCGTGGCTCGGCGCGTCACGCTCGGCTTCTTCGACTGCCTCGAATGCCGCCACCACGCCCGACTGTTCACTCGCGGGAATGAGCTCGTCGGCCAGCGGAAACAGCATTTCGTCTTCCTTCGCGATGTGATCACGCAGTAGCGCGACATACCCGCGGGCGGCGGCAATCACCCGGCGGGCAGCGCCCGCACCGCCCGCGTCGAGCTGCCTCGCTGCCTCGCGGAGCTGGCGGACGTAGCCGCGCCCCTGTTCGTGCTCGTCAAGCATGACCTCGATCGCGCCGCCGCCCGGCAGGGCGCCGTGCTGCTTCATCGTCGGGAAGAGCACGCCTTCTTCCTTCCGGTGATGGCACCCGTCGGCGAAGCCGGACGCGAAATCGGCGGCGTCGAGGAAGAAACGGGCCGGTACCGCTTCACCGCGCGCGAGTCGGTTGGCTGCGGATTCGAGCGCGTCGAGGACCTGCTCGATGACCCGGTGCTCCTGCATCAGTACGTCGATGGCCTGCATGGTGTCCTCGGAATCAGGCGGGTGTGAGCACGGCACGTTTCGCCAGTCGGCCGTGATCGGCGGCGTCGAGCACCTCGTTGATGGCGGCCAGCGGATGCCGCTCCACGAACGGCTTTACGTGAATGCGTCCGTCGGCGATCCACTCCAGCAGCTCGGGATACACCAAGGGATCCGCGCCCCAGTTGCCGCGCGCCTCGGCATCATAGGCCATGAGGTTCGAGAGACAGAGCTCGACGCGTTCGGCCGTGTAGCCCACCACGGACAACGTGGCCCCGAATCCGACCAGCGCGTACGCCGTCTCTTGTCCGGCCCGTGTGCCGGACGTCTCGAAGATCTTCCAGCAATGCGGCGATGCGCCGAGCGAGTCTGCGACCGCGCGAACCGCTTTGCGCGCGTCCTTCGCACTCATGCCACTGGTGTCGACAGTGCCCTTGGCGCCGGCGGCGCGCGCCTGCTCGAGCTTCGTCGCGCTCACATCCACCGCGACGACATTGGCGCCGGCGGCGGACGCGATCTGGACGCCGTGCACACCGATCCCGCCGGCGCCCACGAACACCGCGAAGTCACCGGCGGCGAGACCAGAGCGCTTCACGGCCTGGAACGGTGTCGATACCGCATCGGAGACCACGGCGAGCTCCCACAGCTCGTGGCTCGCCAAGAGACGATCCGGCACGACACAGAAATACCTGGCCGGTAGCGTGACGTGCGACGCGTATCCACCGTGGCGATCATTGCCGGGCATGACCTGCTTCCGGCAAATCGCGCGGCGACCGGCGCGGCACAAGTCGCACTCTCCACAAGGCAGCACGGCGGGCACGACGACGGCGCGCCCGAGGAGCGTCTCGTCGACGCCCGGGCCGATCTCGCGAACGTACCCGCTGATCTCGTGGCCCAGCACCAGGGGCAGGGCGGAGCGTGTCTTGACGCCGTGCATCAGGAAGGAGAGGTCAGTGTGACACACGCCGCACCCGGCGACCTCGACGACGGCTTCTCCAGCGCCGGGACTGCGACTCGCGAGGGGACGCTGCTCCAACCGCGCGCCGGGCGCGGTCATGTACCACGCATCCCAATCGGAACGCGGCATGTCGATCATGATGTGATCTCTCCTCTGCTTTCGGCGCCGTTAACCTCGTCGAAGATGAACGCCCCGCACTCGTGGCACTGCGCCAACGTGCGCTCACGGCCGGCGAAGCAACGGCGCGGGTCGTCCGACAGGCGCAGAACCTTGCGCAAGTATCGGCACTCGCACGCCACGCTCGGCTCGTAGACGGCGTCGACGTAGCCGCGCGAGCGCTCGAGCACGTTTTTGACGCGCACCTTGAGCGACGGTGTGAGATCGCCCTCTTCGATCGAAAGCTCGTTGCTGATCACGGCAAATGCGCTGATGCGCTCGTACTTCACCGGGTGCGTGTCATTGAATTCGAGCATCGTCGCGCGCAGCGACGCCTTGACCTCGCGCTCCGCGGCCGCGCGATCGCCGCCAAATTCCTCGGCGATGCGGAAGTAGTCGGGGAACACCAATGCGGCCACGAAGTCGCGGCCGTCGCCGGTGACGATGACGTGGCGGATGTACTTGTTCATCCCGGCGAGGCGGTTCTCGATGTCCGTGGGAACGACCTTCTCGGCGTTGAGCATCTTGAACACGCGGTCCTTTCGCCCGACGAGGCGCAGCGCATTGCCGGACAGCTCGCCGAGGTCGCCGGTATGGAACCAGCCATCACCGGGCAGCGCGCGGGCCGATGCCTCCGGATCTCGGTAGTAGCCGAGCATCACGTTGGGGCCGCGCACCAGGATTTCACCGTCGGGGGCGATGCGCACGGTCACGCCCGGGATCGGATAGCCGACCTTGCCGGCCACCGCTCTCATCTCCGACGGATCAGTGAGCGTGCAACAGGGCGACGTTTCGGTGAGGCCCCAGCCTTCGACGACGGCAATGTCCTTCAACGCGAAGAAGCGCGAGAGATTCTCCGGAAGTGGCGCGGCGGCCGTGAAGACGAAGCGGAGATCCGGATGGAAGATCCGTGGATCGTCGTCGGGATGCGCCTGGGCGTGTGCGATGAGCTGCTGGTAGATCTTCGGGACGCTGAAGTAGACCGTGGGACGCGTCTCGATAAAGTTCCGCAGCAGTGTGGAGAAGTCACGGCCCATCGAGTCGTCGAGAAAGATCGTCGCGCCGTTGTAGAGCGCGGTGTACTTCTCGAAGATTCCGCCAAAGCTGTGATGCCAGGGCAGGTACGAGAGAAAGCGGTCGCCTGGCGTTACGTCCCACAGCGCCGCGATCGCGCGGCGCTGCGAGAGGATGTTGTCGTGCGTAAGCAAGACGCCCTTGAGTGCTCCGCTCGTGCCCGACGTGTACATCATCAGACACGGAAAGTCCGGATCGACCGCCCGGGCGTCG
>DATJHY010000209.1:0-37203 GCA_035493635.1 Gemmatimonadaceae bacterium | reverse complement strand
CCGAAACGTTCGCCGAAAAGATCTGCAAGATCATGGACCTCGCCATGCGCAACGGCGCGCCGGTGATCGGGCTCAACGACTCCGGCGGCGCGCGCATCCAGGAAGGCGTCGTGTCGCTCGGCGGCTACGCCGACATTTTTTTGCACAACACGCTCGCGTCGGGCGTCGTCCCGCAGATTTCGGCCGTGCTCGGGCCGTGCGCCGGCGGCGCGGTGTACTCGCCGGCGATCACCGATTTCATCTACATGACGCGGGGCACGTCGTACATGTTCGTGACGGGACCCAACGTCGTGAAGACGGTGACCCACGAGGACGTGACGATGGAGCGACTCGGCGGCGCCGACACGCACGCCGGTACGTCCGGAGTCGCCCACTTCGTACACGATTCAGAGCCGGCGTGCATGGCGGCGATTCGCGAGCTGTTCCGCTACATCCCGCAGAACAACCTGGAGGAACCGCCGCGCGGGCAGGGCACCGATCCGCGCGACCGGCGCGACGAAGCGTTGCTCGACGTGGTGCCCGACAGCCCCAACAAGCCGTACGACATGCACGACGTGATTCGTCGCGTGATCGACGATGGCACGTTCTACGAGGTGCAGGCCGACTACGCGCAGAACATCATCTGCGGCTTCGCGCATCTCGGCGGAACGAGCGTCGGTATCGTGGCCAATCAGCCCGCCGTGCTCGCGGGCGTGCTCGACATCAGCGCGTCGCTCAAAGCGGCGCGCTTCATCAGATTCTGCGACGCCTTCAACATTCCGCTCGTGACCTTCGAGGACGTGCCCGGGTTCCTGCCCGGCACGACGCAGGAGCACGGCGGCATCATCAAACACGGCGCCAAGCTGCTGTACGCCTACTGCGAGGCGACGGTCCCCAAGCTCACGGTGATCACGCGCAAGGCGTACGGTGGCGCGTACGACGTGATGTCGTCCAAGCACATTCGCGGCGATTTCAACGTGGCGTGGCCCACGGCGGAGATCGCCGTGATGGGGCCCAAGGGCGCCGTCGAGATTCTGTTCCGCAAGGAGATCAACGAGAGTCCCGACCCCACCGTGGCCACTGACGTTCGCGTCGCCGAATACACGGCGAAGTTCGCCAATCCGTATGTGGCGGCGAGTCGGGGATACGTCGATGACATCATCGATCCGCGCGACACGCGGCCGCGGCTGATCGACGCGCTCGATACGCTGCGCACCAAGCGCGATCGAAATCCGCCCAAGAAGCACGGCAACATTCCCCTCTGACGCGCCGTGCCGTTCTCGAAGATTCTCGTGGCCAATCGCGGCGAGATCGCGCTCCGCGTGATTCGAGCCTGCCGCGAGATGGGCATCAAGTCGGTCGCCGTTTATAGCGACGCCGATGCGCGGGCGCCGCACGTGCGCGCCGCCGACGAAGCTCTGCATATCGGCGCGTCACCCGCGTCGGAGAGCTACCTGCGCGGCGACCGCATCATCGACGCGGCAAAGCGAGTCGGCGCCGAAGCGATCCATCCCGGGTACGGCTTCCTTTCGGAGCGCGAGTGGTTCGCGCGCGCCGTGCGCGACGCGGGACTCGTGTTCATCGGTCCGCCGCCGGAAGCCATCGCGGCGATGGGAAGCAAAACCGCGGCGCGACAGCTCGCAATCGGCGCAAATGTGCCGGTGGTACCTGGCACGGTCGAGCCGCTGCACGACGCGGACGAGGCGCGCCGCATCGCCGAGGACTTCGGCTATCCGGTTCTGCTGAAGGCCGCCGCAGGTGGCGGCGGCAAGGGCATGCGCGTCGTGCGCGAGTCGAGCGAGCTGTCGGCCGCCCTCGAGGCGGCGCGACGCGAAGCGAAGAATGCCTTCGGCGACGACGCGGTGTACGTCGAGAAGTACATCGCCGGCCCGCGCCACGTCGAGATCCAGGTGCTGGGAGATCAGCACGGCACGATGCTGTCGCTCAACGAGCGTGAATGCTCAGTACAGCGACGCCATCAGAAAATGCTCGAGGAGGCGCCGAGTGTCGCGCTGTCGCCCGAGCTGCGGCGCGTGATGGGCGAGACCGCGGTGCGCGCCGCGCGTGCCGCCGGATACGTGAACGCCGGTACCTGCGAGTTTCTGCTCGATTCCGACGGCCGCTTCTACTTCCTCGAGATGAACACGCGGCTGCAGGTCGAGCATCCGGTCACCGAGCTCGTGACGGGGATCGACCTGGTGCAATGGCAGATCCGCATCGCGGCTGGCGAGGCGCTGCCGTTCAAGCAGCACGAGATCGTACCGCGCGGCTGGGCGATCGAATGTCGCATCACGAGCGAAGATCCGGCGAACGGTTTTCTTCCATCGACCGGCACGATCTCGTACCTCCACGTGCCCGCCGGTCCGGGCGTGCGGTGGGACGGCGGCATCGACGTCGGCAGCGAGATCGGCCTATACTACGACCCGATGCTCGCCAAGCTCATCGTCCACGCGCCCACGCGCGAGCAGGCGATCGAGCGGATGCACCGAGCGCTGCTCGAGCTGACGATCGAAGGCGTCGAGTCTTCGCGCGATTTCCACCTGCGCTTGATGGAAGACGCCGATTTTCGCGCCGGGGCAATCGAGATTCAGTGGCTGGAGCGTCGGCTTGAATCGATCGTGCATGCTCCGCCGCCGCCGAGCACGGTCCGGACGGCGGCGCTCGTCGCGGCGCTCATCGCCGACGAGGACCGACGCGCGCCAGCTCGCACGACGAGCGAGCGCCCAGTGTCCGACGCGACGAGCGCGTGGTTGCGAACGGCGCGGCTCGAGGGACTGCGGTGACCGTCGCCGAGATGACGATCGAGTCGATCGCGGCGGGCGGAGACGGCATCGGACGCGCGAACGGGGTCGTCGTATTCGTGCCGCGTACCGCGCCGGGCGACCGCGTGCTCGTGCGGCTCGACGTGCGACGCCGGTTCGCCCGCGGTGCACTCGACGAACTGCTCGATCCGGCTCCCGAGCGAGTCGACCCGTTGTGCTACCACTATCGGATCGATCGCTGCGGAGGATGTCAGATCCAGCACCTCCGATACGACGCGCAGCTCGAGGCCAAGCGCGCGATCATTCGTGACGCGCTTACCAGAATAGGCAGGCGCGCCGTCGAGCCGCCCGAGATCGTCCCGAGCGAGCGACAGTGGCGCTATCGGCGCAAGCTCACGCTGACGATGCGCCGGCACCGTGGCGGCGAGTGGACGATTGGCCTCCGACCGTACGATGATCCGGCCGGACTCTTTCAGCTGGCCGACTGTCCCATCACCGATGAACGAGTGTTGAGCGTCTGGCGACAGGTGATGGAGGCGCGGGCGCACTTTCCGCCCGCCGACGAGCTGCGCGCATCGGTACGGCTGCTCGCCGAAGGAGCAAGCGTCGTGATGGAAGGCGCGAATGTATGGCCCGCTCGCACGGCTTTCTTCGCCGCAGTTCCCGGGGCCACGGCGCTCTGGTGGCGGCCGGCCCACCGGCCGCGAATGCTCGTCGCGCAACGAGGAGGCGACGCGGCGAGCGCGTCGTTCGAGCAGGTGAACGAGGCGACGGGCGCGGCGCTGCATCGGTACGTCCTCGAGCGGACCCGCGCGCACCGGCCCAACGCCGTCGTCGATGCGTACGCAGGCTCGGGCGCGACTGCAATTCCGTTGGCGCGTGACGGCGCGCGCGTCACGGCAATCGAGGCCGATCGCGACGCGGCGGCGCATTGCGCGGCCGCGCTCCCTGCGGGATCGCGCGCCGTCGCCGCGCGTGTCGAGGACGCCATCGCCGATCTCCTGCCCGCGGACGTCGTGTTGGTCAATCCGCCGCGCACGGGGTTGCACGAGCGGGTGAGCGAAGCGCTGCAGTCCTCCGTTGGGTCGCCGCGCGCCATCATTTACGTGAGCTGCGACCCGGCGACGTTGGCGCGCGACCTCGCGCGGATGCCGCGTTTTCGCATTTCGTCGCTGCGCGCCTTCGACATGTTCCCGCAGACCGCACACGTCGAAACGGTGTGCGAGCTCGTGCCGGAGGCGACGTGAAGTACTCCGTCCGGATCAATGGCGAAGAGCATGTCGTGGTGCTCGCCGCCGACGGTGTGCACGACGACGGCGAGGACGTTGCCGCGTCGGTCAGCAGCGTGAATGGCACGCCCGTGCGGACGGTGACGATTGGCAGCGCGGTCCACCGTGTCGTGGTCCGTCGCGGCGACACGCGTGGCGGCTATACGCTGTGGCTCGGCGGCTTCCGGTTCGAGGTCGAGGCGCTGGACGAGCGCATGCGGGCGATTCGTGAGCTTTCGGACCAGTCTGCAGGGCCGACAGGCCCCAAACCACTCACCGCGCCGATGCCGGGTCTGATCGTGCGCGTGAACGTGCAGCCCGGCGACGCCGTTCAGGCGGGACAGGGGCTCGTGGTGATGGAGGCGATGAAGATGGAGAACGAGCTTCGCGCCACCGCGCCGGGGAAGGTCCGGTCGATCGCCGTCAGGCCGGGCACGGCGGTGGAGAAGGGCGCGTTGTTGATAGAGCTCGAATGAACCTCTCCCGGATGACGGTCATGACGATGCGTGTCGCTCGCGCCACCCTCAGTTGCCTGGCGCTAGGTTCGGCGCCTCTCGTCGCTCAGGCGCCGGGAAGCGACGTCTACCTCGCGCGGATCACGATTTCCGAGCGCGGCGCGACCGGGATCAGAATCGGGAAGCCGGTCAACATCACCCATCGGCGCGGCTACGATAATCAGCCGGCGTTCATGGCAGACGAGCGAGCGGTGTTTTACACCTCGACGCGCGGCGACGGCCAGTCGGACATTTACCGGTACGACATCGCGAATCATCAGACGAAGCGCGCAACGACGACCACGGAGAGCGAGTATTCGGCAACGCTCGTCCCGGGCGCGAACCGATTTTCGGTGGTGCGCGTCGAGCCAGACTCGACCCAGCGGCTGTGGAGCTTCGCCCTGGACGGAAGCGACCCGCGGCTCGTGTTACGGACCATCAAACCGGTCGGGTACCACGCGTGGTTGGACTCGAGCCACGTCGCGCTGTTCGTGCTGGGTCGGCCCGCAACCCTGCAAGTGGTGGAGCTCGGCACCGAGCGCGCGGACACAGTCGCTCGCGACATTGGAAGGTCGCTATCCGTGGCTGGCGCGCGATCGGTGTCGTTCGTACAGCGCACCGCGGACAGCACCTTCACGCTGAACCGTGTCGAGCTCGACTCGGCCAGTGGCCGGAGCAAGATCCAGGTCGGCATCGCCAGCCTGCCCGCGGGCGCCGAGTACGTAGTGTGGACGCGGCAGGGCATGGCGCTCACCGCGAGCGGTTCGAAGGTGTTCGCGCTGCAACCGGGATCCGTCGATACGCCTTGGGCCCTGGTCGCGGACTTTTCGACACGGGGCATCACGCGCATGAGCAGGCTTGCCATCAGCCCCAATGGGCACTGGTTGGCGTTCGTGGCCGACGACGGTCGCTGAAGGGCTCTGAGTCGAGCTCGAGCCGCCGCGTTGACACCCCGTAAGTGCTTGTCTAGCTTACAGGTCTGTCAAAAAATGCCTTCAATGGCTGCCGAGACCCGGGTTGCATGACGCACCGGTGAGGCGCAGGACCCACTTCAGGTCGCCGCACCACAATGAAAACGTTTTCCGCCACCCCGCGCGACATCGAGCAGCGGTGGTACATCGTCGACGCCGACGGGATGGTCCTCGGCCGTCTCGCCACGGAAGTCGCGCGAGTGATTCGTGGCAAGCACAAGCCCATCTTCACTCCGCACATGGATACCGGTGACAACGTCATCGTGATCAATGCGTCCAAGGTCAAAGTCACCGGGCGCAAGGCCGAGCAGAAGAACTACTTCCGCCACACGGGCTACATGGGGCACGAGCGCTTCACGCCCTACGGGACGATGATCGCCAAGCATCCCGAGCGTGTGATCGAGAAGGCCGTCTACGGCATGCTGCCCAAGACTGCGCTCGGCCGCCAGGTGCTGAGACGAAAACTCCGAGTGTACGCAACCGACCAGCATCCGCACGCGGCCCAGCAGCCCACGCCCCTGACCTTCAAGAAGAGCGAGAAGTAATCCATGGCCGACATGCAGAGCATTCATGCGATCGGCCGCCGCAAGGAAGCGGTGTGCCGCGTGTTCGTGAAGCCCGGATCGGGCAAGTGGGATGTGAACGGCCGCACGCTGGGCGATTATTTCCCGCGTCCGGCGCTCGTATCCGCGATTCAGCAAGCGTTCGTAGCGACCGACACGCTCGGACGCTACGACGTTCGGGCGAACGTCGACGGCGGTGGCCAGACCGGCCAGGCCGGCGCGCTTCGCCTTGCAGTGGCGCGTGCGCTCGTCAAGATCGACGAAGCGCACCGTCGTAAACTCCGTGACCTGGGCCTGCTCACGCGCGACGCCCGCTCGGTCGAGCGCAAGAAGCCTGGCCGGCCAAAGGCGCGGAAGCGGTTCCAGTTCTCGAAGCGATAGACTGGAAGGATAGAGGGCTGGAGGGTTGGAAGGCTGGAAGAACTGCGAACGACGCACTTCCACGCTTCGACCTCCAACCCTCTAGGCCTCCAACCCTCTAGCCCTCCAGACCCCACAGGATTCTCCGAGTCGCTGCCCGGTGCCGATCACTCGGCTGGCACGACGGTGACGAGATCCGACGACACAACCAACCGAGGTTCGTACCAGGATCATGGCAGACCAGCAGACCCAGACCAATGCGCCGACGCTCGAGGCGTTGCTCGCCGCCGGCGTCCACTTCGGGCACCAGACCCGGCGGTGGAACCCCAAGATGCGCCGCTTCATCTTCGCGGAGCGGAACGGCATCCACATCATCGATCTCCAAAAGACGCTGAGGCAAATCGAGCTCGCGCAGAAGCTGGCGCGCGACGTCGTGCTGCGCGGCGAGAACGTGCTGTTCGTCTGTACCAAGCCGCAGCTGGCGAGCATCGTGAAGGCCGAGTCCGAGCGCGCGAGCGCGCTCTACATCACCGAGCGCTGGCTCGGCGGGCTGCTCACGAACTTCCAGACGGTCAAAAAGCAGGTACGCCGAATGAAGGAGCTGGAGGCGGGCGGTGAAGAAGGCGGCGAGTTCGAGAACTACACCAAAAAGGAGCAGCTCATGCTCCACCGCGAGCGTGAGAAGCTCTCGAAGTACCTGCACGGCATCCGCAACATGACGCGTCTGCCCGGGCTGATGTTCGTCGTCGATTCCAAGAAGGAGCGGATCGCGGTGAACGAAGCCAACAAGCTCGGCATTCCGCTCATCGCCATCGTCGACACGAACGCCGATCCGGATCTCATCAGCGTGCCGATCGCCGGCAACGACGACGCGATCCGCTCGGTGGAGCTGATCACCAAGGCGATCGCCGACGCGGTCGTCGAGGCCCGTCGCGAAGCGCCGGTGCGTGAAGAGGTCGAGGAAGGCGAGAGCTACACCTACAGCTCGGATCGCGGCGCGGAGCCGGCGGGAGAAGAGGATCGCAAGCGTCGCCGTCGCCCACGGCGGCGTCGCGCCAAGCCCGAGGCCATTGCGGCGCGGCTCAAGGGCCCCGGGGAAGGTGGCGAGGCGAGTGCCGAGCCGACGGAAGCCGAATAGCGTTATCTGAAGCTCGCGCTCCACGGCGCTTCCTCGAGGGACTAGACTTGACTACGCCGCCGGACGATTCGCCTGGCGGCGTTTCCACGAAACCGTGAGCAGGACTGTGACTATGACTGGCACCACGAAAGCAATCAGCGCGAAAGACGTTGCCGCCCTCCGTGAGCGAACCGGCGCCGGCATGATGGATTGCAAGAAGGCACTCGAGGAGACGGGCGGGGATCTCGACAAGGCGGTCGAGATGCTCCGCTCCAAGGGCGCCGCCAAGGCCGACAAGCGCGCCGGCCGACAGACCAAGGAAGGCGTGATCGGCAGCTACATCCACCACAACGGCAAGATCGCCGTGCTGGTGGAGATCAACTGCGAGACCGACTTCGTGGCGCGGACCGAGGACTTCCAGCAGCTCGGAAAGTCGCTCGCCGAGCACATCGCCGCCGCGGCGCCGCTCGCCATCGACAAGGACCAGGTACCGCAGGAGAAGGTCGATTCCGAGCGCCGGATCTTCGTCGAGCAGGTGAAGGCCGAGGGCAAGCCGGACCACATGATCGAGAAGATCGTGGAGGGCAAAGTCCAGTCGTTCTACAAGGACGTCGCGCTCATGCACCAGGCGTGGGTGCGCGACCCCAAGAAGACGATCGGCGATCTCGTGAAGGAAGTCTCGGCCAAGACCGGCGAGAACGTGCAGGTGCGGCGGTTCGTGCGTTACCAACTCGGTGAGGCGTGAGCGAGCCCACGTGGCTGAACTGAAATACCCGCGCGTCCTGGTCAAACTCTCCGGCGAGGCGCTCGCCGGAGAGAAAGGATTCGGCTACGACTTCGATACGGTGAATCGACTCGCCGACGAAGTCGTTGCCGTATCCGGCACCGGCGCGTCGGTCGGCGTCGTCATCGGCGGCGGCAACATCGTCCGCGGCTCGCAGCTCTCCAAGACGGGCATGGATCGCGTCGCCGCCGACTACATGGGTATGCTCGGGACCGTCATCAATGCGATGGCGGTGCAGGACGTCCTGGAGCGCAAGGGCGTCGACACGCGCGTGATGACCGCGATCCGCATGGAGGAGCTCGCGGAACCGTACATCCGGCGACGCGCCATTCGCCATCTCGAGAAAGGCCGGATCGTGATCTTCGCCGGCGGAACGGGCAATCCGTACTTCTCGACCGACACCGCGGCGGTATTGCGCGCCATTCAGATGAAGGCGAACGTCATCATCAAGGCAACGAGCGTGGAGGGCGTCTATTCCGCAGACCCCAAGCGCGATCCGCACGCCAAGATGTACGACGAGATCAGCTTCCGCGACGTGATCATGGAAGAGCTCAAGGTGATCGACCACACGGCCATCACATTGTGCCGTGAGAATTCGCTGCCGCTGATCGTTCTCAACATCCACCGTCCAGGCTCGATCGTCGCGGCCGTCCGCGGCGAACGCGTCGGCACACTCGTTCGATGAGCTCGATTCAAGAAATCCTCAAGGACTCCCGCGCCTCGATGGACAAGGACATCGCGCACGTGAAGCACGAGTTCTCGTCCGTCCGCTCCGGCAAGGCCACGCCGAACATGCTCGATACCGTTCGTGTCGAGATGTACGGCCAGCAGATGCAGCTCAACCAGGTGGCGACGATCAACGCGCCCGAACCGCGACTCCTCATCGTCACGCCGTTCGACAAGAGCCAGACCAAGGTGATCGAAAAGTCGATCCGCGAATCCGGCCTTGGCCTCGAGCCGTCGACCCAGAGCGGCTTCATTCGCGTGCCGCTTCCCGCGATGAACGAGCAACGCCGAAAAGAGCTCGTCAAAGTCGTGCACAAGTTCGCGGAAGAGGGCCGCGTGGCGATCCGGCACGCGCGGACGCACGGCCGTGAAATGCTCAAGAAGCTCAACGGCGTGTCCGAGGATGACGTGAAGCACGCCGAGAAGGAGCTCCAGAAGCTCCACGATGACTACATCCACAAGGTGGACGAGCTGATCAAGGCCAAAGAAGCCGAGATCATGGAAGTGTGAGCTCCGAGCTCACGCGCCGCGTCGCGTTCGCCGTGGTCGCGGTGCCGGTCGGCGTCGCGATCGTTCTGTACGGAGGGGCCCCGCTCGCGGCGCTTCTCGCCATCGTCAGCGCGCTCGGGGCGTGGGAACTCTTCCGTCTCGCGCGCGCTTCGGGTCTGACACCGATGGACGACGCCGGCATCGCGATCGCCGGCTTGATCCCGTTGCTCGTGCACGCGCGCTTCCTGCGACTCTACAACCCCGATTCCGCGCTCGGCGCATTGTCGCTGGGCGCGCTGGTGCTTCTGGCGATAATGGCCGCCGCGATCTGGATGCGCGGCGTCAACGGAAAGCCGCTCGGCGCCGTGGCTACAACCGCATTCGGAGCGGCGTACACCGGCGGCATGCTGAGCTTTGGGTACGCCATTCGCTACCACGACTACGCGTTTGCCGCGGCGAACCTGTCGTTCGGCTCACGGGCCGTGTCCGTTCCGTCGGGCGGATTGCTCCTGCTGCTTCCACTGTTCATCACCTGGGCGTCGGACACCGGCGCGTACGCGGTGGGACGAACCTTCGGCCGGCACAAGCTTGCTCCGGCGGTAAGTCCGGGTAAGACGGTCGAAGGCGCGATCGGTGGGCTGGCGGCCAGCGTCATCGTGGGTTGGGCGTACTCGCACTGGGTCATGCGCAGCGCGGCGCACCTGGACTTTCGCTGGGATCCGCTTGGCGCGGTGCTCTTCGCCCTGATCGTGAGTGTCTCGGGGCAGATCGGCGACCTCGCCAAGTCGTTGTTCAAGCGTGAGGTGGGCGTGAAGGACAGCTCGAACCTCATTCCGGGACACGGCGGGATTCTCGACCGTTTCGACAGTCTGCTGTTCGCGTTGCCGATTTCGTACGTGCTGTTCAGCTGGCTCCTCACATGGGCACCGGCCTGATGTCGGCATCGGCGCCGCGCGGCGTTGCGATCCTGGGATCCACGGGATCGATTGGAACCACGGCGCTCCGCGTGCTCGAGCGGCAGCACGATCGTTTCCGGGTCGCGGCGCTCACCGCGTTCAACAACGCGGCACTCCTCGCGGAGCAGGTCGCGCGATTCAAGCCGGCATTCGTCGGGATCGTGCGCAATGGATCCGAGCCGCATGCCGATTGGCGCGTCGGCGCGGATTGCCTCGTGGACGCGGCGCGCCGCGACGACGTCGACATCGTCATCAACGCGGTCGTCGGTGCGGCCGGCCTCGATGCGACGCTTGCCGCGCTCGCGCGTGGAAAGCGCGTCGCGCTGGCGAACAAGGAAACTCTCGTCATGGCCGGAGCGCTCGTCACTGACGCGTGTGCCGCCGGCGGCGGAGAGATCGTCCCGGTCGATAGCGAGCACAGTGCGATTCTCCAGTGCATTACCGGACGTCCGGGCGTCGAAGTAAGTCGCGTGATCATCACCGCGTCAGGCGGGCCATTCAGGCAGTGGAGCCCGGAGCAGCTCGAGCAGGCAACCTTGGATGACGCGCTGCGACATCCCACCTGGCGAATGGGTCGCAAGATCACCGTTGATTGCGCGACCCTTGCCAACAAGGCGTTGGAAGTGATCGAAGCGCATTTCCTCTTTGGATTGCCCTACGATCGAATCGAAGTGGTGGTGCATCCGCAGAGCGTTGTGCACTCGTTCGTCGAGTTCATCGACGGGAGCGTGCTGGCGCAGATTGGGGTCCCGAGCATGGAGTTGCCGGTGCTGTACGCACTGACGCACCCGGACCGGATCGCGGACTCCGGGGTACCTCGATTCGACCCAGTGTCGACCTCGCCGCTCACGTTCGAGCCGCTTCGCGCCGAGCAGTTTCCGGCATTCGCGCTCGGCGTGGCCGCAGGCAGGCGGGGCGGGGGAGCACCCGCCGTGTTCAACGCGGCGAACGAAGCGGCGGTCGAGCTCTTCCTTGCCGGTCGCATCCGATTCGGCGACATCGGCGTAGCGATTGCCAGTGCGTTGGAGTCATTGGGCCACCGGAGTGGCGAAACCCGGGAAGCGGTGCTGTCCGCGGATGCGGCGGCGCGTCAGCACGTTCAGGAGCGATTTGGATGATAGCGATTCTCGCCCCGATTCTCGTGTTCGGTCTCGTGATCTTCGTGCACGAGCTCGGGCACTTCGTCGCGGCCAAGGCGGTCGGCGTGTACGCGCCGCGATTCTCGATTGGTTTTGGCCGCGCCATTTTCAAGATTCGGCGCGGTGAAACCGAGTACATCCTCGCCTGGCTGCCGCTCGGCGGCTACGTGCGCATGGCATCGCGTCACGATGCCGAAGCCGCGTTCCTCGAGGGTGGCAACGAAGAGAAAGCCGCCCGCGGCGAGCAGGATGCGGACTTCGATCCCAATGCGATGATTCCGTTCGGGCCCAAGCCCATCCCGGAGGATCGCTGGTTCGAGAGCAAGCCGCTGTGGGCGCGCATCTTCATCATGATCGCCGGCGTCACGATGAACGCGGTGCTCGCGTTCGTCGTCGCAACCGGTCTCGCGTTCCACTACGGCGATCTCGTTTTCCCGTCGACGGTGGTTGGCGCCGTTCGTGAGCTGGCGGGCGCCCCGCAACTCGCGCAGGTGCACGCCGGCGACACGATCCGCGCCGTGAACGGCGAGCGTGTGCAGACATGGAACGACGTGCGCAAGGGAATCGCGACCAGCGTCGGCAGCGTGACGCTCACGACGCAGCGTGGGCAGGTGAACGTTCCGCTCGTGCGGAACGGCCCGGCGCCGGAGGAAATTGCCGATGCGCTGGGCCTCTATTTGCCGCCGGTGATCGATTCGCTGTTTCCCGGAAATCCGGCGGCACAGGCCGGGTTTCAACGCGGCGACTCGATCGTGAGCGTCGCGGGTCATCCGGTCTTTTCGTGGACGGACATGGTCGAGCAGGTGAGCAGCTCGCCCAACAAGCCCGTCTCGTTCGTGCTGCGGCGTGGGGCCGCGACCGAGACGCTCACCGTCACGCCGAAAGCGGTTCCGGAGCCGGATCCCGCCTCCGGCCGAACCCGGCTGGTGGGGAAGATCGGCGCCGGCACGCGGGACATTTCGCGGAAGGCCTCGCTGTCGTTACCGCAAGCCATGTCCTCGGGCCTTCGCATCACCAAGACGAACGCCGGCGCGGTGTTCACCGTGCTGCACCAGATCGGCGCGGGCAAGCAGTCCGTGCGGGAATTGGGCGGCCCCATCGCCATCACCCGCGCCGCGGTGAGCGCGGCCAGGAGCGGACTGGACGAGCTGTTCTATCTCATCGCGCTGCTGAGCATCAACGTGGCGGTGCTCAACCTGCTTCCAATTCCGATTCTCGACGGCGGACAGATCCTGATCAATGTGCTCGAGTCGGCGAAGGGAAGTCCATTCAGCATGCGCACGCGCGAGTACATCCTGCGCTTTGGGCTGCTCGCGATCGCGCTCTTGTTCGCCATCGTGATGTACAACGACACTCACGCCGCGATCGCCAAGGTGTTCGGCTGGATCGGCAAGCTGTTTGGGGCATGAGCTGGAGGGTTGGAGGGTTGGAGGGTTGGATGTGCATTGTTCGCGCGAGTCTCCATCCTTCTAACCCTCCAGCCCTCTAGCTTTCTAACCCTCTAAGTGTCCCCTTTACAACGCGTTACTCGCTCGTTAGGCTTCGGGGCTAACGAGAAAAACATTGAAGCCGCCAAGCCGGCGGGGATACGGGACCAACCAGCACATGGCTTTTGAAAAGTCGTCGACCGTCCAGAAGTATCGGACGCATGAGACCGATACGGGATCGGCTCGCGTTCAGGTTGCGATACTCACCGAGCGCATCAATTACCTGACCGAGCACTTTCGCGCCCACAAAAAGGACCATCACGGTCGCCGCGGGCTGCTCAAGATGGTCGGAAAGCGTCGCCGTCTGCTCAACTACCTCAAGCGTACGGACGTCGACGGCTATCGGAAGATCGTCCAGGAACTCGGACTCCGGTACTAACACGCACATGTGCATGACCGCGCGGGCGCAATGGTTGCAGCCCGCGCGTTTTGCTATCCCCGCCGCAGGGCCAAACTCGCTGTCCCACAGCCTATCACAGGCATCCAAGCAATGATGCAACGCGTTGAGAAGACCTTTGCCGGGCGCAAGCTCGTCATCGAGACCGGCCGCATGGCCAAACAGGCCGCCGGCTCCGCCCTCGTGCAGTTCGGCGAGACCATCGTCCTCGCTGCCGTCACCGTGAGTGACAACCAAAGTCCGCTGCCGTTCTTCCCGTTGACGGTCGAGTACCGCGAGCGGACGTACTCCGCGGGAAAGATCCCCGGCGGCTACATCAAGCGCGAGGGTCGGCCGAGCGACAGCGAGATTCTGTCGGCGAGAATCGTCGACCGCTCGATCCGCCCGCTGTTTCCCGAAGGCTTCAAGAACGAAGTCCAGGTCTTCATCTACGTCATCTCGGCGGACCAGGAGAACAAACCCGACGTGCTGGCGCTCGTCGCCGCGTCGTTTGCGCTCAACGCGTCGAGGATTCCCTTCGCCGGGCCCATCGCCGGCGTTCGCGTCGGGCGGCTCCAGGACAAGTGGGTGCTCAACCCGACCTTTCAGCAGCTCGCCTACAGCGACATGGAACTGGTGGTCGCCGGATCAGATGACTCGATCGTGATGGTCGAGGGCGGCGCGCTCGAGGTCTCCGAAGACGACGTGCTCGAGGCGCTCACGCTCTCCCACAAGGGAATCCGCGAGCTCGTCGCGATTCAGAACGAGCTGCTCGCCAAGATGGACAACCGTTCGGCCAAGATGCCGTGGACCAAGGCCGAGGTCCCGCAGGAGCTCCATCTCCGCGTCAAGTCGCTCGCCGAAGGCAAGATCGCCGAAGCGCTCAATCAAAAGGACAAGCACACGCGCATCGAAGCCGTGGAGCGCGTCAAGAAAGAAGTCGCCGAGGGATTGCTCTCCGACTTCCCGGACGCTGACAAGGACATCCATGCGTTGCTCGGCGACGTGGAATACCACCAGCTTCGATCGCAGGTACTCGAGAGCGGTCATCGCGTCGACGGACGAACATCCACGGAAGTTCGGCCAATCACGATCGACACGAGCCTTCTTCCGCGCGCGCACGGCTCGGCGCTGTTCACCCGCGGCCAGACGCAGGCGCTCGTAGCGGCAACGCTCGGAACCGCCAACGACGTGCAGCGGCTCGACACAATCGATCAGCCGCAGGAAGAGACCAAGTCGTTCATGCTGCACTACAACTTCCCGCCGTTCTCTACGGGAGAAGTGCGGCCCGTGCGCGGCACATCGCGTCGCGAGATCGGCCACGGCAATCTCGCCGAGCGCGCGCTGCAGGGCGTGCTGCCGTCGTTCGACGAGTTCCCGTACACGATCCGCATCGTGTCGGACATCCTCGAGTCCAACGGCTCGTCGTCGATGGCGTCGGTGTGCGGTGGCTCGCTCGCGCTGTTCGACGCCGGTGTGCCGATCCGCGCCGCGGTCGCGGGTGTCGCGATGGGCCTGATCAAGGAGGGCTCGAAGTACGCGATCCTCACCGACATCCTCGGGACCGAAGATCACCTGGGCGACATGGACTTCAAGGTCGCCGGCACGCGCAACGGCATCACCTCGATCCAGATGGACATCAAGATCGAGGGGCTCGACCTGCAGATCATGAAGGAGGCGATGGCCCAGGCAAAGCAGGGACGCCTCCACATCCTCGGCGAAATGGAAAAGGCGCTCGCGGCTCCTCGCGGTGATCTGTCGCCGTTCGCGCCGCGCATCGTGACGATGCAGATCAGCCCCGAGAAGATCGGCGATCTCATCGGCCCCAAGGGCAAGACGATCCGCGGCATTCAGGACGAGACGGGCGCCGAGCTCACGGTCGACGACAGCGGTCTCGTGACCATCGCCGCCGTCGGTGGCGAGGCGATGGAGCGCGCGCGGCAAATGGTGCAGGCGCTCACCGCCGAGCCGGTGGTCGGCGAGACGTACGAGGGCACCGTGAAGACCACGACGCCGTTCGGCGCGTTCGTCGAGATCATGCCGGGCACCGAAGGCCTGGTGCACATCTCCGAGATGCGCCACGAGCGCACGGAGAAGACCGAAGACGTGGTCAAGAAAGGCGACCGCGTCAAGGTGAAGCTCATCGACCGTGACGAGCGTGGGCGACTGCGTCTCTCCATGAAGGCCTTGACCCCGCGTCCTGAGGGAATGCCCGAGCCGGAGCCGGACAGCGGCGACGGTCGCAGCGAACGTCCGCGACGCGAAGGTGGCGATCGAGGCGAGCGTGGCGGAAGGCCGCGTCGTGGTGGTGGCCGGGGCGGGGAGCGCTCGCGTCGCGAGTGAGCAGCCGCGCAGTGGCAGGAGAAAAAACAGTCGCCAGCACCGACGTGGCGCTCCAACGCACCACGTTGCCGAACGGACTGACCGTACTCTCGGAGCACATGCCGGGAGTGCGGTCGGTTTCCTTTGGCGCCTGGGTGCGCGCGGCGTCGCTCCACGAACCCCGCGACCGAATGGGCGTATCGCACCTCCTCGAGCACATGGTGTTCAAGGGGACGGAACGCCGCAGCGCGCACGAGATCGCGCTATCGCTCGAGGCGCTCGGCGGGTCGCTCGACGCGTACACATCGCGCGAGCACACCGTGTATCAGGGGCGCGTGCTCGATGAACACCTCCAGGAAGCCGCGGACGTCATCGGCGACATCGTCTTCAGGCCGACCCTTCGCGAGGCTGATCTCACACTCGAGCGAAAGGTGATCCTCGAGGAGATCTCGATGGTCGAGGACACGCCCGACGATCTCGTGTTCGAGCTGCACAACGAGGCGCTCTGGGGCAAGCACCCGTACGGGTACTCGATCCTTGGCACTCGAGAGACGGTGAGCGCGCTCGGCGTGCACGAACTTCGCGAGCTGCATCGTCGCGCGTATCACCCCGGCCAGCTCGTCGTTGCCGCGGCGGGCAACGTGGAGCACGAGCGGCTCCTCGACGTGCTCGGGCGCACCGGTTGGGCTGAGGCAGCGCCCGGCGATATGACCCGGCTCGAATCGCCGCCGGCAAGTGTGGAGCCGCCGGAATCTCGACACATCGAGCGCGAAGGCGCGCAGACGCACATCGTGCTCGGAACGCAGGCAGTGGCGCACGGCGACCCCGAACGGTTCCCGCTGCTGCTCGTGAGCATGCTGCTGGGCGGTGGCATGAGCTCACGTCTCTTCCAGCGTGTGCGCGAAGAGCTCGGGCTCGCGTACTCGGTGTACACCTACCAGTCCTTCCATGCCGACAGCGGCATGCACGGCGTGTATGTCGCGACGGCGCCCGAGTCGGCCGTGGCCGCGCTCGACGCGATTCGACAGGAGTTGCGGGGCGTCGCCGACCACGGACTGCCGGCGGAAGAAATCGCCATGGGCCGCCAGCAGCTCAAGGGGCAGGTGACGTTGTCGCTGGAGAGCGTGTCGTCGCGGATGTATCGCGCGGCGTCGGTCGATCTGTACGGGGAGCCATACCGCACGCTCGACCAGTTGCTCGCGCTGATCGACGGCATCACCGATGATGACGTTTCGCGGGTGGCGCGCGTCTACTTCAGCCCGGAGCAGATGACGGTGGTGAGCCTCGGTCCAAAGGGCGCGGAATAAACCCAGCCTCATTACCTTCCAAGCGCAACTTCCCACCTGTCATCAACTTCAGCCCTTCCACCACGATGAAGATCGGTGTTCCAAAGGAAATCAAAACGAACGAGAATCGGATTGCGCTCGTTCCCGCCGGCGCGGAGGCCCTCGTCGGCGCCGGGCATTCTGTACTGATAGAAGCAGGCGCGGGACTTGGCAGCGGATTCCCGGACGAAGCATTTAGCGCCGTCGGCGCCAGGATCGCCCCCGACGCCGCGACCGTTTGGCGCGATAGCGACATGATCATGAAGGTGAAGGAGCCGATCGAGCGCGAATGGCCCCACATGCGTCGCGGACAGCTCATCTTCACCTATTTCCACTTCGCCGCCGACGAAAAGCTCACCAAGGCGCACATCGCGAGCGGCGCAACCTGCGTGGCCTACGAGACGGTCGAGCTTCCTACGCGCGAGCTTCCGCTCCTGACCCCGATGTCCGAGGTCGCCGGCCGAATGGCGGTGCAGGAAGGCGCCAAGTACCTCGAGAAGCTGTACGGCGGTCGCGGTGTGTTGCTTGGCGGCGTTCCAGGCGTCGCTCCGGCAAAGGTCGTAATCCTGGGCGGCGGCATCGTCGGCATCAACGCGGCAAAGATGGCGGCGGGGATGGGCGCCAAGGTCACGATCCTCGATCTCTCGCTCGAGCGGCTCCGCTACCTCTCCGACGTGATGCCCGCCAACTGTGTGCTGATTCACTCCAACCGCCACAACATCCTCGAACAGATCGAGACGGCCGACCTCGTCGTCGGTGCCGTGCTCATTCCGGGCGCCAAGGCGCCCAAGCTCGTGCGCCGCGAGGACCTCAAGCTGATGCAGCCCGGCTCGGTCATCGTCGACGTGGCGATCGACCAGGGTGGCTGCATCGAGACGATTCACGCCACGACCCACGAGAATCCCACCTACTTCGTGGACGGGATCATCCACTACGGCGTCGCCAACATGCCCGGAGGCGTGCCGCGCACGTCGACCCTCGCGCTGACGAACGCCACGCTGCCGTACGCGCTGCAGCTCGCCAACAAGGGCTGGAAAAAGGCGCTCAAGGACAACGGGGCGCTATTGAAGGGCCTCAACATGACCGACGGCCACGTGACCTACCCAGGGGTCGCCGACGCATTCGGGATGACCTACGAAGATCCTGCAAGTTTCATTGCCTAAGCTTTGAAGTCTCAATACCTTACGGGGAATGCGCTGGCCTTTCATTAAAGCGGGATCGCTCTTTCCCGCAAACGCGATCGGTGTCGACCTGGGCACCGCGAACACCCTCATCTACGTGAAGGGTGAAGGCATCGTCCTGAACGAGCCGTCGGTGGTCGCCATCGACCGCGAGAGCAAGAAGATCAAGGGCGTCGGGCTCGAGGCCAAGCGCATGCTGGGCCGTACACCGGAGGGCGTCATCGCCGTGCGGCCCATGAAGGACGGCGTGATTGCCGACTTCGACGTGACCGAGAAGATGCTCCGCTACTTCCTCACGCTGATCATCGAGAATCACGTCTTCAAGGTGAAGCCGCGGGTCATCGTGTGCGTGCCGTCCGGCATTACGGAAGTCGAAAAACGCGCCGTACGCGACTCCGCGCTCGGCGCCGGCGCCAAGGAAGTGTTCATGGTCGCCGAGCCGATGGCGGCGGCGATTGGCGTGGGCCTCCCCGTCGAGACGCCGACGGGCAACATGGTGATCGACATCGGCGGCGGCACCACCGAGATCGCGGTCATCGCGCTCTCCGGCATCGTCAGCGACACATCGATTCGCACCGGCGGCGACGAGCTCGACATCTCGATCGTGCAGTTCATGCGCAAGAATTACAACCTGCTCATCGGCGAGCCCACGGCCGAGCAGATCAAGATCAACATCGGGTCCGCCGCGCCGGTCGGCGAAGAGCGCGAGATGGAAGTGAAGGGTCGCGACCTGGTCTCCGGCATTCCGAAGACGGTGCGCGTCCACTCGAGCGAGATCCGCGAGGCGATTCAGGAGCCCATCCAACAGATCGTCGACGCCGTGCGTCGCGCGCTCGAGATCACTCCGCCCGAGCTGGCGAGCGACATCGTCGACCGCGGCATCGTCATGACGGGCGGCGGGGCACTCATCCGCGGGCTCGACCTGCTGCTCAGCCAGGAAACGAGTCTGCCGATACACGTCGACGAGGATCCGCTCACCTGCGTGGTCCGCGGTACGGGCCGCATTCTCGACGACGAGGAAAAGTACGGATCGGTCCTCAGCACGTGAGGTAGGTCGGTGGCAAACGCAGCACGTCTCGGCAACCGCGTCGACGCCGGTCTCCTGATCGGGTGCATGGTGCTGTCGCTCGTGGCGGTCGTGCTCAAGGAAGAGGACCGGGCGCCGATCGCGAGCGCGTTGCGCCGTACGATCGTGGCCCCTCTGGTGGGCCTGCAGCGCGGCGCCGAGCGGTGGCGCACGTCATGGGTGTCGAGCGAACAGCGGCAGGCGGTGATCGACTCGCTGTCGCTCCGCGCCGTGAACACCGTGGCGCTCAAGAGCGAGAACGATCATCTCCGCAAGGCGCTTGGACTCGGGTCTCGCCTCGAGTGGGGATTCGTGCCGGCGGAAGCGCTCCACAACACCGTTCCCGGCACCGACAATCTGGTCACGACCCTCACCCTGACCGCCGGCAGCACGGCCGGCATCAAGCGATTTAGCCCCGTCGTGGCGCCCGAGGGACTGGTCGGAACGATTCAGACAGCCGACCCGACGATGAGCATCGCGATCCTCTACACGAACATCGACTTCCGCGCGAGCGCCGTCGCGGCGGACGGCACGACGTTCGGAATCGTCTACCCGCATGCGCCCGGCGGTAGCGGATCGGAGGCCTACATGCTCGAGCTGCGCGGCGTTCCGACACGATCGACGTTGAAGCCGGGCACCGTGATCTACACGTCGGGGCTCGGTGGAACATTTCCGCGCGGAATCACTATCGGAACCGTGCTGCAGGAGCTCAAGACTTCAGAGGTGTGGACCCGCACGTATCTCGTGCAGCCCGCGGTGGCGCCGTCGCACATTACGAGCGTTCTGGTGCTGACGCCGCAGCGGGTAACGCAGGGAACCGGCAACGTCTGGGGTGCCACGGTGAACGCCGATTCGGCGACGCGGAAGATCGCGGCCGCCGGCGACTCGATTGCCCGTCAGGCAGCGGCGCTCGAGGCGCAGGCGCGCGCCGCGGTGCTCGATTCGGTGCGCCGCGCGACCGCCGACTCGGTACGTCGCCTGCTCGGCGCAACGCCGCCCGTTTCAGCACCGGTCGATACCACCACCCCCCGCAAACCCATTACGCCACGCCCCGACACGGCGCGGCCTGGAACGGGGCGCATCCCGCCGACATGAACTGGGCCGGTACGGCGCGGACGATTCTCGTCTGTGCGCTCATGATCCTCATGCAGTACACCGTGCGCCCGCTGCTCGCGTGGCGGGCGTCGATCGACTTTCTGATCATCGCCCTGCTGCTTGGTGCAGTGCGAATGCGCCCGGGCGGAGCCGCGGTCTACGGATTCCTGCTGGGGCTGGTCGCCGATTCGCTCGACGTCGGCGGCTTTGGCGCGGCCGCGCTCGGCATGTCGCTCGTGGGGTTCGCGGCGTCGTGGCTAAAGGCGGTGTTCTTCGCCGACAATCTCGCACTGAACGGATTCTTCCTGTTCTTGGCGAAATGGGCGTTCGATTTGATCTTTCTGATCGCGGGTCGTCATGCGCATGGCGCTGAGCTCGCGATGCAGATATTCGTCTGGTCTCCGCTCTCGGCAGCGGTGACGGCGGTGGCCGGCGTAGTCGTGTTGTCCTTGCTGAAACCGCTGATGGACGTGCGAACGGCGTGAGCTTTCATCCGAACGACGTCGTGCGGCGCGGGCGCGCCGCGAGCGTGATCGTGTGCAGCGTGCTCGCGTTTTTGCTGAGCGCGTTCTTCCGCGCGCAAGTCGTCCGCAACCAGGACGCGCTACTGCAGTCGGAAGAGAACCGGCTGCGGCAGATTCCCACCGCAGCGCCTCGCGGTCCGATTCTGGACCGCCACGGCAAGCCGATCGCCGAGAACGTCGTCGGCTATTCGGTAACGCTGCTCGCGCAGTCCGAGGACACGCTGCGGTCGACGCTCAACAGGCTGCGCGGCACGATCCAGCTCACCAACAAGCAGTTTCAGGACGCGATCAAGCGCTTCCGGAGGGATCCGACCCGGCCGACCGTGATCGTGCAGGATGCGTCGTTCGACGTGATATCGGTGCTCGAGGAGCACCACATGGAGTTCCCGAGCCTCATCATCCAGTCCGCGCCCAAGCGGATCTATCCCGACGGCGAAGCCGTGGGTGCGTTCGTTGGCTACATCAGCGAGATCAACGAAAGCGAGCTGGAGAAGTTGGGGAGCGCGGGGTACAAACCCGGGCAACTGGTCGGCAAGCAGGGTCTCGAGAAGCAATACGAGCAGGAGCTCCGCGGTCGCGAGGGCGTCCAGTTTGTCGAGGTCAACGCCCGCAACCAGATCGTGTCCACCGGCCGGGCACGCGAGGCGATCAAGCCGGAGCAAGGCCAGGCCTTGTCGACCAATATCGATCTCGATTTGCAGGAGTACATCCACTCGCTCTTCGCGGACACCCTTGCCGCCGCCGCGGTGGCTATGGTCCCGCAGACGGGAGAGGTGCTTGCGATCTACAGCTCACCGGCGATCGATCCCAACCGGTTCGTCGGCGGCGTGCCGGCGTCTTATTACGATTCGTTGAACAACGATCCGCGGCGTCCACTGTACAACAAGGCGCTGCAGGCGATCCAGCCGCCCGGGTCGACCTTCAAGCTGGCGACATCGGTGATGGCGCTTCAGGACAGCCTCATCACGTTCAGTTCGCACATGCCGCAGCCCTGCAATGGGTTTTACTACTTCGGCGATCGCGCCTGGCGGTGCTGGAAAAAGGAAGGGCACGGCAGCTTGAACCTGATCGGCGCGATCGAGCAGTCTTGCGACGTGTATTTCTACCAGCTTGGGCAGCGGCTCACGCTGTCGCGGCTCGTCGCCGGTGGCATCTCGCTCGGCTTCGATAAGAAGACGGGGATCGATCTCCCCGAAGAGAGCCGGCCGCGGTATCCGAACAGCTTCCCGGACTACTTCAACCAGCGATACGGACCGAGCGGATGGACGCGAGGCTCGACTGAGTTGAACATGGCGATCGGACAGGGCGAGAACGCCCAGACCGTCATCAACATGGCGCGATTTTACAGCGCATTGGCGACGGACGGCACCGAGCCCACGCCCATGATCAAGCGCGGCGAGCCCAAGCTCACGCGCGCGATCAACTTGCCCGCCGATCAAATGAAGCTCTTGAGAAAGGCCATGACTGGCGTTGTGTCCGCTGGGGGCACGGCCGCTGGCGCGGCAATCCGCGGCGTCAGCGTGGCTGGCAAGACCGGTACAGCTGAAACGAAGCGTACCGACAAGAACGGGAAGCCGCTCTACTGGGCATGGTTTGCTGGGATGGCGCCAGCGGATAACCCCCAAGTCGTCGTCGTGGTGATGGTGCCGGAAGTCACATTCGAGGGCGCCACCTCGGCGCAGTTCGCGACCAAGATCATCGCGCACTATCTCCGCGTACAGATCAACAACGCGATCGAGAACACCGGCTGATGCCTGCGTCTCGTCGCATCAACATCGATCTCCCGCTCGTCGTCGCGGCCGTCGCACTCACGCTGTTCGGTCTGGCGATCGTATTCTCGGCTGGCCAGACCGACGTTCGTACGCCGGCAACCGGAGCCTACAGACTTCAGGCGATCTGGACGCTGATCGGCATCCTTGGCGCGTTCGCGGTGAGCCGCGCGTCCGTACGGCTGATCGAGTGGATGACACTGCCCGCCTACGCGCTCACCCTCGTCCTTCTCGTCGCGCTGCTCGTCGGGCTGGGATCGGGGGCGGGAAGCGCCGCCAGCACGGCGGGATGGCTCACGATCGGCGGCCATCGCCTTGGTCAACCGGCGGAGCTGGCGAAGCTCACGGTCGTACTCATGCTGGCGCGCGTGCTGAGTCAGAATCGCATCGCGCCGAAGTCGATGATGGAACTGTGGAAGCCGCTCGCGGTGGCCGGCGTGCCGCTCCTCCTCATCATGGCGCAGGGCGACCTTGGCACGTCGATCGTGTTCGTAGGGATCTTCTTCTCGATGCTCTTCTGGGCCGGCGTCGAATGGCAGTTGCTCGTGCTGCTGGCAAGCCCCGTGATCAGTCTCATTCTCGGCTTCGATTCGCTCATCTGGGGAACGTGGTTTCTGCTCCTGCTCGGCCTCGTCCTCTGGTTCAAGCCGTACCTGGGCGAAGGATTGTTCGTCGTCTCGGCAAACGTCGTCATGGGCATCGTAGGACCGCTCCTCTGGGAGCACATGAAGCCGTACCGTCAAAACCGGCTCAAGGTCTTTCTCGATCCGTCGGTCGATCCTCGCGGGAGCGGCTACCACGTGATCCAGTCGCAGGTCGCGATCGGTTCCGGCGGCTGGTTCGGCCGCGGCTACTTGCACGGCCCTCAGAAGCGGCTGGCGTTTCTCCCCGAGCAGTACACCGACTTCATCTTCGCGGTGGTCGGCGAAGAGCTCGGGTTCATCGGCGTGACGATCGCGCTGGCGCTCTTCCTCTTTCTGTTTCTCCGCGTGATCCGGATCTCCGAGCGCGCGAATGATTCGTTCAGCAGTCTGGTGGCGTTCGGCCTCCTGGCGAGCTGGTTCACGCACGTGCTGGAGAACGTCGGCATGACGCTGAATCTGATGCCGATCACGGGAATTCCGTTGCCGTTCTTCAGCTATGGCGGATCGTTCATGCTGGCGTGTTGGCTGGCGATTGGAGTGTTGGCGAGGATCTCGAGTGAAGGGCGGGGCGGGGTGACGGGGGCGCTTCGGGTCTAGGCGAAAGGCCCTTGGTGGGAAGCCGCGCTGCGCGCGGCGGTGGGGAGGTCGCGCCCAGCGCTCCCTGGTGGGGAGCGTCGGGCGCCTTACGGCGCCCTCGCGTTGGGAGCAGGCCTTCGGCCCGCGTTGACGGCGTTTTCAGGAACGGCTGTCGTCGAGCTTCCGGATCAGTCGCGAGAGCATGCGGCGGATGGTGATCAGGCCACGCTAAACGGCATCGGCCTTTGCCTCGCTTCCGCAATGTCGTTTTCGCGCAATCCGCAGCTGGAACAGGATCTCGCCTGCTGAGCCGTGCGCATTGAACAGATACGCCGCGAATGACTTGTTCGTTTGGCGGCTGCAGCCCTCGAAAATGTTCGAGCCAATCGAGACAGCCGCACGGCGCATCTGCGCAGTGAGACCATACCGTTCATCTCGCGGCAAGTCGTCGGTGTAGTCGTAGACAGCCAACGCGAGATCCTCGGCCTCTCCGGAGACGCGGAGCTTGTCGGGATTTTGCATGATTCAACGTGCGCTCACGTCTAGCTGGCGCCATCATCGTTTCATTGCCGGCGTCACTGTTCCAACGCACGCCGTCCACGCCGGCGCAGCCGGCTCCCAACCGCGCGCGGGCAACGCCCGCGAAGCTCCCCACCGCGCGGCGCGACAGCGCCGCGCTCCCCACCGCCGCTCGCAGCGCGGCTCGCCACCAGCACCATACCCCCCAGCCCCCGGACCTCCTACTTTTCCCCCATGGCTTGGTGGACCAAGAAAGACAAACGCCCCAGACAGCCACGGCGCGAGCGGCTGGAGATTCCTGCCGACGTCTGGGAAAAATGCGAAGCGTGCGGGCACACCGACATCCGCGAGAAGTTCGAGCGGAACACGAACGTGTGCCCCAATTGCGATTATCACCGGCGCATCCGGGCGAGCGACTACTGCAATCTCCTGCTCGACGAAGGGTCGATGGAGGAGGTCGAGGTCGATCTTCGGTCGACCGACCCGCTCGCCTTTCCCGACTACCCGCAACGCCTCAAGAAAGCCGTCGCCAATGCCGGTGACACGGATGCGCTGCTGGCCTGCACCGGAACGCTGGATGCGCTGCCCGTCAACATCGGCGTCATGGACTTCGCGTTCATGGGTGGCTCGATGGGATCGGTCGTTGGCGAGAAGATCGCGCGCCTCGGCCAACGCTCCCTCGAGCGCAAGTACCCGCTGATCGTCGTCTCGGCGTCGGGCGGCGCGCGCATGCAGGAAGGCGTGCTGTCGCTGATGCAGATGGCCAAGGTCTCCGCGGTGCTCGCGCAGCTCGCCGAGCGGCGCATCCCGTACATCTCCATTCTCACGAATCCCACCACGGGAGGCGTAAGCGCCAGCTACGCCATGCTCGGTGACGCCATCCTCGCCGAGCCGGGCGCAGTGATCGGCTTTGCCGGGCCTCGCGTCATCAAGCAGACGCTCGGCCAGGATCTGCCGGAAGGCTTTCAGACCTCCGAGTTCCTGCTCGAGCATGGGATGCTGGACTGTGTCACCCACCGCCGGAACCTCAAGCGGACCGTGAGCCAGCTCCTGCGACACATGTCGGGGCGCCCGGCGGCAACGGGGTGGGCATCAGCCTGAGCGAGAAGAGCCGCGGCGGCTCGATCGCCGGATATCGCGACGCGCTCGACTACCTGTTCGCGCGTACGACCGGCGGCTTCAAGTTCGGGCTCGAGCGCACCCGCGCGCTCCTCGCGCACATCGGCCACCCGGAACGACGCTACCCGTCGCTCCACATCGCGGGCACGAACGGAAAAGGAAGCAGCGTCGCGACCATCGCGGCGTTGCTGTCGGCGAAGGGCCACCGCGTGGCGACGTACACCTCGCCGCACCTCGTCGACTTTCGGGAAAGAATGGTCGTCGCGGGCGCGCCCATTCCCGCCGACGACGTCGTGGCATTTGTCACGCGCCACACGCCGTTCGTCGAAGAGATCGGCGCCTCCTTCTTCGAGGCGACGACCGTGATGGCGTTCGACTACTTCGCGCGCGCTCGCGCTGACGTCGCGGTGATCGAGGCCGGGCTCGGCGGCCGCCTCGATTCGACGAACGTCCTCGAGCCGCTCGTCGCCGGCGTGACGTCCATCGGCCTGGACCACACCGAGTTCCTCGGCTCGACGCTCGACGAGATCGCGTACGAAAAAGCGGGCATCTTCAAGGCAGGCGTGCCCGCGGTCATCGGCGAGACGGATCCGCGGATTCGCGCAGTGCTGGCCGACCATGGCCGCCGCGCCGGCGCCTCGGGCGTACGAATTGCGCCCGAGGAGATTCGGATGCTGCGCGTCGTCGTCGACGGTCTCGGGACGACCTGCGAGTTGGCTTGGCGCGGCGAGCACTCGGTGCTGCACACTCCGCTCGTCGGTCGTCACCAGGCGGCGAATCTCGCCTTTGCGCTCGTCATGCTCGACGCGGCGGGACCACACTTCGCCGTGACTCTCGATCACGCGGCTCGACACCTGTCCGAAGTGCGCATCCCGGGCCGGTTCCAGCGGCTCGAACCGTACGTCTTCGACGTCGCCCACAATCCTGCCGGCGCCGCGGTCGTCGCCCAGACGATTCGCGCCGTCGCCCCGCCCGAGCCCATCACCGTCCTTCTCTGCGTGCTGCGCGACAAGGATTGGCGCGAGATGATTCGCACGCTCGCTACGGTGGCGTCGCGATTCGTGCTGACGATGGCGCCCACCGCGCCGGCGAGTCGCGCGTGGGACCTCGATGAGGTGCTCGAGTTCGCGGTCGGCGCGGGACTCGATGCCCAAGCGGTCGGCGATTTCGACGAAGCACTTGCACGCGCGCGAGCGAACGGCGGAACGGTGCTGGTCACCGGCTCGTTCCACACCGTCGGCGACGCAATGTCGCTGTTGCAGGTCTCGCCGCTCGCCGGATAGCTTTATCGGATGGCTCAGGCCGCGCTCCCGGGGTTCCGCGACTTCTATCCTGAACAACTTGCCGAACGTGCCCACATCATGGGTGTGTGGCGAGACGTGGCGCGCCGATTCGCGTTCGCCGAGTACGACGGACCCCCGCTCGAGCCGCTGGAGCTCTACACCAAAAAGAGCGGCGACGAGATCGTCGGACAGCTCTACAGCTTCACCGACAAGGGCGGGCGCGACGTCTCCCTCCGACCCGAGATGACGCCGACACTCGCGCGCATGGCCGCCGCCAAAGCCAACGCGCTGCGCAAGCCGGTTCGCTGGTTCTCCGTGCCGCAGCTCTTTCGCTACGAGCGGCAGCAGCGTGGCAGGCTGCGCGAGCACTTTCAGTTGAACGTCGACATCATCGGCGAACCGGACGTCACCGCCGACGCCGAGCTCCTCGCGGTCGCCATCGAGATCATGAGCGGGTGCGGCCTGACGCCGAGCGACGTGCGTGCGCGCGTGTCGGATCGGCGCCTGTTGCGCGCGATCCTCGCCGCGCTCGGCGTCGGTGACGATCGCAGCGGCGCGGTCTTCGCCGTGGTCGACAAGCTTGCGCGCCAGCCGCGCGACGTCTCGCGGGCCAAGCTCCGCGAAGCCGGCCTGCGTGACGACGCGATTGACACTCTGTTCGAAGCGCTCGGCAGCACGACGCTCGACGACATCGAGCGGCGCTTCAGCGATTCGCCGGATGTGCAGTCCGTCGTCTCGCAGATGCGACGGTATTTCGCGTGCCTGGAAGGACTCGGCGTCCTGGAGTGGGTCACGATCGATCTCACGATCGTTCGTGGCCTGGCGTACTATACCGGCATCGTCTTCGAGCTGTTCGACGCGACGGGGGAGCTGCGAGCGATTTGCGGCGGCGGGCGGTACGACACGCTGCTCAAGTCCCTCGGCGGCGTCGACCTGCCCGCGCTGGGCTTTGGCATGGGCGACGTGGTGCTCGGCGAGTTGCTGCGCGATCGCGCGTTGCTCCCACAGAACGCCGGTGGGCCACAGGTGTGGGTCGCGGCGGAGTCGCCGGAGCAGGGCCACGACGTACGGCGCGCCGCGACGGCGCTTCGCCGGCACGGCGTGAGCGTCGAGTACGCGCTCCGTGAGCAGCCGTTGATGAAGCAGGTGAAGGCGGCGAAATCGGCGGGCGCGGAATGGGTGCTCACGCTGCATGCGCCGGCCACGGCGCCGGAGCCGCACAGCTGGAATCCGGCGCCCCCCGCCGAGTGGAATCGAGTGATCGCCGACATCGGTCTCTAGGACTCCGGAATGAGAAATGGCTGACGACAAGAAGCTCACGACTCGCGAGGAAGACTTCAGCGCGTGGTACAACGAAGTCGTGCTCCGCGCGGAGCTCGCCGACTACTCGCCCGTGCGCGGCTGCATGGTGATTCGACCCAATGGCTACGGCATCTGGGAGCGAATGCAGCGCGCACTCGACGACATGTTCAAGGCCACCGGGCACCAGAACGCGTACTTCCCGCTGTTGATCCCGGAAAGCTTTCTGCACAAGGAGGCGCAGCACGTCGAAGGCTTCGCACCCGAGACGGCCGTCGTCACCCACGGCGGCGGCAAGAAGCTCGACGAGCCGTTGATCATCCGTCCGACATCGGAGACGATCATCTACTCGATGTTCGCCAAGTGGGTGCAGAGCTACCGCGACCTGCCGCTGCTCATCAACCAGTGGGCGAACGTCGTGCGCTGGGAGATGCGCACGCGGCTGTTCCTTCGCACGCTGGAGTTTCTCTGGCAGGAAGGCCACACCGCGCACGCCACGCACGACGAGGCGGAAGAAGAGGCTCGCCGCATGCTCGGCGTGTACAGCGATTTCATGGAAGGGTGGATGGCGATGCCCGTCATCACCGGCCAGAAGAGCGACGCGGAAAAGTTCGCCGGTGCGCTGCGCACGTACGCCTGCGAGGCGATGATGCAGGACAACAAGGCGCTGCAGGCCGGCACCTCCCACAATCTCGGCCAGAATTTCGCCAAGGCGTTCGATCTCAAATTCCAGGCAGAGCACGGCGGCCAGGAGTTCGCCTGGAACACGAGTTGGGGCGTGTCGACGCGGCTCGTCGGCGGCCTGGTGATGACGCACGGTGACGACAATGGTTTGCGCACCCCGCCGCTACTTGCGCCCATCGAGCTGGTGATCGTGCCGATCTACAAGAGCGACGACGAGCGCACGCGCATGCTCGAGGCGGCCGATCGCGTCCTGCAAAAGCTGCTCGACTGGGAGCGACGCGATCCCGGACGGTTGCGCGTGCACATCGACGATCGCGAAGGGATCAAGCCGGGCGCGAAGTACTACGAGTGGGAGCTGCGCGGCGTTCCGTTGCGCATGGAGTTCGGACCTCGCGACCTGGAGAAGAATCAGGCCGTGCTCGTGCGTCGCGACACGCGCGAAAAACGGCCGGTGTCGCTCGAGTCGATCGGCGAAGACGTCGCCGAGCTGTTGATGCGCGTTCAGGAAGACATGCTGATCGCCGCCCGCGAGCGACGTGAAGCGAACAGCATCCGCTACAAGATCAGCTACGACGACTTCAAGACGCTGATGGACGGCAAAGGTGGCTTCGTGTACGCGGGCTGGTGCGGGAGCCCGGAGTGCGAGACGCAGGTGAAAGAGGAGACCAAGGCCACGATTCGCGTGCTGCCCGACGAGGAGTATCGCTCGGCGGAGGCACCGGCGGCGTGCCTCAAGTGTGGTCGCCCGGCGGTCGCCGAGGCGGTATGGGCCAAAGCGTACTGACGAGCGGCTTCTCCCGCGTCGACGGCGTCCTGCACTGCGAGGGCGTCTCGCTCGAGCAAATCGCGCGCGCCGTCGGCACTCCGGTGTACGTGTATAGTACGGCGACGATCCGCGACCGATACAAGCGTCTCGATCGGGTGCTGACGCCGGTGCCGCACCGAATCCACTACACGCTCAAGGCGAACGCGAGTCGCGCCATCCTGGCGCTTCTCCGCGAGGCGGGCGCCGGCGCCGACGTCGTCTCCGGCGGCGAGCTCCAACGCGCCCTGCGCGCCGGCTTCGCTCCGTCGGACATCGTGTTCGGCGGGGTCGGCAAGACCGAAACCGAGCTCGCCGAAGCGCTCGATACGGACGTTCTGTTCGTCAACGCCGAGAGCGAGGTCGAGATCCGGATGCTCGACCGACTCGCGCGCGAGCGTGAGATGACCGCGCGAGTCTCGATTCGCGTGAATCCCGAGATCACGCTCGATGCGCCGCACGACTACATCAAGACGGGCGGGCGCGGCCACAAGTTCGGCGTGCCGTACGATGAAGCCGTACACGTCGCCGAGGTCGCCGCCGGGCTGCCGAACGTTCGGCTCGTCGGGCTCGACATGCACCTCGGCTCTCAGCTCTCGCGCATCGACCCGTACCGGGAGGGAACCGAGCGGCTGGCGTCGATCTTCGCCGAGGTGAAGAAGCGCGGCATCGACACCATCGAGTATCTGGACATCGGCGGCGGACTCGGCGTGCGCTACGACACCGAGCAGCCGCCCAACTTGCAGCGTTTCGCGTCGCTGGTGTTGCCCACCATCGCTGACACCGGGCTCAAACTGTTGATGGAGCCAGGACGATACGTGGTCGGGAACGCCGGCGTGCTCGTGGGCCGCGTACTGTACCGAAAACGGAGCGGCGGAAAGGAATACGTGATCACTGATACCGGTATGACCGAGCTGCTGCGTCCGTCGCACTACGGCGCGTATCACCGTATCCAGGCGACGCGAGTGCGCCCCGACACGCGCATGGTCGACGTCGTGGGACCGGTGTGTGAGAGCGGCGACTTCCTGGCGCGCGACCGCGAGCTCGACGACGTCCACATCGGCGACTACCTCGTCGTCTCCGACGTTGGCGCGTACGGATACGCGATGGCGTCGAACTACAACAGCCGCCTGCGGCCCGCGGAAGTGCTCGTCGACGGCGATCGCTGGGCGGTGGTGACCGCGCGCGAAACCTACGAAGATCTCATGCGGCACGAGATCGCGCGGCCCGACTGGCGCGCGGCCGGTGCCGAGTTGGCCGACGAGAGCAGGGAGGACGTGGGCTGATGCGCGTTGGCGTGATCGCGGATACGCACGACCGGCTCCCGGCGATCGAGGAGCTGCTGCGACAGATGCAGGCTGGTGGAGTGGGGATGGTGCTCCATGCCGGCGACTATTGCGCTCCGTTCGCCCTCAAGCCGTTCGAGGACGCGCACGTGTCGCTCGCCGGCGTCTTTGGCCACAACGACGGCGACCAGCAGGGTCTCATGTCGCGCGCGCAGTCGGCATTCGGCACCGAGCTGTTCGAGTCACCGCACAGCTTCGAGATCGGCGGCCGGCGAATCCTCCTCGTGCACGACCTGGGCGACGTGAACACGCGATCGATCTCCGGACACGAGATCGTCATTCACGGCCACACGCACCAGCAGGAAATGAAAACCCGCGGCGACACGCTGATCCTGAATCCCGGCGAAGCGTGCGGCTGGATCTACGGCACGCCCTCGGCCGCCGTGCTCGACCTCGACTCACGCGACGTGGAATTCCTCGCGTTGACCAGTTCGGAGTGGAAATATTGAGCAACGCGCATTCACGCATCCTCATCATCGACTACGGCTCGCAATTCACGCAGCTCATCGCGCGCCGCGTGCGCGAGGCGCGCGTGTACTCGGAGATCCACCCGCCCACGCGCAGTCCGGGCTGGATTCGCGAGTGGGCGCCGACCGGGATCATCCTCAGCGGCGGGCCCAACTCGGTGTACGAGGACGGAGCGCCGAGCCTCGACCCCGCCGTGCTCGACATGGCGCCGGTGCTCGCGATCTGCTACGGGATGCAGGTCATTGCGCACGTGTCCGGCGGAGAGGTGATCGGCGCCGGCCGGCGCGAGTACGGCCGCTCCGACCTCGTCGTCGAGGAGCCGTGCGGGTTGTTCGACGGCTTCGCTTCCAAGGAGTCGATGACCGTCTGGATGAGCCACGGCGACCACGTCGATGCGCCGCCGCCGGGTTACGTCGTCACGGCGTCGAGCAGCACCGTCCCGATCGCCGCGATGCGGCATCGCGACAAGCCGATTCACTGCGTGCAGTTTCATCCGGAGGTGGCGCACACGCCGCGCGGCGGCGAGTTGATCGCCAACTTCCTGTTCCGTGTCTGTCACGCCGAGCCGAGTTGGACGCCGGGTGCGTTCGTCGAGAGCGAAGTCCAGAAGATCCGCGAGCGAGTCGGCCCCGCGCGCGTGATTTGCGGATTGTCCGGCGGCGTGGACTCGTCGGTGGCGGCGGCGCTGGTACATCGCGCGATCGGCGACCAGCTCACCTGCGTCTTCGTCGACACGGGACTGCTGCGCCTGCACGAGCGCGAGCAGGTCGAGCGCACGTTCACCGCGCGGCCGGGAATGAAGCTCGTGACCGTCGACGCCTCGGCGCGCTTCCTCGACGCCCTGGCAGGCGTGGAGGATCCGGAACACAAGCGCCGCATCATCGGCCACACGTTCATCGACGTGTTCGAGGAAGCGACGAGCGGCGTCGGCAAGGACGCCGAATACCTGGTGCAGGGAACGCTCTACCCGGACGTCATCGAATCCTACTCCCCGCGCGGCGGGCCGTCGGTGACGATCAAGACGCACCACAACGTGGGCGGCCTCAAGCCGGAGATGAAGTTCAAGCTCATCGAGCCGCTCCGCGAGCTGTTCAAGGACGAGGTTCGGAACGTCGGACGCGAGCTCGGGCTGCCGGAGGAGATGGTTGGCCGGCATCCGTTCCCGGGACCCGGCCTCGGAATTCGGGTACTCGGGGCCGTGACGGTCGACGCGCTCGACGTGCTGCGTCGCGCCGACGCGATCTACCTCGAGGAGATTCGCGAGGCAGGGCTCTATAACGAGATCTGGCAAGCCTTCGCCGTGCTGCTTCCCGTCCGCAGCGTTGGCGTGATGGGCGACTACCGCACCTACGAGAACGTGGTGGCGCTGCGCGCCGTGACGAGCACCGACGGCATGACCGCGGACTGGTATCCCTTCCCACACGACCTGCTCGGGCGTATATCGAACCGCATCATCAATCAGGTGCGCGGCGTGAACCGAGTGGTCTACGACGTGAGCTCCAAGCCGCCCGCGACGATCGAGTGGGAGTAGCCGGTCCGCCTCGTCCGGCCGAAGAGCTCGCGCCGCCCGCCGCTCTTGCCGAGCGGCATTCGCCGAATTGTCTCAACTGCGGCGCGCCCCTGACCGGCGCGTTCTGCTCGCAATGCGGTCAGCGCGACATTCCGCCGTATCCGAGCGTGCGCGAGCTCGCCATCGACGCGTTCTGGGAGCTCTCCGGATGGGACGGCCGGTTCGCGAGTACGGTCCGCGCGCTGGTGGGCCGCCCGGGGCTGCTCACACGCGAATTCCTCGAGGGGCGGCGTGCGCGATATCTCTCGCCGCTCCGTCTCTACCTGATGGCGAGCCTGCTGTACTTCGTCATCGCTGCCGCTACCCCCGACATCGGCGGCGGCTCGGCGACGAACGGTATCAACGTCCGGATGACGCCTGGGCGAGCCGACACGGCGCCCGGCGCACCGCAACGCGTGGCCAACGCGGCCGGCAAGGCGATGAAGGGGAGCAGAGCGGATCCGGATCCAGGGAAGGGTGGCCAGCCGCTCACTGCTGAGGAGAAGGCGCAGGCTCTCAAGGACATCGAGAAGGCGCCGGCCCTGATGCGGCCGCTCCTGCGCCGATCGGTCGAGGACCCGGCACGCTTCAAGCGCGGGATGCTCGAACAGATGCCGCGGATGCTGTTCGTGCTGCTTCCCGTATTCGCCGCGATCGTCGGCCTGTTTTACCGCCGCCGAAAATACCCGGAGCATCTCTACTTCGCGATCCACCTGAACGCGTTCATCTTCCTGGCGCTCACGATCGCACAGGCGTCGAAGTTTACCTACTCGACGAAGATCTCCTTCATCGTCGGGTTGATCGCAGTGATCTGGATTCCGGTGTACGCCACGCTCGCCTTTCGGCGCACCTACGGCGGCGGAGTCGCGGTCACGCTCGCTAAGGAGGTCGCGATCGGCGCCATCTACGCCGTCGTGGCGCTGATCGCGCTCCTGGTCACGATCTATTTCGTCGCTCTGTACGGCTGAGCGTCGCTAGACGCCCTTCTCCTCGAGCAGTGCCAGGAACTGTTTGGGATCGGTGAGCTCGAGCAGGCGAGCCGGAACGTCGGGCTCCTTGCTGAACTGCGCGATCTTGCCCAACACCGGCAGATACTGGTTGGAGACTTCGAGCGGCGGCGCGACGATGAGGAAGAAGAAGTTCACCGGCTTCTCGTCGATCGCCTTGAAGTCGACGCCGGCCTTCTTTCGTCCAAAGGCCACTCGCAGCTTGTTCACGACCAGCGAGCGGCAGTGGGGGATGGCGATGCCGCGGCCGATCCCGGTCGAGCCGAGGTTCTCGCGGCGCTTGAGCATCTTGAACAGCATCCCCTCGGATTTTTCATCGAGCTTGAGGAGTCCGATCAACTCCTTGAGCACGTCGTCCTTCGTCGTGCCCTCGAGCTCGAGCTTGATTGCGTCTTCGCTGAAAAACTCTCGCAGTTCCATCCGTCGTCCGTATAAAAGTGGCCTGGCGTGTCGTGAACCTGCGAAGTTATTGAGGCCGGGAACACGTGTCAAATGCTGATGTTGCTTGAACTTCTGCGTTCTCTTAACTTGAAGGGATGAAACGCTTTCCGTTTCCGCTCAACGCCGCGGTGCCGCTGTACCTGGCGCCCATGGCTGGCGTATCGGAGTCGCCCTTCCGGCGCCTCTGCCGCCGCTTTGGCGCCGACGTCGTGGTGACGGAGTTTCTGTCGGCCGAGGGCATCAGGCGCGAGAACCCGGCGACGATCGACAAGCTGCGCTTTGGCCCCGAGGAGCGCCCGATCGGCGTGCAGATCTTCGGCGCCGACGCGGCGGCGATGGGCGAGGCCGCCGCGTTCGTCACGGATGTGTTCGCGCCGGAGTTCCTCGACATCAACTTCGGCTGCCCGGTCAAGAAGGTCGTCAAGCGCAACGGCGGCTCGGGCTGCCTCAAGGATCTCAATCTCGTCGAGGACGTGATCCGCGCCGTCGCGCGCAGCACGTCGCTGCCGGTCACGTGCAAAATCCGCAGCGGGTGGAACGAGGAGATGCGCGATCCGGTGACCATCGCGCTGCGCTGCCAGGACGCCGGCGCGCGCGCGCTCACGCTGCATCCGCGCACACGCACGCAGATGTACTCGGGGAGCGCGCGCTGGGAGGAGATCGCGGCCGTGGTCGACGCACTCGAGATCCCCGTGCTCGGCAACGGCGACATCAAGACGCCGGAGGACGCCCATCGCATGTGGCGCGAGACGGGCTGCGCGGGCGTGATGATCGCGCGCGGCTCGTTCGGCCAGCCGTGGATCTTCGACCAGGCGCGCGATTTGTTCGAGGGCCGGCCGATGCGACCGGCACCACCGGTCGAGGAACGCTTCGCGATCGCGCTCGAACATGCGCGCATGGCCGCCGAGTACGAGCCCGACCGCCGCGGCGCCGCGATCGAGTTCCGCAAGCACCTGGGCTGGTATGTCAAAGGGCTGCCCGGCTCCGCGGAGCTTCGCAAGAAGCTTCACGCCGTGACGTCACTCGGCGAGGTTGCCGGAATCTTCGAGGAGTATCTGCGCACGCCACAGCATGACGGAGCGATCGAGCCGCGAGAGGACGAGGAGCTCGAGCCGTCGGCGGCATGAGGCGAGAGCGCGTTCGCGAGTTGCTCGAGCAGGTTGCCGATGGATCGCTGGATGTCGGCCGCGCACTCGCCGCGCTATCGTTCGAGCCCGCCGAGTCACTCGGCTTCGCGACGATCGATCACCATCGCGCGCTGAGGCAGGGTTATCCGGAAGTCGTGTATGGGCAGGGGAAGACAGCGGATCAGATCTGCGCGATCGCTGAGCGTATCGCGGCGCGCGGTGAAGGCGTGCTGGTGACGCGGCTCCCTCGTGAAGCGGCCGAGCCGCTGCAAGTCGCGTTACCCGCAATCGAGATCAACGAGCTCGGACGCACCGCGTATCTGGCGGGGTCCGAATCACCGCGACGCGGTGTGGGCACCGTGGCGATCGTGACTGCAGGCACTAGCGATTTGCCTGTGGCGGAAGAGGCCGCGGTAACGCTGGCGGCTCTCGGTGACTGCGCCACGCGCATCACCGACGTTGGCGTAGCGGGCATCCATCGCGTGCTCGGAAAGCGCGACGAGCTGCTTGGTGCGTCCGTGGTGATCGTGGTGGCGGGCATGGACGGAGCGCTTCCATCCGTGGTCGGCGGGCTCGTGCGCGCACCGGTGATCGCCGTGCCGACGAGCGTTGGCTACGGCGCTTCGTTCGGCGGAATCGCGGCACTGCTGACGATGCTCAACAGCTGCGCGGCGGGCGTGACGGTGGTGAACATCGACAACGGATTCGGGGCGGCGGTGGCGGCCTCGAGGATCACGCATCGGGAGGCGTGAGGCTCTCGGCATCGGTCAAGCGAGCAGAGCACGTACTGCCGAGCACCGAGAATCAGCTTTATAGCGTCCTCGCGAAGCGGTTGATTTTGGGCAACTTACGCATCAGCTCGCGCGTAGAAGTTGAGCGCGAGATCCGTTGATTCGCAGGGCGGGGCCGATTAGATTTCGTGTCACGGGGGCGACTGGCTTCGACGGGGTAAGTGAAGCCGTGGCTGCGTGCCCAGGTCGTCGGGAACCTGGTAAAACACTCGGCAAAAAACCAACTGCGAACAACAACTTCGCCCTTGCCGCCTAACTTTTAGTTAGGCCCGCAAGTGCCTGGAGGGAAGCCCGCCCGGGGCGGCTTTCCAGGTATCGGAAATCCGGGATTGCTGGCACGACCGCCTCCGGCGGGCCGGTGAAATCAAGGAGGCTCATCCACGAGTGGGTCGTTCGCCAACCAGCGCGTGGAGACATCTAACGGCGGACTACGCACGTAGTAGCTGTGGTCGATCTATTCTCGGACCCGGGTTCAATTCCCGGCGCCTCCATTCCGAATCAGTCCAGCATCGTTCAGCGGCGTCCAGAAATGGGCGCCGTTGTTATTAGCGATCGTCCGCCGGCGAAGTGAGGCGAACGACGGCCGGTTCCAGTTCGGCCCCCGCCTGCGCATCGAATGCTCCGTCGGTGCGCCAATGCACTCGTCCTTCGCGATCCACGAGGAGGACGTAGATGCGATCCTCATCCCGCAAGCCGAGCGCGCGACGGAACGGTGACTTGTCGATGTACAGCGTGACCGTTGCCGCGCGCACAGCGCGGTCCGGAATCCCCGCTCGCATGCCACCGTCGATGAAC
>DATJHY010000208.1:0-9689 GCA_035493635.1 Gemmatimonadaceae bacterium | reverse complement strand
CCGCCGTCAGCAGTTCGCCGTCAGTCGCCAGTAACTGCGTTGCCCGCCACCACGATGCTGGCTTCTCTCGCCTTTCTCCGCGAGAACCACTGCTGCCATTCGTCGAGGTACGTGTAGAACACCGGCGTCACGTACAGGGTGACGAGCTGCGAGAACGCGAGACCGCCCACTACCGCCACACCGAGCGGACGGCGCGTCGATGCACCCGCGCCCCAGCCGACCGCGATCGGGATGGCGCCCATCAGCGCCGCCATCGTCGTCATCATGATCGGACGGAAGCGGACGCTCGCCGCCTCGAGGATCGCCGCGGCCGGCGTGCGGTTGCCGCCGCGCTGCGCCTCGATCGCGAAGTCGATCATCATGATCGCGTTCTTCTCGACGATGCCGATCAGCATGATGATCCCGACGAATCCGTAGATGTCGAGATCGAGGCCGAACAGGATCAGCGTTACGAGCGCGCCGAACGCGGCGAATGGCAAGCCCGTGAGAATCGTGATCGGATGGATGAAGCTCTCGTACAGCACGCCGAGGATCACGTAGATCACGAACACCGCGAGCAGCATCAGCAGGAGGAGTCCCTGCTGCGTGGTCACGAAGGCCTGCGCGATGCCGGAGAAATTGGCGACCACGGTGTTGGGCAGGACTTCCGACGCCACCTGCTGCACCTGCGTCAGCGCGCTGCCGAGCGACACGCCCGGCGCGAGATTGAACGACACGGTCACCGACGGCAGCTGACCCGAGTGATTCACCGTCACCGGGCCGACGGTGTAGCGGAACTTGGCGACGGTGCTGAGCGGCACGAGCGGGCCGCGCGACGAGCGCACCCAGAGCTTGCCCAGGGCGTCGACGTCCTGCTGGTACTCGGGCAGGAGCTCCATCACCACCCAGTACTCGTTGGTCGATGTATAAATCGTCGAGACCTGCCGCTGGCCGAACGCATCGTACAACGTGTTCTCGATCTCGCTCGCCGACACGCCCAGCTGCCCCGCCTGCTCGCGATCGATGTCGACCGTGACCTGCGGGTTCTCGATCAGGAGATCACTCGTCACGTCGGCGAGGCCCGGCAGTTGGCGCAACCGGCGCTCGAGCTCACGCGCCGCCGTGTTGAGGCCGACGATGTCGCCGCTCTGGAGCGTGTACTGGTACAGGCTCTTGGACGACAGGCCGCCAATGGAGATGGCCGGCGGGTTCTGCACGAACACCGTGATGTCCGGCACGCCGGCGACGGCGTGCGCGAGGTCGCGCCCTATTTCGTCGGCGCTTCGGTTGCGCTCCTCGATCGGCTTGAGGTCGATCGTGAGCTGGCCCTGATTGGCCGCCGCCGTCGTGCCCACCGACGACGTCACCGAGCGGACGTCGGGATCCTTGGCGACGACCGTCGCAACCTCCTGCTGGTGCTGCACGAGCGCGTCGAACGAGACGCCTTCGGCGGCTTCTGTGGTCGCGAGCAACTGCCCCGTGTCGTCGGTCGGAAACAGTCCCTTGGGCGTGGACCAGAAGAGATAGGCCGTGGCCACGAGGATGATGAACGAGAACGCGAGCGTGAGCGGCCGCCGCTCCATCACCCAGGCGAGCGTGCGCTCGTACAGGCGGAGCCACGCCTCGTAGAAGCGCTCGCTCGCCTGATAGAGCCGGCCGTGCGACTTGCCGTGCTGCGATTTGAGGAACCGGCTCGACAGCATCGGCGTGAGCGTGAGCGACACGAAGCCGGACACGAGGATCGCCACGCCGATCGTGACCGCGAACTCGTGGAACAGCTTGCCGATGATCCCGCCCATGAACAGGAACGGAATGAACACGGCGGCGAGCGAGAACGTCATCGACAGAATCGTGAAGCCAACCTCGGACGCACCGTCGATCGCCGCCTGCATTTTGGGTTTCCCCATCTCCAGGTGGCGGACGATGTTCTCGAGCATCACGATCGCATCGTCGACGACGAAGCCCACGGCGAGCGTGAGCGCCATCAGCGACAGGTTGTCGAGGCTGTAATGCAGGAGATACATCACCGAGAACGTGCCGATGATCGACATCGGCAGCGCGAGACTCGGGATGATCGTCGCCGAAATGTTGCGGAGGAAGAGGAAGATGACGGCCACGACGAGCACCAGCGTCAGCTCGAGCGTGAACGTCACGTCGTCGACCGACGCCTTGATCGTCGCCGACCGATCGTACAGCGTCGACACCTTCACCGACGCCGGGATCTCGGCCTGCAACCTGGCGAGCGCGGACTTCACGCGGTTCGCGACGTCGACCGTATTCGTCCCCGGCTGGCGCTGAATCGCCAGCACGATCGACCGCGAGCCGTTGTACCAGCTCGCCGTCTTATTGTTCTGCACGTCGTCGGTGATCCGGCCGATCTCCTCGAGGTGGACGGGCGCACCGTTCCGATAGGCGACGATCACGTCACGGAACTGCTCCGCGTTCTCGAGCTGCCCCGTCGCCTGCACGGTGAGCGCCTTGCGCGGTCCGTACAGGACGCCCGTGGGCATGTTCACGTTCTGCGACGTCACCGCCTGCGCCACGTCCTCGAGGGCGATGTTGCGCGTGGCGAGCTGCCCCGGATCGAGCTGGAGTCGCACGGCGTACTTCTGCGCGCCGAACACCAGCACCTGCGCCACGCCGCCTACCATCGACAACCGTTGCGCGAGCGTCGTCTCGCCGAACTCGTCGAGCGTGGACAGCGGCACTTCGTCCGAGGTGAGCGCCAGCGTGAGAATCGGCGCGTCAGCCGGATTGGTCTTCTGGTAGGACGGCGGAATGATACCCTGCGGCAGTTGCCGCGCCGTCTGCGCGATCGCCGCCTGCACGTCCTGCGCGGCGGCGTCGATGTTCCGGTCGAGCGCGAACTGAATGACGATCTGCGTCTGCCCCAGGCTCGACGTCGACGTCATGTTGTCGATGCCGGCAATGGTCGAGAACTGCTTCTCGAGCGGCGTCGCAACGGTGGCCGCCATCGTCTGCGGACTCGTCCCGGGCAGTGCCGCGGTCACCGTCACGGTCGGAAAATCGACGTTCGGCAAGTCGCTCACCGGCAACTGACGGTACGCGACGATCCCGAAGACGAGAATGCCGATCATGACGAGGGTGGTCATGACAGGCCGTTTGATGAACAGAGTCGTGAAATTCATTGACTACGATTCGTGTGAAACCAGGAGCTGCAACCTCACCTACTCACCCCTGCCACCGCCGGCTGGTTGGCTTGCCCACGCCTGACGCCTCGATGCTGAGACCTCGATGCTGGACTCACGGTCATGGGTGAGATCCCAGTCTCGAGCGCTGAGATGCCAGATTGACGATCTGATCCCCCGCACCTGATGACTGACATTTCACCCACGACAGCGAGACCAGCATCGAGCATAAAGCATCGAGGTCTCAGGCGTGCGACTGCAACGGCGCGAGCGTTTGCCACCTCAGTCCCCCGCCACCGGCGCAGCCGACGGCTCGAGCGCGACAGCTCGCCGCGCCCGCCGGCCCAGCCACGCCTGCATCTGATCGAAGTACGAGTAGAACACCGGCGTGACGTAGAGCGTCACGATCTGCGAGAACGCCAATCCACCCACCACCGCGATACCGAGTGGACGGCGTGACGCCGCGCTCGTTCCGATGCCGATCGCGATCGGCAGCGTGCCGACGATCGCCGAGACGGTGGTCATCATGATCGGACGGAAGCGCACGCTCGCCGCTTCGACGATTGCCTTGGCCGGCGAGATGCGCTCGCTGCGCTGACGCTCCAGCGCGAAGTCGATCATCATGATCGCGTTCTTCTCGACGATGCCGATCAGCATGATGATTCCGACGTAGCCGTACACGCCGAGCTCCACGTTCGTCACGTAGAGCGCGAACAGTGCGCCGAACGCGGCGAATGGAAGACCCGTCAGGATCGTGATCGGGTGGATGAAGCTCTCATACAAGATCCCGAGCACGATGTAGATGATGAACACCGTGATCAGGAGGAGCAGGCCCATGCCTTCCTGCGAATCCTGGAACGCCTGCGCCGTCCCCGAGAAGCCGCCGGTGATCGTCGCCGGCAGCATCTGTCGCGCGATACGGCCGACCTCGGTCGTCGCCGCGCCGAGCGACACGCCCGGTGACAGATTGAAGGAGATCGTCATCGAGGCCATCTGGCCCGAGTGCGCGACACTGAGCGGACCGGTCGTCTGCTCGAACCACGCCACGTCGTTCAGCGGGATCTGCCGCCCGCCGGGCGCCGGCACGTAGAAGTGGTCCAGCGAGCTCGCGTCGAGCTGCGCGCTCGGCACGGTCTCCATCACGACCTGGTACTGGTTGGTCGGCATGAAGATCGTGGATACCTGCTGCTGATTGAACGCGTTGGCGAGCGCCTGTTCGATCCCCTGCGGTGTGACGCCCAGAGAGGCGGCGCGCTGGCGGTTGATGTGGACCTTGAGAATCGGAGCGCGATTCTCGAGGTCCGACGTCACGCCGCTCAGCATCTGACTCTGCTGAAGCCGCGTCATCAGCTTGTTGCCCTGATCGTAGAGCTGCGTGATGTCCGGACCGCGCAGCGTGTACTGATAATTCGTCCTGCTTCCGCGGCCGCCGATGCGAATCGCCGGCGGATTGCTGACGAACACCTCGAGCCCCGGGATCCCCGACATCACGCGCGTGAGCTCGTGCACCATCTGTTCGGCCGGCGGCCGTTCGCCCGCCGGCTTCAGGGTGACGTTGAAGCCCACCGAATTGGGCCCGCCGCCCGGCCCGCCGCCGATGTTCGACGTGAACGATGCGACGTTCGTGTCGGTGGCCAGCCGCCTGCTCGCCAGTTGCGCGAAGCGCAGCATCTCCGTGAAGGTGGTGCCCTGCGCCGCCTGCACGTTCACGTTGAGCGAGCCGGTATCGTCGGGTGGGAACAAGCCCTTGGGGATGACCTTCCACAGCACCGCCGTTCCCGCCAGGATCGCGAGCGAGAAAGCCAGCGCGATCGGCCGGCGCCGCATCAGCCAATCGAGGCTCCGCTCGTAGGCGCGCCGCATGCCGTTGAACGCGTTCTCGCTCAGATTGAACAGCCGGCCGTGGCCCTTTCGAGTTTCCTCATCGGACTTGAGCAGCCGGCTGCACAGCATCGGCGTGAGCGTCAGCGCGACCATGCCGGACACGAGAATCGCGACGCTGATCGTCACCGCGAACTCGCGGAAGAGCCGCCCGATCGTGCCGCCCATGAACATCAGCGGGATGAACACCGCCGACAGCGAGATGCACATCGAGAGCACCGTGAAGCCGACCTCGGACGCGCCGTCGAGCGCCGCCTGCATCGGCTTCTTTCCCATCTCGATGTGCCGGATGATGTTCTCCAGCATCACGATCGCGTCGTCGACGATGAACCCCACGGCGAGCGTGAGCGCCATCAGCGACAGGTTGTCGATGCTGAAATTGAGCGCGTACATCACCGAGAACGTGCCGACGATCGCGAGCGGCAGCGTCACGCTCGGGATCAAGGTCGCCACGGCGCTGCGCAGGAAGATGAAGATCACCGCCACCACGAGCGCCAGCGCCACGAGGAGCGAGAGCTTCACGTCGCTGACCGCGCTCTGAATCGAGATCGAGCGGTCCCACTGCACGTACACGCCAAGCGTCGGCGGCAGCCCTTTCTCGATCTCGGCGAGGGCCGCCTTGACCCGCCGGCAGACTTCCACGGTGTTCGTGCCCGGCTGGCGGGTGATGAACAGGTTGATCGACCGCTCGTTGTTGTACCAGCTCGCCGATTTGTTGTTCTGGATGTCGTCGAGCACGTTCGCTACGTCACCCAGCCGGACCGCCGCGCCATTGCGGTACGCGATGATCAGCCGGCGGAACTCGGTCGCGTTGTTGAGCTGACCGGTCGCCTGAATGGTGAGCGTCTTGTCCTTGCCGTACAGCACGCCGGTGGGCAGCGTGACGTTGTTGCTCCGGATCGCGTTGGCCACCTGCGACACGCCTATGTTGCGCGACGCGAGCGCGCCGGGGTCGAGCTGCACGCGAACGGCGTACTTCGCCGAACCCCACACGTTGACCTGTGCCACGCCTTCGATCTGTGACAGGCGCTGCGCGATCGCCGTCTGCGCGTACTCGTCCACCTGCTGCATCGGCAGCACGTTGGACGTGAGCGCGATGCCCAGGATCGGCGACGCCGCGGGGTTCTCCTTGTGGTAGTTGGGCGGAAGAATCGTCGACGGCAGGTACGGCAGCGTCTTGCCGATCGCCGCGTTCACGTCCTGCGCCGCGGCCTCGATGTCGCGGTCGGGCGAGAACTGCATCGTGATGTTGGTGCTGCTCAAACGGCTCGTCGACGTGATCTCGTCGACGCCGGCGATCGCCGAGAAGGCCTTCTCGAGCGGCGTGGCGACCGTCGCCGCCATCGTCTCGGGACTCGCGCCCGGCAGATTGGCGCCGACGCTGATCGTCGGCGAATCCACCACCGGCAGGTCGCTCACCGGCAGCTTTTGATAGGAGACGATTCCGAATACGAGGATGCCGATCATGAGCAATGTCGTCATGACCGGCCGCCGTACGAAGAGCGCCGTGAAGTTCATGCGCGTCCTCTCTTGCTCAGCTGGTTGGAGATCCGCCGCCGCGAGCTCCGCCGCCATTTCGTCCACCCGGGCCGCCGCGGCCACCTCGGCCACCGCCGCGCCGTCCCACCATTCCGCTCGTGCCCGGGTTGTCGCTCGCGCCGCGGAGGCGCACCGGCGCGTCGGGAGTGAGACGCGACTGGCCGTCGGTCACCACGCGCTCGCCGTCGCGGATGCCGCTCGCGATGATCGCCAGCCCGCCCGCCGTGCGCTCCACGACGACGGCCCGCTGCCGGGCCGTGTCGGCCCGATCGACCACGTACACGTACGTGCCGCGCTGGCCGGTGACGATCGCCTGCGCCGGCACCACGAGCGCGCTGTCCTGATCGTAGAGATGAAGCGACGTCGACGCGAACTGGCCCGCCCACAGCCGACCGTTGGCGTTGTCGAACACCGCCTTGAGCTGCACAGTGCCCGTCGCCGTATCCACCGCGTTGTCGATGAACGACAGCTTGCCCGTAAGCCGGTCGCCCACGATGCCGCCCTGCTGCAGCGCTCCGTTGGCGCTACCGCCGCCCGCTCCCGCCCTCGCCGGATCCGGCACCGCCTGAGGGCTCTGGCTGCCGCCCGTCGCCCGCCGCCCGTCACCCGTCGTCGCGCTGGCATCCTGCCCGGCCGGATCCTGCACCGGGTTCATCGCCGCCGCAGCGAGCGAATCGATCGATGGCGAAGGCGCCGCGATGCCGCCCGGCACGGCCGACACCGGCAGCCCGCCGTTGGCGCCGTACTGCAGAACGAGACCGAGCTGCGACGATGGAATGGCGAAGCGGACGAGGATCGGCCGAACCTGATTGATCACCACCAGCGGTGCGGTGCCGCCCGCGCGCACCAGGTTACCGCGTTTCACGAGCAAGCTGCCCGTCTTCCCCGAGATCGGCGCGCGAATGACCGTGTTGTCGAGATTGAACTTCGCCTGCGCCACGGCAGCTCGATCGGCGCGGAGCGTGGCCTCGGTGGTCGCGGCAACCGTGAGCTGCTGATCGCCTTCCTGCGGCGTGATCACCTTGGCCTCGAGCAGCTTCTTGTACCGCTCGGCATTGGCTTGCGCATTGATCCAGTTCGCGCTGTCACGGGCAAGCACCGCCAGCGTCTGCTCGTACGTGTTTCGGTACGGCCGCGGGTCGATGTGAAAGAGCGCCTGGCCCTGCTGAACGTCCTGGCCTTCCTGGAAGTCGACGGACTGGACGATGCCGTCGACCTGGGCGGTGACCGCGACGCTTTGCATCGGCGTCACGACGCCATTCGCTTCGATGACATAGGGCACCGTAGCGCGCCGGGCGGATGCGACACTCACCATGGCGACCGGGCGCGGCGGCCGTTCCTGCTTCTTGCTGCAGGCAGCCAGCGCCAGGGGCAGGCACAACGCAGCGGCGAAAAAAGGCAACGATGCGCGATCGGAGAAGCGCATTTCGAAATCGTTCGGGGGGAGCGGAGCACGCGGCGGCCGATGGGCTCGGCTATGCCGCGAACGGGCGAAGTTCAATGATCCGAATCTACTACGCGCGAGAGGGGCCGGGCGTTCGGAATCTCGGCGGCTCGGCGACTCCGCCCTCGAGCCCTCCAGCCCTCGAGCCCTCCAGCCCTCCAGCCCTCCAACCCTCCAGCCCTCCAACCCTCCAACCCGCTAGCCCTCTAGCCCTCTAGCCCTCTAGCCCTCCAACCCTCTAGCCGCCTGCGCCGCCAGCTCCCTCCCCCCCGCCACCGCCGCCTCCACTACCGCCCGAACGTCGGACGACTGCGTTCGGAAGTTCACGATGCACGCCCGCAGTGCGAACACACCGTCGATCACCGCGTTCGACACGTACACCGTGCCGTCGGCCTGCAGCTTGGCCAACAGGTCCGTGTTGAGCGTGTTGAGGTAGTCCGCAACGGCCGGTTCGTGGCGCGTGTCCCACAAGTCGGCCGGAACGTAACGGAACGTCGTGATGCTCAGCGACTGGGTCAGCGGCTCGAGCTCAGGCTCCCGCTCGGCGAGCTCGTACATCTCGCGGGCCAGCGCGATGTCGTCGCCGATCATCTGGCGATAGCCGTCGCGGCCGACCTGGCGAATCGTCGCCCACACCTTGAGCGCACGGAATCCGCGCGAATTCTGCGGACCCCACTCGTGAAAGTTGGTCGGCGGATCCGCCGCGTCGCCTTCGAACTTGTAGTAGGGCGGATGAAAGGCGTATGCGTCGTGCAGCTTCTCCTTGTCGCGCACGAGCGCGCATCCCGCCTCGAGCGGCGCGTAGAGCCACTTGTGCGGATCCACGGCAACCGAATCGGCTAGCGCGATCGCGCCGAGTGCGAGCGGCGCGTTCTCGATCATCGCCGCCGGCGCGCCGTACGCGCCGTCGATGTGGAACCAGAGCCCGTTCTTCGCGCAGATCGACGCCAGCTCGGGCAGCGGGTCAATCGCGCCGGTGCTCACCGTACCTGCGGTTCCCACGACGACCGCGGGCTGCAACCCACGCTCGCGATCCTCCGAGATCTGGCGCAGCAACGCACTCACGCTCATCGCTCGCGACGAATCGACCGGCACGGCGCGAACGGAGTCCACGCCGAGCCCGCAGATGTCCGCGCCCTTCTGCAGCCACGTGTGCACCTCCGACGAGGCGTACACGACGAGTCGCTGTCCCGCCCCGCCACCAACCCCGTGCGCCCGAACATCCCACCCGGCCTGCGCTCGCAGCGCGGCGATGAGGCAGACCATGTTCGCCATGTTGCCGCCGCTCACCAGAATGCCGCCCGCGTTCGACGGATAGCCGATGAGCTCCGCGACCCACCGAACGGCCTCGCGCTCGATCTCGGTCGCGACAGGTGAAAGCGCCCACGCCCCGCAATTCGCGTTGATCGTTGCCGCGAGCATGTCCGCCAGCGCACCGATCGGCGCCGCGGACGACGTGATGTACCCGAAGAACCTCGGATGGCCATTGAGTGTCGAGGCGTCGAACAGGAGGTCGGCGGCCTCGCTCAGGACCTGACTCGGGTCGGCGCCTGAGACCGGGACGGTCGAGACGCGGAGGCGATCGCGAATGGCGCTCGGAGTCGTGTTCGGGGCAACTGGGCGGTCGTTGACGGACGCGAGAAAGTCGGCGATGCGGTCGACGAGGTCGTGGCCGATGGTACGGAAGTCGGCCGGGG
>DATJHY010000207.1:0-2971 GCA_035493635.1 Gemmatimonadaceae bacterium | reverse complement strand
GCCGACAACTGAATTATCGGCCCAACGTCGATACCCCATCGGTGTCGAAGTTTTCCACCGAAGAGACGGCCCCAGCAGGGTTCATGCGCGCGTGTGGGCGCCGGCATGCGACCAGGTAGAGCTCGTCTCGGAAGACGATGTAGCACATCGTCTTACAGCGGAGGACGGCGGATACTTCTCGTCCGAGGTCGACGGGATCGGGGCAGGAATGGCTTACCGATTCCGCCTGGGTGGCCGGGACTTTTTCCCCGATCCGGCATCTCGATACCAGCCTCAGGGGCCACACGGCCCTTCAATCGTCGTCGACCCAACGGGTTACGAGTGGAGCGACGATTCGTGGCAGGGGGTGTCCACCAGCGGACACGTCATCTACGAATTGCACGTCGGCACGTTCACCGAGGCAGGGACGTTTCGCGGCGCCATCGAGCGACTGCCTGATCTGGTCGATGTCGGCGTCACGCTGATCGAGTTGATGCCGGTCGCGGACTTTCCCGGAAAATTCGGTTGGGGATACGACGGCGTGAACATGTTCGCGCCGTGCCGGCTCTACGGGACACCGGACGACATGCGCGCGTTCGTCGACGCCGCGCATGGGCTCGAGCTCGGCGTGATTCTGGATGTCGTCTACAATCACTTCGGACCCGACGGCAACTACCTCGCGCAGTTTGCGCCGCGGTACTTCAGCGGAGATCCGACGGAGTGGGGCGACGCGATCAACTTCGACGGCGCTGACGCCGCGCCGGTTCGTGAGTATTTCATCACGAATGCGCGCTACTGGGTCGAGGAGTTTCACCTCGACGGGCTTCGGCTCGACGCGACGCAACAGATCTTCGATCGCTCCGAACGGCACATCCTCACTGACGTCACCACGGCGGTGCGCCTCGCGGCCCGTGGCAAGGGTACGTTCGTCGTCGCGGAGAACGAACCGCAGGATACGCGTCTGCTCGCCCCGTGCGAGAACGGTGGCTGCGAAGTGGACGCGCTGTGGAACGACGATTTTCAACACGCCGCGAACGTGGCGGCGACGGGCCGCGATGAAGCGTACTACAGCGGCTACCGCGGCGTCGCGCAGGAGTTCGTGTCTGCCGCGAAATACGGATTTCTCTATCAAGGGCAGTTCTTCGCATGGCAGGGGCGGCGACGTGGAACGCCAGCGCTTGCCTATGAGCCGACGCGCTTCGTCAACTTTCTTCAGAATCACGATCAGGTGGCGAACAGCGGCGCGGGCAGGCGATTGCATCGGGAGACGAGCCCGGGGCGCCATCGCGCGCTCACGGCGCTGCTGCTCCTATTGCCGCAAACGCCGATGCTCTTTCAAGGCCAGGAATTCGGCGCGAGCTCGCCCTTTCTCTATTTCGCGGACCATCGCCCCGAGCTGTCGGCGCTCGTGCGATCGGGGCGACGGGCATTCATGTCTCAATTTCCAAGCACGGTGGCCGCGGACAGCGCGAACCATCCGCACGACCCGAGCGACTCGTGGGCGTTCGTGTGCTCGAAGCTGGACTGGTCCGAACGACGCGCACATACCGAGCACGTCGCATTGCATCGCGACTTGCTCAAGCTGCGCCGATGCGATCCAGTGATCGCCGCGCCGCGACCACGAGGCATCGATGGCGCCGTGCTCGGCGAGCATTCGTTCGTGTTGCGTTTCTTTGGCGGCGCCGGCGACGATCGACTGCTGATCGTGAATCTCGGCGCTCGCCTGCACGCGGATCCGCTCGCCGAGCCGCTGATGGCGCCGCCAGCGGGTGCCGATATGCTCGTCCGTCCGTGGCGCACGGTTTTCTCTAGCGAGTCGCGCGTGTATGGCGGCTGGGGCACGCCGCGGCTCGAAACGATTCCCGGCGGATGGTGGATTCCCGCCGAGTCAGCTGTCCTTCTCGTACCGGGCGATGACACGACGTCTGATCGATAGGGTCGTTCGCACGCTTCCGCTGCCCGAGCAGCCGGATGCGCGCTTGAGCACACTGCTCGAAACGGAATGGCTGGTCACGAATGGCATCGGCGGCTACTCGTCGTGCACCGCCGCCGGCGTGACCACGCGACGCTATCATGGACTGTTGGTGGCTGCGCTCCCGAACCCGCTCGGCCGCATGGTCATGCTCAACCACTTGGGCGAGCGGCTGCGAGCGGACGAGGGGACGAGCCACCTCAACGTGGAGGAACGCGTCGGAGGGCCGGTCGATCCCGTTGCGGCCTCGAAGGTCAGCAAGTTCCGGCTCGAGTCAGGACTTCCGGTGTGGGAATACAGCTCGGAAGGGGTTTGCATCGAAAAGCGAATCATGATGCCGCGCGGACAGAACACCGTCCACGTCACCTATCGGTTGCTCGAGGGCCCTGAGACCGCAACGCTCGAGCTGCGGCCGGCAGTGCACTTTCGCGGATATGAAAGCCGTGTGGACGCGACCACAAACAGTCCCGCGACCACGCGCTACACGATGATGTCGGCGGGCGACATGCACGTGTTACAGGGCGGCAACGAGCAGGATTTGCCGCCGCTCAAGTTTCTCGTCGCCGGGGCGGATACGCATCGGTTCATCTCCGATGCGAAGTTAACGAGCGAGTATATCTATCCCGTCGAGCAGAGTCGGGGGTACGAGTTCCGCGGCACGCTCTGGACACCGGGCCATTTCGAGGTGACGCTGCGGCTCGGGGCGAGTACGACGCTCATCGCGTCGGTCGAGCTGGACGAAGTCATGCGCGCGTTGAGTCCCGGCGAAGCGGCCGTGCTCGAGCACGAGCGACGACGCCGGCTCGTCGATGCCGCCGCGCCCGCGCTGCAGGATGAAATTGGCGCCGAGCTCGTGCTCGCCGCCGACCAGTTCATCATCACGCCGAAGGGGCGATTGGCCGACGCCACGCGCGCCGCGGCGCTCGGCAATGAAGTGCGCACGGTGATCGCCGGCTATCACTGGTTCACCGATTGGGGCCGCGACACGATGATCAGTCTCGAGGGGCTCACGCTCGCGAC
>DATJHY010000206.1:0-51620 GCA_035493635.1 Gemmatimonadaceae bacterium | reverse complement strand
ATCGTCGAGTCGTCCACGTCGATTCCCCATTCCGGGCGGCCCGCCTCGACTCGCGCAATTTCCCACGCGCCGAGGCCGGCCGGCGTCGCTCCCGCCGCGATCACCGCGTCCCAAATGCGCCCGAACGACTCGAATGGGACGAGTAGCTCGTATCCCTCGACTCCCGCATCGGGTGAACGCATCACGGTCACTGACGCGTCGTCGATCGCGGCGCTCGCGTGATCGTACGGCGCCAACGCACCGAGCGACTCTTCGGCGATTCCCGACACCCGAGCCACGACCCGGCGCGCGGTCGGACCGAACACGCCGAGATCCCTGACCGCGTGCGATTCGTCTCGATATCCGGAGAGTCGCGGATTGACGTACTTCTTGACCATGGCGACGAATCCCGGCCAGGCACGCGGCGCGCCGTCAACCAGATACGAGCCCGGCATTGCGAGAATTCTCAAATCGGCGACAATGCGTCCCTTTGCCGAAAGCGCGGCGCCGTACCGTCCATGCCCCGCTTGAATCGCCAGCACGTCGTTGGTAACGAGGCCGGTCAGCGCATCGCCGGCCTTGTCGCCGAAGAATCGCATGCGCCCGCGATGGCTCCGGTCGACGACGATTGCGCTCATGCGCAGGGCGTCGTACTCCACCTGGACATCGCCATATGCGAGCACGACGTCCTGCCCCGCGATATTGAGCATCGATCCGGCATGTGGATGCGTTGCCGACGCAACTTGTGGGTTCGTCATGTCGTACTCCTGCTCCCTTCGGATGCTGCCTCGTCGAGCGTGCCGCCATGGCTGCGCGCGGCAGCGTAGCTCCGGTCCAGGAGCTCCACTGGATGCACCGTACCGATTCGCGAGCCTGCCCGCAACAGCCCCGCTCCGATCTGCATGAGGCAGCCCGGGTTTCCGGATGCGACGACTTCCGGGTCTGCGGTGTCGACGTGGCCGAGCTTGCGGTCCAGCACGACGTTCGACGTATCCGGCTCGACCAGGTTATAGATCCCCGCGCTGCCGCAGCACACGTCGCTCTCGACGAGCGGCACGAGCTCCAGCTCGGGGATCGCGCGCAACACGTCGAGCGGTGACGACGCGATGCGCTGCGCGTGCAGCAAATGGCACGGTGCGTCGTACGCGACGCGAATGCGCACCGCGCCGCCGCGCTTCGGCCCAGCGGCCGATAGAAGCTCGCTCACGTCGCGCACCTTGTCCGACACGCGGTCGGCGCGAACACGCCACGCGGGATCGTCGGCCAGAAGTCGCCCGTACTCCTTCATCATCGCGCCGCATCCGGCGGCGTTCACGGCGATGTAATCCGCGCCCGACCGCTCGAACGCTTCGACGTTGGCTTTGGCCAGTCGTCGAGCGGCGGCGTCGTCGCCGGCGTGCGCATGCAGAGCGCCGCAGCACTGCTGTCCTGGCGCGCCGACCAGAGCGTAGTCGTTCATCGCGAGCGTTCGCTCGGTGGCGCGGTTCGTTTCCGCAAACAGCCCCTCCATGACACAGCCGGAGAGGACAGCGACCGTTCCGCGCTGCGTGCCGCTGGGCGACCGTGCGTCCCTGGCGGCGTACGCGCGCTCGCCACGGCGTGACCGGGTGGTCGAGCTCAGCATCGCCATCGAGAAGCCAATGCGACCGGGGAGCCGTGAGAGGAGCCGGGCGATGCCAGTCGCGCGAAGCAGTCGGCCGCCCGCCATGGTCAGTCGCAACATCCACGGCCGTTCGAACGCGCCAAGGATCGTTCGCGCGACGAACGGAATGGGCCGATGCTCGGCCAGGGTCGCGCGCGTCGCCTCGAGCAGATGGCCGTACGGGACGCCCGATGGACAGACCGTTTCGCACGCTCGACAGCCAAGGCACCGGGCGATGTGCGTTTCCACGCTCTCACTCGTGGGTCCGAGCGTGCCCTCGAGCAGCGCCCGCATCAGCACGATGCGGCCGCGCGGGCTGTCGTTCTCATCCTCGAGCGTGAGATAAGTAGGACAAGCCTGCAGGCAGAATCCGCAATGCACGCAGGCGTCGATCCCCGACTGGGCCTTCGCGAGCGGGCTTCCGGGCAGCGCGCGCTCCTCCGGAACGAGCGTTGGTGCGCTCATGCGAATTCTCCGAAGATTCCCGGATTGAGCACGTTGGCCGAGTCGAACGCCGCCTTGATTCGCGCGTCGATCGCACGACGTGGCGACGGGAAGCAGGCCGCCCAGACGTCGTCGCTCATACGCTCGCCGATCCTGCTCGATTGAGCGCCGGCAAAGACGGCGCTCAGCGTCTGCGCAAGCCCGGCCTGTGGATGCACGATGCATCGAGCGGTTCCACGGGCCGGTGCGCAGTGCACCAGCGTACCCGGGCAGACGCGCGCGACGTCCATCGCCTCGGTCCACGTTGTACCGATCTGAGAGGGCCGTCGCGACAGGCGGAACACGAACGCGTCGCTCGACTCCGCGTGCCGCAGGCGATGCCACACGTCGCCGTCGATCTCTCTCGTCTCGCCAACTTCAACGAGCGCGGCGCGCTGCGCGCTCACGGCTTCGGCGTTGCCGCCCAGCCTGAAGAGCGCAACTGGACGGTCGCCGAGCTGCAGCGCGCGGGCGAGCGTCGAGTTCACCACCTCGCACGCGTACGGCGTGAACGGAAGTCGGCGCAACGTCTCTCTCAGACGCGACAGCTCGTCGCCGATGCCGCCGATCGAGACGGCGATCGAGATGTCCGACTCCGGCCTCGCGTGCAGCCGCAGTGTCACCTCCGTGATCACGCCGAGCGTGCCCCACGACCCGGTGAGTAGTCGCGTGATGTCGAAGCCGGCGACGTTCTTTACCACGCGTCCGCCGCCGCGCGCTACCGTGGCGCCGCCGGTGACGAACTCGATCCCGAGCACGAGATCCCGCGGCGTGCCGAAGAACGTAGCCAGCGGGCCGGCCGACGCCGTGGCCACCGTCGCTCCAAGCGTGCCGTCGTCGGACCCGAACGGATCGAGCGCGAGCCACTGGTTGTGCTCCGCCGTAGCCGCGCGAACGTCGGCGAGCGAGGTTCCGGCGCGCGCGGTGAGCGTGAGATCGCCGGGCACGTAGTCGACGATGCCGGCGAGCTCGCGCGTTGAAACCGAGCCGCTGGCGCGCACCGGCCGGCCCGCGTCCAGCCACGTGCCGCGGCCGACGATTCGCAGCCCGATCCCGCGCGCCGCGGCGTCGCGAATCGTGTCGCGCACCGCCTCGACTGAATCGACGGCGATCACGGTCATGTCTTCGTCGGCGTGTGCCGCGCCGCCGGCGCCATGTTCCACTCACGGCACGAGTGAACGGGAACGACCTTGCCGGGGTTCGCGCGGCGCTCGGGATCGAAGACCTCACGGAGCATGCACATCGTCGCCAACGAATCGGGCGAGAAAATCATCTCCATGTACGGCACCTTGTCGAGCCCCACACCGTGCTCGCCCGTGATCGTTCCGCCGGCCTTCACGCACGCCGTCATCATCTCACGCATCGCGACGTGCACGCGCGCCGTCTCGTCCGCATCCGACGCGTCGTACGTGATGTTCGGATGCAGGTTGCCGTCGCCGGCGTGAAAGACGTTGCACACGTTCACGCGATGTGCCTTGCCAATCCGATGGATCTCGGCGAGCACCTCGGGCAGCTTGGTCCGTGGAACCACGGCGTCCTGCACGACGAGGTGAGACGACACGCGACCCATGGCGCCGAACGCCTTCTTGCGTCCCTGCCAGAGCTTGGCGCGTTCGACTTCGTCTCGCGCGATCCGAACCGTACGGGCGCCGTTGGCTTTGCAGAGGCCTTCCACGGTCGCGACGTCGCGCTCGATTCCAGCCGTTGCGCCATCGAGCTCGATGAGTAACGCGGCGGCGGCGTCGGTCGGGTATCCGGCCGCGTAAATCGACGCCTCGACGGCGCGGATCGTCGCCTGATCGATCATCTCCAGTGCCGCCGGGATGATTCCCGTGGCGACGATTGCGGACACCGTGCGCGCCGCCGCGTCGATCGACATGAAGTCGCCGAGCAGCGTGCGCACCGCCTCGGGATTGCGCGACAGCCGCACGGTGATCTCGAGGGCGATGCCGAAACAGCCCTCGGATCCCACGAACGCACCGACCAGGTCGTAGCCTTCGTGCTCGCCATCGGCGGTGCCCAGCTTCACGATCTCGCCACTCGGCAGCAGCACGGTCAGCGCGACGATGTGGTTGGTCGTCACGCCGTACTTGAGGCAGTGAGGGCCGCCCGCGTTCTCGGCGACGTTGCCGCCGATCGTGCACGCGGTCTGGCTCGATGGATCCGGCGCGTAGTGCAGGCCGTACGCGGCGACGGCGCGACTCAGCGCCACGTTCACGACGCCGGGTTCCACGACCGCCAGTCCATTCTCGGCGTCGATCGAGAGGATGCGCGTCAGTCGGTTGAGTCCAACGAGCACGACGCCGTCGGCCAGCGCGCCGCCGGAGAGTCCGGTGCCGGCTCCGCGGGGCACGAACGGGATCTGTCCCGCCGCGAGCTCGCGCACCACGGCGATCGCCTCGTCTCGTGTTCCCGGAAAGACCGCCAGCGCCGGCTGCTTGTGATACGAGGGAAGCGCGTCGGCCGTATACGTGAGCAGCTCGCTCGGCCGGAACAGGACTCGTCGCTCGCCGACGATAGCCGCGAGGCGGTCCGCGAGCGCGCGATCGATCGTTCTCGTGGGCGCGGGAACCGTGATGCGGGTGGGGTGGGAACCGGTGGCGACTGACGTCACGCCCGAAAGCTACGCCAATGCGTGCGATCGCGGGTAGCTCGGCTCAGGCATCGGAGGCCGCGCGCGGCACGACGATTCGCAGATGACCCGGAATGTGCCGAAACCGGAGCGGCGGCATTTCCGCCACGATCTCTCCGTCTACGGCGATTCGGCGGGTTCGGGACTCGATGGTGCACGCATCGACGACGAACGCGTCCATGGCGGGCGTCTTTGCGACCGCGCGTACACCCCGGGCGGCCGCGGCGAGTGCGGTGGCGAGCGCCCGGGCCCCCGATCGTCGTCGCACGACCATCACGTGAAGTCCTGAGCGGCCGTTCGGCACGCGAGCGCCGAGTGTGGGGAGCTTGAGCTCGCGCTCGCCGACTCCGATGAAGACGAGCGGTGTCAGATACTGGCGCGCTACGCCGCCAACGTTCACGGATACGCGAAAGCTCGGCATTCCAACGAGCAGCTTCGCTGCCGCGACGAGCGTCGCGATGTGGTAGCCGAGGCGGCGCTCGAGTCGTTCGCGGGCGCGGACGAAGCTCACGTACGCGCCCACCGAGCTCGTGTTGAGAAAGATCCGGTCATTCACCACGGCGGCATCGACGGGCACGGCGACGCCGTCGCGAGCCACGCGCGCGGCCTCCTCGAGCTCGAGCGGCAGGCCGAGATCCTTGGCGAGATGATTGAGCGTACCGCAGGGCAGGATCGCCAACTCCGCATCGTGGCCGGCGAGCGCATTCGCGGCGCCGGCGATTGAGCCGTCGCCGCCGGCGACGAGGATGCGAGCGGCGCCGGAGCGGATGACGTTCTGCACCTGCGAGGCAAGGGCCTCCGGCTCCATCTCACGGATGGCGAATCCGCCAACCGACTCCAGCGCCGCCCGCGCCGCATCGGCGTTGCCGGCGTGTGGATTCACGAATGCTGGAATGACCTCGGTTATCAGCACGTGTACCCCGTACGCCACCTCGAGAAGCCGAAACGCCTACCGCGTGGAGCGCGGTAGGCGTTTCAAGGGCAAGACGTGTGCTGCTTGTCGCGGAGGAGCGGGTCGAATGCTATGCCGCCCAGAAGCCGCTCAGCGCGCGACCGTCGGGGGACTCGCGAAGCTTCTCGAAGGCGCGCTCGCGAATCTGGCGAATGCGCTCGCGGGTCACGCCCATCAGCGCGCCGATCTTCTCGAGGGTCATCGCTTCGGAGCCTTCCTCGAGCCCGTAGTAGAGGTAGAGGATCTTTCGCTCGCGCGGCGTGAGATACTTCTTGAATACGCGATCGATGAACTCGCGCATCAGCTTGTAATCGGTGACCTCTTCGATCTCGGTACCGTCGACGCCGGCGAATCGCTCGCCCAGGGTGGAGGCTTCGCGGTCGGAGCGGTCGATGGGAGCGTCGAGGGAGATCTCGGTGGCCGACATCTGCTTCGCGGCGCGGACGTTTTCCGGCGTGTCCTCGAGCAGGCGGCTGACTTCGTCTTCGGTGGGATCGCGCTTGAGTACCTGAGCCAGGATCGTTTCGGCGCGCGCGAGTCGGATGAGCTGCGAATTCTGGTTGAGGGGGATGCGGACAGATCGGGTTTGCTCAGCGAGGGCCTTGAGCACCGCCTGTCTAACCCACCAGACAGCGTACGAAATGAATTTGACCCCCTGGTCCGGGTCGAACTTGCGGACTGCTTTCAGGAGGCCTTCGTTTCCGATGGCGACGAGCTCGCTCAGGTCGAGTCCGTGGCCCTGGTACTTTTTGACGTAGGAGATGACGAAGCGGAGGTTGGCGGTTACGAGGCGTTCCGCGGCTTTTTCGTCACCTTTTTGCGCCCGTCGCGCCAATCGGCGTTCCTCTTCCGGATCACTGATCAACGGGAGCTTCTGGATGTCTTGCAGGTATTGATCGAACGCGGTGGACGGAGACGATCGGAAGTAACCCTTCGACGATCTGGTCTCGGTCACTTGCTCCATACACGCTCCTTCCCGATTGGCGCCGGTTAGTGGAGCGAGCGCAGTTCCGCTCGCGCGATGTAGAGCTTGTAGCAGGGACGGCAGGATAATGTTGGGCTTTGGAAGCGTCAACAGAATTTTCTACCGCTCGCGCGCGCGGTCACGTGCGAATGATTCTATCTCGTTGATATGATAGGATTTTGCAGGTTACTCTACATGGCCGCCGAATAATCCAAAAATCGGTCAAGTTGACCGATTTTTGGCGTTTTCAGGATTTGTTCGGGCGAGCGGCGGTGCGATCGTCACATCGACACTGCCGCTCGTCACTCCAATTCCAGTGTTCGCACCATCACGCGTTCGGCGGGCTCGGCGGGCGGCGCTCGACGACCGTCGTGGTTCCACCCGTCCCGGGTGAGGGGTCGCGTACCTTGGTGCGACTGGTCGCGCTCAGGATTCCGATCCCGAGTAGCACGATCACTCCCACCGCGATCCAGGTGGTCGGGACGTTGACCAAATACGCGGCGATCGCCAGCCCGACGATGAGGACGATGAAGCCGATCAGATACGTGGCGAACGAGGACATGGCTTGGGCTCGGCATTGATGACGTCGGTCGAACTCAGCAAACCGCGAGCCTGATCGAGGACGCGGGGCACCCGCACCGAGTCGGCAGGTGGCTAGTCCGAACCGTCGCGGGCTGCGAGCAACTCGTGTACGACTTCGTCCGCGACCGGAATTGACCAGCCGCGCTCGCTTCCCGCCATTCCGCCAATCCGCGACGGAAGCGCGTACTCCACTCGGCCGGAGCGCGACTTTTTGTCGGACCGCGTTGCGGCGACTACATCGTTCAGGGAGATCGACGGCGGCACACGACTCGGAAGACCGGCGCCGATCACCGCCGACCAGATGCGCGCCGATGTGGGAGGAGTCGCCAGCCCGAGTCGCTCGGCGAGCGCGCTCTCGTAACACATCCCGATCGCCACGGCGGCGCCGTGAAGGAGCGTGTAGCCGCTCAGCATTTCCACCGCGTGGCCGATCGTGTGGCCGAAGTTGAGGATCTTGCGCATGCCGCTCTCGCGCTCGTCGCGCCGCACGACGTCAGCCTTGATCTCCACGCTGCGCGCGACGAGCTCGATCATCGGGTCGCCCGCGAGATCCACGCCTTCGATTCCGGCGGCGGTCATCGCGATCAGATCGAAGTAGTGTTCGTCGGCGATCACACCGTGCTTGATCGCTTCCGCCATCCCGGCACGCAGATGATCGCGCGGCAGCGTGCGCAACGCGGCAGGATCGGCGACGACGGCCGCCGGCTGATGAAACGCGCCTACCAGGTTCTTTCCCGCGGGCGTGTCGACGCCGGTCTTGCCGCCGACCGATGCATCGATCATCGACAGCAGGCTCGTTGGCGCCTGCACGTACGGGATGCCGCGCATGAACGTCGCGGCGACGAAGCCGGCGAGATCGCCGATCACGCCGCCGCCCACGGCGATGATTGCGCTGTCCCGGCCGAACCCCGCCTGGAGGAGCTCGTCGGTGAGACGCATCCAGGATTCGCGGGTCTTGTGCGCTTCGCCGGCGGGGATGGTGAACACCGACACCCGCGCGGCATCGAACGTTGCGGCGACGCGCGAGGCGTACATCGGACCCACGTTGTCATCTGTGATCACGGCGTAGCGGTGCGCCGGTGCCGTGGCGCGAGCGATCTCGCCGACGCGATCGAGTGCCCCGGCGGCGATGGTGACGCGATACCACGGGAGCGTGATTTCCCGCTCGACGCTCACCAGGTCGTCTCCTCGACCGACGCTCGATGGTTTGCCACGCGCGCGAGCGTGAAGAGTAGATCGGACAGCCGGTTCAGGTAGATGATGACGAGTTGCGGGATCTCCGCCTCGTGCGCCAGTTGCACCACCCGTCGCTCGGCGCGGCGGCAGACCGTGCGTGCGATGTGCAGGGCGGCCGCCTTTGGCGTGCCGCCGGCGATGATGAAGGCGCGCAGCGGCTCGAGCTCGTCGTCGCCGGCGTCGATCGCCTGTTCGAGCTCACGGATCCGGTTCTCGTCGATGCGCGCTTTCTCGAGGTGTTGCGCCATCTTCTCCCGGTTCGGCGTGGCGAGCAGCGCGCCGATCGCGTGGAGGTCGCGCTGTACGGGCAGGAGTACGTCGTCCACGCGCGGCAGCGGCGCGATGGCGCGCGCGAACCCGATGGTCGCGTTCAACTCGTCGACGTCGCCGTATGCTTCGACGCGCGGGTGACTCTTGGGCACCCGCCCTCCGCCGAAGAGGCCCGTCTCGCCGGCATCGCCGGTCTTCGTGTAGATCTTCATCGCGCGTTTGAATGTAAGAGCGCGCCGCCATGGCGGAACTCACTATTCTTCAGGCCATGCTCCACGACATTCGCGATCTCACCATCATCGGCGGCGGTCCCACCGGGATCTTCGCTCTGTTCTATGCCGGAATGCGGCGCGCCACGGCGCAAATCGTCGACGCGCTGCCGGAACTTGGCGGCCAGCTCACGGCGCTCTATCCCGAGAAGTTCATCTTCGACGTTGCCGGCTTTCCGAAAGTTCTCGCCAGGGACCTGGTCCGCTCGCTGGCCGAGCAGGTCGCACAGTTCAATCAGCCGATTCACCTCAGCCAGCGCGTCGTCGCGCTCGAGCAGGAGGACGATCGCTTCGTGCTGGTAACCGAAACGGACCGGTTTCCTTCTCGCTCGATCGTAATCGCCGCCGGCATCGGGGCCTTCTCGCCGCGACGGCTACCGCAGCAGTGTGCTCAGGCCTGGTACGGCCGCGGAATCTACGACGTGGTCACCGATCCCGAAGCGTTTCGCGGCCAGCGGGTGGTGATCATTGGTGGCGGCGACACGGCGTTCGACTGGGGCACGCAGCTGCTCGACCGCGCGGCGCGGGTCACGCTCGTGCACCGCACCGACCAGTTCCGCGCGCACGCTGCCACCGTCGCGCGGTACCAGGCTGCCGTCACCGCGGGGCGCGCCGACCTCTTCACCTTCCACGAGCTTCACGACATCAAGTGCACGGCCAGCCCCGACAAGTTCACCCACATCGACATCCGCGACGTCAAGTCGAAGGCCACACGCCAGGTCGAAGCGGACACCGTGCTGCCAATGCTCGGGTTCGTGAGCGATCTCGGACCACTCGGCGAGTGGGGGCTCACGCTCGACAAAAAACGTGAGATCGTGGTGAACAGCCAGATGGAGACGGGGCGCGCCGGCATCTACGCGGCGGGCGACGTGACGACGTACCCCGGAAAGTTGAAGCTGATCGCGACCGGATTCAGCGAAGCAGCGATCGCCGTCAACCAGGCCGTGCACTGGATCTACCCCGACAAGAAAGTGGCGCCAGGGCACTCATCGAACATGGAAATATTCGGGCAGACGGACGACTGACCCGGCAAAGAGCGAACGGCAAAGGGCGGGCGCTGACCGCGGAGGTGCCAAAGAGCGGAGGTGCCAAACGGCGAAGATGACAAAAAACGAAGATGCCAAACGGCGTGAACGGCGTACTGACAAAAGCCGGCAAACTGCGAACGCGCCGTTTTACGCTCTTTGGCATTCACGCTCTTGACGCAGTTTGGCACCTTCGCAGTTTGGCATTCCCGCTCTTTGGCACCTCCGCGGTTTGGCACCTCCGGTCTTAGCGCCCGCTTTCTTGCCGTTCAATCCTCACTCCTGAAGCCTTCCGGGTGCCGCCGCGCCAGTTTCGCCTGATTCTCCGTCGCCACTCGCGACAACGAAATCCCGAGCGAGTCCGCCGTCACCGCGAGGCACCACAGCACGTCGCCGAGCTCTTCGACCATTCGTGTTTCGTCCACGGCCCGCTGCTGAAAGAGTCGCTTTCGCACGAGCCCCAGCACTTCCGCCGCTTCCTCGGCGAGTCCGGCGCTCGCGTCGAGTAGCCGGTCGCGGTCGTCGAGGGCCGGGTTTACCGTGCGGAGCGCCGAACGCTGGTAGTCGTCGAGATTCATGGATTACTCGTAGCTGACCCGCGGGTCGGCCTTGGCGTAGGCGAGGTCGGTGATCAGGTTGACCAGGACGAACACCGTGCTGAGAAAGAGCACGGAGCCCTGAATGGCCGGGAGGTCACGGCGCGATATGGCGTTCACGACGTAGCGTCCGATGCCCGGCCACGAAAAAATGGTTTCGGTGAGGATGCTGCCGGTGAGGTATGCGCCAAAGTCCAGGCCGACTACCGTGATCACCGGGATGAGCGCGTTGCGCAGCGCGTGCTTGACGGTGACGATCCATTCGCTCAGTCCCTTGGCCCTCGCGGTCCGAACGAAGTCCGCGCTCAGCGCGTCGAGCATCGCGGAGCGCGTCATTCTCGCCTGAAAGGCGATCGACCGCATGCCCAGCGTGAGCGCGGGCAGCACGAGAAAGCGCAGGCTGCCGTAGCCCGAAGGCGGAAGCCAGCGCAGCGTGACCGCGAAGAGCAGGATCAGCAGCAGCCCGACCCAGTACACGGGGAAGGAAATCCCGAGATACGCCAGGCCGAGCGCGAACCGGTCCGCGATGCCGCCCGGTCGCCGCGCGCTCAACACGCCAAGCGTGATCCCGAGGATGGTCGCGAGGAGCATGGCCGCGCCCGCGAGTTGCAGCGTCTTGGGAAAGCGCTCGCGGATGTCCTGCGCGATCGGGCGGTTGGTGATGTACGAATTCCCCAGATCGCCGACGAGCACGCGGCCCGCGTAATGCCCGAAGCGCTGCGGCAGCGGGTCGTCGACGTGCAGCTCCGCGCGCAGCCGCGCGATGGTGGCGCTGTCGGCCCGCTCGCCGATCATCGACTCGACCGGGTCGCCCGGCGCCACGTACAGCAGCAGGAACGCAACCACGAGCACGCCGAGCAGCGTCGGGACGGCGAGGAGCAGGCGGCGGAGAATGAATCGGCTCATCGCCTCGTCGAATCCATCGTCACGTCGATCCAGCGCTGGCCGTTGAAGATCACCGGCGGCACGAAGTGCTTCACCCAGGGTTGGACCGCGTACAGCTCATTATAGAAGTAGAGGAACACCATCGGTGCGTCGGCGAGCGCGACCGAATCAGCCTGACGGTACAGCGCGTTGCGCTTGGCGTCATCCAACTCGCGGCGGGAAGCGGTGACGAGCGAGTCGAAGCGAGGATTCGAGTAGAACGACACGTTCCCGCCGGCGCCTTTGTTCGCGCTGTGCAGCAGCGGATACAGGAAGTCCTCGGCATCTGGATAATCGGCGTACCAGTCCTTGAGGATCATGTCCGTCTGACCCTTGCGCGCGGCGCCGCGAGCCGCCGCCGATTCGCGCTGCACGATTTTTGTCCGGATGCCGACCGCGTTCAGATACGCCTGGACCGTTTCGGCGATTCGCAAATAGATCGGTGTCGTGGACGTCCACAGCTCGATGTCGATGCCGTTCGGGTGGCCTGCCGCCGCGAGCAGTGCGCGGGCCTTGGCGGAATCGTACGGATACGCGCGGCGCGCGCTGTCGTAGCCGGCGAGCGCCGGCGGAACCACTCCGGCCGCGCGCGTGCCGCGGCCGCCGATCAGTCGCTCGATGATCCGATCGACGTCGATCGCGTAGTTGATTGCCTGGCGCACCCGCGCGTCGGCGAGCGGACCGCGCGTGGTGTTGATGGCGATGTACACGAGCTCCAGCGCTGGTGTCGACATCAGCTCTGACTGCCGACTCTCGTCCTCGAGCCAGTCCCTCGCCTCCGCCGCCGGGATCTGCAACACGTCGACATTGCCGCTCTCGTACTCGGCAACCGCGGTGCTCGGCTCGGCGATGACTCGCGCGCGGAGCGAATCCGTCTTTGGCGGCCCGTCGAAGTACGAGGGGTTCCGCGCGAAGAGCAGAAAATCGTCGTGCTTCCAGGTGACGAGCTTCCACGGGCCGGTGCCGATCGGATGCTCGCCAAAATCGGCCGGCGTTCGAGCCGCAACGATCGATGCGACCGGCATGGCCAGCATCTTGGTGAAGATGGCCAGTGGCTCCGTGAGCGTGACGACGAGTGTCGAGTCGTCGGGCGCCGACAAGCCGCTGACCGACTTGGCGGTTCCACCATTGAACTCGCGCGCGCCTTCGACGGGGAAGAGAAACTGCGCCGCGCCACTCTTGGTGGCCGGGTCGAGGGCGCGCTGCCAGCTCGAGATGACGTTACGCGACGTAAAGGGCGCGCCGTCGTGAAACGAGACGCCGCGGCGCAGATGGAAGGTGTACCGTCGACCATCGGGACTGACGTCCCAGCGTTCGGCCAGGGCCGGCTCAACTTTGGCGTCCGGCGTGAAGCGCGTGAGCCCGTCAAACAGGTAGCCGACGGCGCGTCCGGTGGGAACGTCCGTGGACAGTGCGGGATCAAGCGAGCGCGGGTCGTAGGTGTCGCGCGAGTCGATCAGCTCGTGCCGCGACGGCGCTTTGGGAGCGCCGCACGCCGAGAGCGCGAGCACCATTGCCAGCACTGTGATCAGCGATCGTCTATCTTCCATTGACACTGGCAAAGTGGCGCGAGAACTTACGCAATCCCGCCGTCAAGCGTCAATCAGATGCGCCCGCCGGAGGTTGTCCGAGCGGGCGCGTCGTGTGTTGGCACCGCCGAAACGTCGGGTGGTGAATACGACGATCAGCGCTTCCCGGCCGCGCGCGGCTCGGGCTTACGAGGTCGGCATGTCTGCAAAGAGCGATCCGCGCGACGATACCGCGGGTGTGAGACATCGCGATCGGCGGCGGCGCGGTTCACCGACGTGCGGCGGCTGATGCCGCGTTCGCGTCGGCCTTCGCTCGCACGGGCGACCGCACGAATTGCTCTCGGTTTTTCCGCGGTCACGCTGTTGTCGGCGCGGGCACGCGCCCAGGAGATCGACTGCGACAAGGGTGACATCGAGGTTCGCTCCCTGCGTTTCCTCGGGAACAGGACGTTCAATGCCGACCAGCTGTCAGCCCGCGTCCTGGCGACACCGTCCTCGTTCGCCAAGCGGTACTTCAAGATCTTCGGCACCAAGCGGTGCTATCCGAGTGACGGGCTCGCCCCGGACGCCCTGCGGCTCAAGCAGTTCTACGAGAATAACGGCTTCTACGACACAAAGGTGGACACGATCGTCCGCCCCGTGTCGCGCACGGCAGTCGCCGTGACATTCCGGATCGACGAAGGGCAGCCGCTCACCCTGGATACGCTCGAGATCACAGGGCTCGATTCGGTGGCCAATCGGCAGGCGATTACGCGCGATTTGCAGCTGCGTCAGGGCGGACGCTTTGGCCGGCTCCAGATGTACACCGACATCGATTCGATCGTCGCCAGGCTGCGCAACTCGGGTTATCCTGCGGCGTCCGTGCTGCGCGAGTACACGACGCATCGCGCCGAGCATCTCGCCGAGGTACACCTCGACGTCACGCCGGGACCGCTCGCGCACTTTGGCTTTATCGCCGTGAAGAGCCTGGACGTGAACGGCGATCGACCGAACATCGACAGCTCGGTCGTGCTCGGCTTGCTCGGCTTCCGGCAGGGCGACCGGTACAGCGACCGCGCGCTGCTCGACGCGCAACGGAACCTGTACAACCTGGGCGTGTACCGTCACGTCGGCGTCGAGCTCGATTCCGCGTCGTTGGGCGACAGCCTGGCGAACGTCCGCGTCGACCTGCGCGAGGACTTCATGAAGCAGGTCGACCTGCAGGAAGGCTGGGCGACCCTCGACTGCCTGCGGATCAACGCCCAGTACACGAACAAGAACTTTCTCGATCAGGCGAAGCGAATCGAGCTCACCGGCCGGGTGTCGAAGCTCGGCTACGCGTTTCCGAGAAACGCGCCGGCGATTCGGAATCTCTGCTATCGGCCGTATCTCGATCAGGACAGCACGTTCAGCTCCAAGCTGAACTATTACACCGGCGCCACGTTCCGTCAGCCGACATTGTTCGGCACGCACTGGGTGCCGGCGTACACCGCATACACCGAGCGACACGGCGAGTATCGAGCGTACTTGCGCACGACGTTCATCGGCGCCGATGCGTCGGCGACGCGAGCGATCGGGCTCGGTATGCCGCTGCGTGTGGGATACACACTGGAGTTTGGCCGCACCGAAGCCGAGCCGGCGACGTTGTGCGCGATCTTCAGCCGGTGCGACAACCAATCGCAGGCCGAATTCAGACGGAACCTTCGGCTGGCCGTGGCGAGCGTCGCGCTCCAGCGCATCCGCACGGACAATCTGATCGAGCCCAGGCGCGGCTACGTGCTGGGCGGCGAGCTGCGCGGCGCGGCCCCGACAATCGGGTCGGATCCATCGCAGAAATTCGGCAAGGCGACCGTGGATGCCTCATGGTATCACGCGCTCAATGCACGAACAGTGGTCGCGCTGCGAGCGCGAAGCGGATTCATCGCCGCGCCACGCGACACGAGCGGCGCGCGGCTACCGCCGCCCCAGGAGCGCCTCTATGCCGGCGGCGCGAACAGCGTTCGCGGCTTCCAGCAGAACGAGCTTGGTCCGGTCGTGTATCTGGTTGACCAGAACCAGTTCGCCAAAGACACACTGACGGACTCGACTTCCATCTACACGCTCAAGCCGGGCGCTCGAGAGAGCCGGACCATCCCGGTCGGCGGCAGCACGGTCCTGGTACTGAACGCGGAGCTACGCATCCGCGATCCCTTTTTGCCAGACCTGCTCGAGTACGTGCCGTTCATCGACGGTGGCCAGGTGTGGACGCGAGTGGGAAACGTGCAGGGCTTCAGCTTGAAGAAGCTCGTCGTCACGCCGGGCCTCGGCGTCAAGCTGTTCTCGCCGATCGGGCCCATTCAACTCAACCTGGGGTACAACTCACATCCGAACCTGCCCGGCCCGGCGTACTTCGCGGCACCGGTGGACCTCCTCGGGCGTGCACCACTGATCTGCGTGACGCCGCCCGGAGTGGCGCCGGTTCCCGTGACGGTTCACAACGACGGTCAGGTGGAGCAAGGTCAGTGTCCCGCTAGCTTTTCGCCGCCGCGATCCTCGAACTTTTTCAGCCGCATCGTGCCGACGCTGTCGATCGGCGCGAACTTCTAGATTCACGCAGTCCCATTCCTCACGCATGAGGCGCCGCAAGCTCGTCGCGCTCGTAGCCGCATCCGTGCTCGGCACGTTGGCAGTCGTGGTGATCGCCACGCTGTTCTTCGTGACGCAGACGTCGGGCGGCCGCGAGCGGGTGCGCCGCTTCATCCAGCCGCTGCTGGCCGGCGTCGCCAAGGGCGGCGACGTCTACATCGGGCGTCTCGGCGGCAACCTGGTGAACCAGATCACGGTGGACAGCTTCGCGATCCGGGACAAGCGTGGCGAGCTCCTCGTCAGCACCGGACGCGTCACGCTCTCGTACAATCCGCGCGACCTGGCCGATTATCGAATTCTCGTCCGGCGGGCCCGGGTCGAGCATCCCTACGTGCACCTGCTGCAGCACGAGAACGGCGTCTGGAACTTCAAGGAGATCTTCGCCAAGACTGGACCCTCCAAGCCAAAGAGCGAAGCCAGGCGGAGCCTCGGCGACTACATCGTGCTCGATTCGGTGACGCTACGGGATGCGACGTTCCTGCTGACGCAGCCCTGGCACCCCGACGACTCGCTGCACGGCGCCAGGCGCGACAGCGTGATCCGGGCGCACCTCACGAATCCGGAAAAAGCCGTGGCCAAGACGTACGACGGCTACGCGCGAACGTACGCGTGGCGGAACATCAGGGCGGTCTTCTCGCACGTTCGTCTCGCAGATCCGGACAGCGATCAGAAGTACGGCCAGGAGTTTCGCGTCGCGTCGCTGTCGGCCGACGAATTCGAGCCGACGTTCAAGTTCCGGAACGTCACGGCCAACGTGCGCCGCCTCGCCGACACACTGTCGCTCGACGTTCCGCACTTCGACATGCCCGCATCCACCGGACACGCGAAGGGGCGCATCTGGTGGGGCAGCAACCTGCCGACGCGCTACGACATCGCGATCCGCGGCGACTCTGTGTCGCTCGACGACGTCAACTGGGTCTACCCGGACCTGCCGCGCAGCGGCGGCGGGTCGATGAACCTCGCCATTCAGAACGATCAAAAGAATCTGCACGTGATCGATTTCAAGATCACGAACATGGACGTGGAGAGCACCAAGTCGCACCTCACGGGTGCGATGTCGTTCGGCACCGGCGCATCGGTCCTGCTCGTTCGAAACGTCGACCTGCGCGCCGATCCCGTGGACTTTGACCTGCTCCGGACGCTGAACGGAAAGCCGTTCGCCGAGGATTGGCAGGGACAGCTCATTGGAACGGTGAAGGGAAGCGGCGGGCCGCTCACGCACTTCGTGGTCGACGACTTGCGCGCGCGATTCGAGGATGCGCACGTGCGAGGCGCGGCCTCGAGCCTGACTGGCAAGGGCGAGTTGGACATCCTGAAGCCGGCGTACACGGCATTCCACGGTTTCGATGTGAACGCCGGCGCGATCGATTTGCGAACGATCGAATTCCTCTTCCCGACATTTCCGCGGCTGGGCGGCACGGTGTCGGGAACGGCGCGTCTCGATTCGTCGTGGCTCGACGTGCGCTTCTCCGACGCCGACCTGACGCACCGCGACGGACCCGGCGAACCTTCGCGGATCACGGGCAGCGGCCGGATCACTTACGGCGAGCCGTTCATGATCTACGACGTCGGCTTGAACGCGGAACCGCTGTCGTTCACCACGCTCGCGCGGTCGTACCCAGGGTTGCCGATTCGCGGGATCGCCAGCGGCCCGATTCGCGCCAAGGGCTCCTCGCCCGACCTCGAGCTTGCGGCGACTCTCGAGGGCGCGGCCGGCAAGTTCAGCTTCGACGGGCGCATCGACATCGATACGATCGGCGGCATCGGCGCGCACGGGCGCGGCGAGTTCGCGACCCTCAATCTCGGTGGGCTGCTGGAGAGACCCAGCATTCCGAAAGGGACATTCAGCGGGCACTACGAGCTTGACGTTGCGGGTGCGACGCCGTCGACGCTCCAGGGAGGGGCGAGTCTGGATGTCGAGCGCACGACGATCGACAGCGTGCGGGTCTATCCCTCGTACGCCAGGCTGCGCTTCGCCGACGGCAGGCTGCTCGTCGACTCACTGCGTCTTCATACGGCCGTCGCGACGCTGTTCGCGCGCGGCGGAATCGGTCTGCCAAAGGGCAAAGCCGATTCGCTGCAGCTCAGAGTGGTGATGGACTCGCTCGGCGGCGCACGGCCGCTCCTGCCCCGGCGCGACACGACCGTGATTGCCACGGCGGCGAGCGCCGTCGACTCGTTGGCTGGGCGTGTCGAGTTCCAGGGATGGGCGCGAGGCACGCTGGATACGCTCGGCGTTCGCGGCACCCTCACTGGAACCGACTTCTACTTCAACGGCACGAGCGCGCACGGGTTCACCGGGAACCTGGATCTTCAGAATGTACTCAAGGCGCCCACCGGGCAGATGCGCCTCAGCGCCGATTCGGCGGTCCTCGGCGGTATCGCGCTCGACAGCCTCGGGGGCACGCTGCGCGCCGAGAAGCCGACGCACGCGACCTTCACGCTGGGGGCGCTGAGCCACAATGGACCGACCGTGTCGGCGGGCGGCACGTGGAATCGCGACGCCGATTCGAATGCCGTGCTGCTCGAGACGGCGAACCTCACGACGTCCGCGGGAACGTGGCGGCTCGCCGCTCCGGCGCACGTCGTCCGCGACAAAGCCGGCATTCGCATCGACTCGCTCCTCGTGCACAACGACGATTCGGCCGTCGTGACGCTGAGCGCCAACGTGCCCGACACGGGCGCCGCGTCGCTGCGTCTTCGCGGCTCGCGTCTGCCGTTGCAGGACTTCGCGCTGGCCGCACAACTCGTCGACAGCGTCGGTGGCATGGGAGATGTCGACGTTTTCGTGACCGGAACCAAGCTGCAGCCGCTGCTCACGGGCAACGCGTTGATCACGGGCGTAAAGCGGAACGGCGTCGAGCTGGATCGCATCGTGTCGAGTGTTCGCATGGACGACCGACACGCGTCGGTCAACCTCGCGCTGATTCGACAGGGCGATTCGGCGCTCGTCGCGAACGTGAACCTGCCGGTGGACTTCCGGCTGTTCGGGCTCAAGCTGCGGAACGATTCCATCTCTGGCCGCGTGCGGGCCGACACGACAGATCTGTCGATCCTTCAGCTCGCGTCGCGCAGTCTCAAGAATGTGTCGGGCAAGTTGATCGGCGATCTGAGCGTATACGGGACGCTCCATCCGATTCTGCTCAGCGGCAGGGTGCAAATCGTCGACGGCTCGGCCGCCGTTCCACCGCTCGGCAACATCACGCTCAAGAACATCAGCGGGGGCATCTCCGGCGCGGCGAGCACCTCTGGGCAGGACAGCATCAGCGTCGCGCTGAGCGCGCAGAGCGAGGGCATCGTCAGCGTGAACGGCTGGCTCAAGAACTCCGGCCAGAAGAACGTTCCACCGTCGTTCCATCTAGCCGTGGGCGCGAACGACTTCCACGCATTCAACAAGCGGAGTCTCGCCGACCTGACGGTGTCGACGCTCGACTCGCTGCGTTTGACTGGAGACCTCAACTTGCCGGTACTCACCGGCGCTCTCCTCGTCGACAAAGGATCGATCTTTTTGCCCGACCGTGACATCGCGCGCAAGCAAACGACCGACCTCTTTAGCGATACGATAGGGATCGAGACCACGACCGGCTTGAACAGCCTCGCCGCCTTCCAGAAGCTTCGGACGAACCTGCGGATCCCGAGTCTCAGCGTGCGGCTCGCCGAGAACGAGGTCCGACTGCGCTCGGCGGAGGCCAACGTGCGACTGACGGGCGCACTCCAGGTGGTCAAGTCGGCGGGATCGACGCGCGTTTACGCCTCGCGCGCCGAGGCGTTGCCCGGACTCGGCGTCGAAGGCGGACTGACAACCGTCGGCGGGTCGTACAACCTGAACCTCGGCGTGGTGCAGCGAGAGTTCTCGGTGCTGCCCGGCGGTACGGTGACGTTCAACGGCGCGCCCGACAATCCGACGTTGAACATCTTCGCGCAGTACAACGTCAAGCAGTACCGCGATCGCGACCTCGAGATCAGGGTCAACCTGCACGGTCCGCTGCTTCCATATCCACAGATCGATTTCGCCAGCAACGCGGACTACATCTCGACGTCGGATCTGCTGAGCTATCTGCTCACGGGGCGGCCGGGATTCGACTTCACGTCGAACGCCAACACGCAGCAGGTCGTCGCTTCGTTCCTGGCGCCGACGGTGAGCGCATACACGGCGGATCGGCTCCGCAGGAGCTTCGGCTCCGTGTTCGACGCGTTCCGGTTCGAGCTCGGCTCGGCGAGCAACACGCAGGCGTCGGGCGCCGCACAGGCCGGCAACATCGGATTGCGCGGTTATTTCTACGGCGCGACGATCGGGGCAGAGAAGCAGTTCGCCAACAACCTGTTCCTGAGCGTCAACACCGGCCTCTGTCAGTTCGATCCGCAATACACCAGCGGCACGCCGTTCAATCCACTCAACACGCTGGGCGCAAAAGTGGAGTACCGCTTCAAGCCGACTGTGTCGGGCCAGTTGACATACGATCCGTCGACGCAGGCGAGGACCTGCTCGCCCGGCCAGACGTTCTTTGGCGTGGTGCCGACGCCGCCGCAATTCGGATTCTCGCTCTCGCACACGTGGCGGTTCTGATCAAGCGGGCGATCGTCATCGCCAACCCCGCGTCACGCCGGGGACGACGGCTCGCCAGACGCGCGACACAGGCGTTGGCGAGCCGTTCGATCGAATGCGAGCTCGTGCTGACGGAGCGACCCGGCCACGCGGCGGAGCTCGCGATGCGCCACGCCGCGAACTTCGACGCGCTGTTCGTGCTCGGTGGCGACGGCACGGTGATGGAAGTCGCCAGCGCGCTCGCGGAGCAGCGGATCGATGCTCGAGTGGGCGTGCTCGCCGGCGGCACCGGAAACCTCGTGGCGCGCGCGCTCGGCATTCCGCTGTCGATCTCGCACGCCATCCCGGCTCTCCTCGAGGGCGACGAGCTGCTCATCGATCTGGGCCGGCTCGACGGACAAGGGGCAGACGGGCGACGGTTCGCGATCGCGGCGGGAGTCGGGATCGACGCGGCGATGGTCGCCGAGACGCCGGGTTGGCTCAAGCGGCGGCTCGGCGTCCTGGCGTATACGATCATGGGATCGCGGGCCGCGCTGCGCGCCGTGTTCAGGCGACAGTTCTTTCACGCCAGAGTTTCGGTCGACGGCACGGTGCACGAGACGCGCGCGGCCGCGGTCATGATCGCCAACTTCGGGGCGATGCTTGGCGAGCGGATCACGCTCGGCCCGAACATTCGAACAGACGATGGACTGCTCGACGCGTGTATTTTTTCACCGGCCACGGTGATCGACGCTTTTCGCATCATCTGGCGGATGCTGCGGCGCGATTTCCGCTCCGATCCGTGCATGACGTACCTCCCTGGCCGGAGCATCCGCGTGGAGACGACACCCGTGCTGTCCTGGCAGGCCGACGGGGAATTGATGGGGCAGACGCCGTTCACGGCCGCCGTCGAGCCGCTCGCGTTGCGGCTCCTCGTCCCGCGTCGTCGGCACTGAGGGGGGAGGGTAGGCGCGGGCACGGTGCTCGCCGGAGTTCGAACGCTCATTATCTTCAACGCCATGACCATCCAGGAACGCGACGCGATGATCTGCCGGTCGTGCGGGCACGAAGAGCGCGCGTCGGAAGGTTATCCGTGCGTCGACTGCGGCACGTTCTTGTGCGTGATCTGTGACATGCGGGGCATCACGCGCTGCCGCGACTGCGAAGCCAAGCGCCAGTCTGGCGCGGCACCGCAGCCCGAGAAGTGAGCGTCGAGTCCCAAACGCTCGAGGTCCGGTCACGCGTCTCGTATGACGCGATCGTTCGCACGCCCATCGCGCCGATGCACGCCGAGCCCGAGGTGACGAGCTCGATGGTCTCGCAGCAGTTGGGCGGACACGGTGTGCAGATCATCGAGCAGGAGGGCGAATGGTTCTGCGTTCGCGGAGCCGACGAGTACGACGGCTGGATTCACGGCGGATTTCTCCTGCGGGGGCCGGACGCGGCGCCAACGACCGCTCGGCGGCACGTACGAATTTCGCTCGGCTGTGTCACAGAGAATTCGCTGGGCGTCCGTCGCGCGTTGCCCTTGCGTGCCCGGCTGGCGGCCGACGAGATGCCCGTGTGGGGCGACGCGGTGGAAGAGGAGCGCCGCTCCGACCGCTATCCGCTCGCGCCCGACGCGATCGCGTACAGCGCGCAGGAGTTCTTCCGATCGACGAGCTATCTGTGGGGCGGCACCACGCCGTGGGGCGCTGATTGCTCGGGGCTCGTGCAGAGCATCTTCGCGCTGCACGGCGCGCAGTTGCCGCGAGATGCCTGGCGGCAGGCCGAGCTGGGAATGGACGCGGGCCGCGACATTGGTGAACTGCGCACGGCGGACCTGCTGTTCTTCTCGGATCGGAGCGACCGCACAGTCACGCATGTGGGTATCGCGCTCGGCGACGCTCGCATGGTGCACCTGTCGTTGAGCAGGGGCGGTTACGCCGTCGAACAACTGGCCGACCGCAATGACCCGGTGGTCGACATGCTGCGGAAGCGATTTTTGTTCGCGAAGCGGCTGATCTGACTCCGCGTCAGCTCAGCAGCGTGTTCGGCGCGATCTGGGCCGCGGTTCGCACGTGCACTCCGATCTCGACCGTCGGCGTGTTATCGATGGCGATGGCCATGGTGTACGGCCCGGCCGCGTCCATCGGCAGGTCGAGCTGCGCGATGAGCGGCAGGTCCATCTCGGCGATTCCCGGAGGCGGCGCGCCGACGTTCAGGTCACCAGAGCTGCTCCACAGCTCCTGCCCGGACGGATTGAGCCAGCGAAAGGACACCGTGTGCGCCCCGAGATCGGCGGCCGAGCCCTTGAGGTGCACGACGAGATGCGCCCGGGGATGAACGGCCGGCAGCGACGCCACCTGCAACGCGTCGAACACGCCGAGCACGTTCAGTTTCCCCTCTTGTGAGAGATTGGCGGCGTCGGCGAAGAGGGCGAAGGAGACGTGCATTGTGCAACATAGACAGGCCAAAGCCCGCGCGTCTACTTTTCGACACATGGCTTCGACTGCTGCGCAAACGGCAACGCCCGGCCACGCGACCACGCGGCCGGGCGTTTGGCTGACGGACATCACGCTGGTGGCGGTGGCGCTCATCTGGGGCGTCAACTACCCCATCGTCAAGTTCGGTACGACGCTCGTCGATCCACTGGCCTACAACGGGCTGCGCGTCGCGCTCGCCGCCGTGCTGCTGGCGATGATCGTCGGTCTCGGCCGTGCGCCGCTGCCGCCGGCGCGCACCATTGCCGCCCTTCTCGGACTCGGCGTGCTCGGCAACGGCGTGTACCAGTTTCTGTTCGTGGAAGGCATCGCGCGCACGAGGGCGAGCGACGCCGCGCTCGTCATCGCGGCATCGCCGGCGTTCATCGCCATCGCCGGTCGCATTCGCGGCATCGAACGCATCTCGTCACGCGGCGCCGCCGGCATCGCGGTGTCGATCGCCGGCATGGTGCTCGTCGTGCTCGGCACGGCGACCGGCCACCACGGCCAGGCGACCCTCACCGGCGATCTGCTCGTGCTCGCCGGCTCGCTCACGTGGGCGATCTACACGGTACTGCTCAAGCCGTACACGCACGACGTGTCGGGCATGCAATTGTCGGCATTCACGATGATCGGCGGCGCGATTCCGCTGGTCGCGGTGGCCTGGCCCGCGATCTCCGGTGCGCCGTGGCGCAGTCTGCCGCACATCGGCTGGGCTGCGGTCGCCTACAGCGGCGTCTTCGCGCTCGTCATCGCCTACTATTTCTGGTATCGCGGCGTGCGCGTGATCGGACCGACGCGCACCGCGATGTACTCCAACCTTCAGCCGGTCATCGCCGTGCTCGTCGCGTGGGCGATGCTCGGCGAGACGCCGACCGTCTGGCAGGGCCTTGGCGCGGCGTGCATCATCGGCGGCCTTCTTCTGACGCGCACGTGAAGCTCGCTCTCTTCGATATCGATGGCACGATCCTGCTGACGAACGGCGCCGGAAAGCGGGCGGTCCAGCGCGCGCTCGCCGACGTGTTCGGCGCGACGGGTCCGGCCAACCACCGATTCGACGGCAAGACCGACCCGCAGATCGTTCGCGAGCTGATGCGGCTCGAGGGACACGCCGACGATCATATCGACGCGCGCATGCAGGCGCTGCTCGATCGGTATGTCGCGTACCTGCACGAAGAACTCCAGGCGAGCGAGCGTCCGGTGCGCGTGATGCCCGGCGTATTCGAGCTGCTCGACGCGCTCGAGGCCCGTCACGACGTGCTGCTCGGCCTCCTCACCGGCAACCTCGCCGCGGGCGCGCGCGCCAAACTCGCCGCGGCCGGCATCAATCCCGACCGCTTTCGGGTCGGGGCGTACGGGTCGGATCACGAGGTGCGTGGCGAGTTGCCGGCCGTCGCCCAGCGTCGCGCGCGCGAGGAACTGGGAGTCAGCGTGTACGGCCGCGACGTCGTCGTGATCGGCGACACGCCGGCCGACCTTCACTGCGGCCGGTCAATCGGCGCGAGCGCGATCGGCGTGGCGACGGGCCACTACTCCGTGCAGGAGCTACTCGCCCACGACCCCACAGCGGTGTTCGAGGACCTGTCGTGCACCCTGGACGTCGTTCGCGCAATCGTCGGCGAAGCGCTCGGCCAGAGTGAGCGGGAGTAGATTGGCTTCATGATCGATCGCTCGCGCGAGATCGTGGAACTGCTCGCCGTTCACCTGGCCGACGCCGATCTGGGGCGAGGCACGGCGATGATCGATGCCGACGCGCTCACGCTCGTGCGAAGCGAGGCGGAGGATCGCGCGCTTCGCATACCCTTGTCGACGATCGACCAGGTTGGCGTCGAGCAGGAGGAGCTCTCACTGGCGCTCCGCGATGGCACGCGAATGCGCCTCTCGACCGTGAATGCGACCCGGCTGGCCGACCATCTGCTCGCGCACTGCTGCACACTGCCCGAGCTCACGCGGACGTTGCGGGCGTTCGGGTCGCGCCGCGGCCAACGCACGTCGCGATTGGCCGGCGCCGCCGAGCAGCAACGGTTCTTCGCCCCGTTGGTGGACGCGCGGCGCCAGGCGGTGCGCGCAGGCAGCCCGTTCGACGCCATCGAGCTGTTCGATGCGCGGGCGATCGAATCGGCGGTCGGCACGACTCTCGAGCGATTTGCTGCGGAGCGGTACGGCGAGAACGGTCCCGCGCGCCGGGCGCTCGGAGCTGAGCTCACGGACCTCACCGAGCCGCTGCACCATGCGCTCCAAGCTCTTGGCGAGGCGGCGGCAAACGCGCGAGCAGTGCCAGGCGATCTCCGAGTGTGGCGTGAGTGGTGTGGCGCGCTCAAGACCACGTTCGAGGCCGCCGATCGAGTGTGGCTCGCCCTGGACGCCGCGCTCGACGCAGCGATGTTCGGCGCGCCATGATCGTCGGGATCGGGATCGACGCCATCGACATCGATCGAATCAAGCGGATGTACGACGACAAGGGCCAACGAATGCTCGACCGGCTCTTTCTCCCCAGCGAGTTGGCGTACCTCGCGACCAAGCCGGAGCCGGCACAGCATCTCGCGGTTCGACTCGCCGCCAAGGAGGCGGCGTACAAGGCGTTGTCCGGAACGGACCACGCGCGCGGCATCGGCTGGAGAGACGTCGAGGTCGTGACGCTCGACGACGGGTCGCCGGTTTTGCGCTTCCACGGCCGTGCGGCAGAGCGACTGGCAGAGCTCGGCGCCGCGGGGGTTGCGGTGTCGCTGACGCACAGCGCATCGACCGCAGTGGCGGTGGTCGTGATCGAGCGCTAAGCACTTCATTTTGAGCGGCCTACACGTGCCGCTGGAATCCCGATATATTCCCTCGGCAATGAGTTTAGCCATCAAGCTCGGCCGCGCCGTTGCGCCGTTCGTACTGGTCGGGCTTCCGATCTCCGGTCCGCTGTTGGGCCAGGAAGATCACCCGGTCCAGCGCGTCGCGAACATCGTGAGCGTGGCCGTCGAGGAATACCGAAAGGGCGTCGACGAGCACGGTCGCCTGATTTCGCAGGACGAGTACGACGAAGCCGCAGGCTTTTTGGCCGACGCTCGGACCGCGAGCGTTCGCCTGTCCGGCGATCGTGCCCCCGCGCGCGCACTGCTCGATTCGATCATCGCCGCGGTCGGTGCGAAGCGGCCGCCGTCGGCCCTGGCGGCCCTCAATCAGCGGTTCGCGATCGCGCTTGGCGCGGATGCCGCGCTGGAGCTGCCGACCAAGCCGCTCGACGTGGCGGCGGGCGAGCGGATCTACCAGTCGCAGTGCGCGAGCTGTCACGGCACGCGTGGTCTGGGCGACGGCCCGTCCGCCGCCACGCTGAATCCAAAGCCGCCCGCGCTGGCCAACGACTCCGTCATGCGCGACGTCACGCCGGCGACGATGTTCCGCAAGATCTCGGTCGGCGTGAGCTCGACGGCGATGGTGGCGTTCGCCTCCAAGCTCTCGGCGGACGACCGCTGGAACATCGTGATGTATCTCGGGACGCTGCGGCGGACGCCGGCGCAGGTCGCGGAAGGGGAAGGCCTGTACGCGCAGGGCTGCGTCCAATGCCACGGCGCCACGGGTTTGGGTGACGGAGCGCTCGAGCGAACGCTCAGCAAAGTGCCGCCGGAGTTGGGCTCGCTGGCCTGGCAGGTGGAACGATCCGACGCGCAGCTCGCCGCGGTAGTGCGAGCGGGACTTCCCGGAACGCCAATGCCCCCTGCGGCGAACCTGTCGCCGGAACAGGTGCGCAGCGTCGTCGCTTACATCCGATCGCTTCCCACGAAAGACTTCGCGGTCGCGGCGTCGCAGTCACAGCGGAGGACCGGTTCGGCTGACGCGGCGGCGAACACGTCGCTCTCGCTCCTCGACCAGTCGCTGACCGCGGCGCGCAACGGGCGGGCGAGCGACGCGTACGATCGCGCGTTCGACGCCTACGTGGCGTTCGAGCCAATCGAGACGCCGGCCCGTGCGCGCGACCCCGGTGTCGTGGCGTCGATGGAAAAGCTCTTCGCCGAGTTCAAGGGAGCCGTGCGCGGGAACGATCTGCGCGGAGCCGAGCGCGCGCGCGACGCGATCGACGCGAATATGCAGCGGGTGGTGGACCTCACGCGGCCCGCCGGAAGCGGATCGGAAGCGTTCTTTCAGAGTCTTCTGATCATCCTGCGCGAGGGGTTCGAGGCGATCCTCGTCATCGGCGCGGTCGTCGCGTTCCTGCTCAAGACCGGCCATCGCGAACGGCTGCGGTCGATCTGGATCGGCATCGCGCTGGCGCTCGTCTGCAGCGGGCTCACGGCGGTCGTGCTCCGCACCGTGCTGCGGGCGATTCCCGCGACGCAGGAGATCATCGAAGGCGCGACGCTGCTCGTGGCGGTGGCGGTGTTGTTCTCCGTGAGCTACTGGCTCATCTCGCGCGTCGAAGCGGCGAAGTGGCAGCAGTTCATCCGTGAGAAGGTGAATACGGCGCTCGAGCACGGCGGCGGACGGGCTCTGGCCTTCGTGGCGTTTCTCGCCGTGTATCGCGAAGGCGCGGAGACGGCGCTCTTCTACCAGGCGCTGTTCAACGAGGGAGCGCACGTCGCGCTGCCGATCAGCCTCGGCATCGTGGCCGGCTTTTGCGGCCTGGCCGTGATCTTCACGCTGTTCTATCGCTTCGGCGTGCGGATTCCGCTGCGTCCGTTCTTCAGCGTGACGAGCGTGCTCCTCTACTACATGGCGTTCGTGTTCACGGGCAAGGGCGTTCGCGAGCTGCAGGAAGGCAACGTGATCCCGATCAGTGTGATCCGCGGAATGCCGACGGTCGACGCGCTGGGCTTGTACCCGACCTGGCAGACGGTGCTCGCGCAACTCGTGCTGCTCGCCCTGTTCGTGTTCGCCGTCGCCAAGACCTTTTGGCCCAAGCGCTCGGTGGCACTGCCGACGGTCGCTGCTCCGTCCTCCGCGGCGAACCCGCTCACGGACGAAGTCTCGCGGCTTCGCGCCGAGATCGAGCAGCTGAGGACGCGCATCGCGACGCTGGAGACGGCCGGCGAAGCATCGGAGGCGCGCGAGTTCCACGGCGGCTGACCGCCGTGGCTAGTTTGGACGCATGACCCTCGACGCGCTATTCGCCTCGCCGTGGGGCGCTCTGGCGATCTTCCTGCTCCGCATCGTCGACGTCTCGTGCGACACGATGCGCGTGATCTTCGCGATCCGCGGCAAGCGCGTGATCGCGGCCGGCCTCGGCTTCGTCCAGGCACTGGTGTGGATCTTCGCCGTGGGCGCAGCGGTCAAGCACCTCGGCAGCATTCTACACGTCCTCGGCTACGCCGGGGGCTACGCGATGGGAACGTTCGTGGGCGTGTCGCTCGAGCAGGCGATCGCCTACGGCGTGGCGACGGTGCGCATCGTGAGCCGAACGGCCGGCGTCGAGATCGCGAACGCGCTTCGCGACAGCGGGCACGGCGTGACGGTCTTTCCGGGCGTTGGTCGCGACGGCGCGGTCGAGATCCTCAACTCCGTCGTTCAGCGCGGGCACCTTGGCGAGGTGCTCGACATCATCGCGGCCAAGGACAACGATGCCTTCGTCACGGTCGAGGAACCGAAGGTACTGCGAGGGGGCTCGCTGGCGACGAGAGAGTGGAGAGTGGGAGGGCCGCTCGTGCGGTGGATGAAAGGACGGCAAAGAGCGTGACGGCGGGCGGCGGAGTGCCAACGGCGGGCGCAAACCGCGGAAGTGCCAAAGGGCGGAGATGCCGAAGAACGGAAATGCCGAACGACGAAGGTGCCTAACGGCGTCAAGAGCGGAACTGCCAAAGAGCGGGAAACTGCGAACCCGCTTGTTGCCGCCGTTCGGCATCTTCGCCCTTGACGCCGTTTGGCACTCTCGCTCTTTGGCACTTCCGGGTCTTGGCACGTTCGCCGTTTGGAATTCTCCGCGGTTAGCGCCCGCCCTGTGCCGTCCGCTGTTTCCGCGCCGTCATCACGCCGACTCCGACGACGGCGATCCCGATCGCGATCGCCTGCGCGGTGCTCAGTCCTCCCAGCCACATGAATCGGTCGTCCTTGGCGCGGAAGAATTCCACGATGAACCGCTCGATGCCGGCCAGGATGCACCAGACGCCGAACAGCCATCCTTCCGCGTGGTCGTGGTCGCGCATGCGCCACAGAATGCCGAACATGATGAGACCAAGCACGACTTCGAGGAGTTGGGTCGGGTAGACTGAAACGACCGATTGCGGATCGGTACCGGCCGGGAACTGAACGTGGAACGTGTGCTGCATCTCGGCGACGGTCGAGGGCGGCGCGCCCTGCGGAAACGCCACGGCGAGCGGGCCGCTGTACGGTTTGCCGTAGTCGTCGCCCACCGCCCAGCAGCCGGTGCGACCGACCGCGTAGCCCGCCGCGATGGCGATGCCGGCGACGTCGGCGAAGCGGACGAACGAGAGCTTCTTGAACCGGATCGTGAGCGCGCACAACGCCACGGAGCCCATGAAGCCGCCCCAGAAGACGAAGCCGCCGCGACTCCAGAGATCGTGCCAGTCGTGTGTGATCAGTGTGACGTAGTAGAGCTTTGCGCCGATGATCGTGCCGAGCAGCGCGGCGAACAGCACGTCGCTCACCGCGGCGGCTTCCACGTCGTGCCCGCGCCGCGCCAGCTCGCGCTCGGAGACGATCTGCGCGATGAGGAACGCCATCAGGACGGCGATGCCGAAGCCGGTGAAATTGAATCCGCCCACTCCGAAGTTGAATGGGTGATGCACGATGGGCGAGGCGAGATTCATGCGGCGACGAGTCCTGGAATGGGCTGCGTGGCGAACGCGTTGAGGTCGAGCGCCGATCGCTCGCCGCGCTCGAGATGGAAGAGGCCGGCGCGCGCGATCATCGCGGCGTTGTCGGTGGCGAGGCGCGGCGTCGGAGCGAACACGGCCACGCCTGACTCTGCGAAGCGTTGGCGCATGGCGGCGACCAGGGTGGCGTTGCACGCCACGCCGCCGCCCAATACCACACGCGTTCGGCCGTGCTGCTCGGCGGCCCGCGCCGTCTTCTCGACGAGAGTCTCGATCAGCGCGTCCTGGAAGGCGCGCGCGATCGCGCCGCGCTCGGCGTCGTCCTGTATCGTGCGGACAGCGTTGAGCACGGCGGTCTTGATGCCGCTGAACGAGACATCATAGAACTCTGAATCACTCGGAAGTTGATCGCGTCGCAGCATGGGGCGGGCGAAGCGGAATCGTCCGGCGTCGCTTGCCGCGGCGAGCCGTTCGACGTGGGGTCCCCCAGGATAGGGAAGCCCGAGGAGCTTGGCAACCTTGTCGAACGCTTCGCCGGCCGCGTCGTCGCGCGTCCGGCCGAGCAGGCGGTAGCGGCCCCACGCTTCGACGTCGAGCAGCATCGTGTGGCCACCGGACACCAGCAGGGCGGTGAACGGCGGCACCGCGTCGCGATGCTCGAGCGCCGTGGCAAAGAGGTGGCCTTCCATGTGGTGGACGCCGATCACCGGCACACCGCGACCGTACGCGAACGACTTGGCGAAACTCACGCCGACGAGCAAGGCGCCGACGAGGCCAGGCGCATTCGTCACCGCCACGGCGTCGACCTGCTCGGCGCCGGCGTCGGCCAGCGCGCGCGCCACCACCGGTACGATCGCGGTGACGTGCGCGCGCGAGGCGATCTCGGGGACGACACCGCCAAAGATCCGATGCACGTCCTGCGAGAGGATGACGAGCGAGCGCAGCGTAACGTCGTCGCCGCGCCCCGAACCCTCGAGCACGGCCGCCGAAGTCTCGTCGCACGAGGTCTCGATTCCGAGAACGCGCATCACGCGTGCGGCGGCGCTTTGAACTGCACCTTGATCTGCGACGGCCGCACGCGAACGCCGGGCGCGAAGCCCGTCGTATCGAGATCAACGAGGTGCGGCAGGGAATCGGGGAATGCGATCGTCGTCTTCACCGTCCGCACCGACGGGATGCGAAGCACGAGATGCCGCGGCCCGGTCACCAGCACGGTGTCCGGATCGAGTACGGTCTCGATCGGGCCGGGGAACGGATCGCCGTCGATTCGAATCTCCGAGCGCACCGGTACCCGGCGCGCCCACGTCGACTCGAAACGGAGTGTCACGCTGCGCGGTTGAACGTCGCGCACCACGGCGTCGACTCCGTCGGGTAGCGTGACGTCGCCGGGTCGCAGGTCGATCACGACGGTGTCCGGTGAGTCGGCGGTGATCTGACGGCGAATGACCGGTGGGTTGGAGCTGAGCTTGATGAGCTCCTTGGGCGAGCCAGCGACGATTGCCTGCAACGTCGGCGGCGCCTCGCGCAGCACGAGCGTGCTGTCGAGCACCGGTGAAAAGCGCACCGCCACGAGCTCGAGCTGGGGCTCCTTGGCGTTCACGACGAACCACAGCACGACGGCGAGGAAGACCGCCATCAGCTTGAGCGGGAGGTCGTTGGTGAACGCCGCGATCGCCTGCTGCTGCGGAGACGGTTGCGATCGCCCTGCCGGGGAGCCGGGCATGCGATGCTCAGTGGTCGCGGCTTGGCGACGACGTCAGCGGGACGCTCGTGGCCGTATCGCCGGACTGCGCGACGGAGCGCGGCGGCTCGAGGCCGAGCAGTTGCGCCACGAGCGCACGATTTCCTTGTGAGCTCCAGTCGTCGGGCCCGATCCATTTCTTGCGAATCGTGCCTTCCTTGCCGATCACGAACGTCTCCGGATAGCCGGTCGCCTGGTACTGGCGCTCGATCGTGTGCGTCGAATCGTGCAGCACCTCGAACGTGACGCCGAAGTTGCGCGCGAAGGCGCGGATCGAGTCCTCGCTCACGTAGTCGTCGATGCTCACGGCGACCAGCTTGAGTCCCTTGTCGCCGTACTCGCGATACAACCGCTCCAGGCTCGGGATCTCCACCTGGCACGGTCCGCACCACGTGGCCCAGATGTTCAGCATCACGACCTGACCCTTGTAGTCGGCCAGGGACTTGTAGCGGTTCTCGCCGAGGACCTTAGCGCGAAAGTCCGGCGCCGACGATCCGACGTTCACCGGAAAGAGCTCGTCTTTCATCACGTGCGCGCCGATGGCCAGCCCCGCGCCGAGCACGGCGATGACCGCGATCACGACCGACCACTGCTGGCGCGCGGTCATACGAGCACTCCACACTGCGCGCGCAGCGCCGCGATCTCCGCGGCCGCGTCGCGCGCGGTAAAGATCGCATTTCCCGCGACGAAGGTGTCGGCTCCCGCGTTCCACACGTCGCGGATCGTATCGCGTGCGATCCCGCCGTCGACCTCGAGCGCCGCCATGCTCTCGGCCTCGTCGAGCATGAGTCGCGCGCGGCGGACCTTGTCGACCGAGTAGGCGATGAACGACTGGGCACCGAAGCCGGGATTCACCGTCATCACGAGCAGCAAGTCGAACTCCGGAACGACCTCGCTCACCGCGTCGAGCGGCGTCGATGGATTGAGCGCCACACCGGGGCGGCAGCCCAGCTCGCGGATGCGGTTGAGCTGGCGGTGCAGGTGCGGCGCCGCTTCCGCGTGAATGGTCATGCCGCTCGCGCCAGCCGCCGCGAAATCGTCGAAGTACTTCTCGGGCTCGACGACCATCAGGTGCACGTCGATCGGCAGCGACGTGCAGCGGCGCACGGTCTCGATGACCTTGGCGCCGTAGGTGAGATTCGGCACGAATCGACCGTCCATCACGTCGACGTGAATCCAGTCGGCGCCACCCGCCTCGCATCTGGCGATCTCGTCGCCCAGGCGCGCGAAGTCGGCGCTGAGGATCGACGGCACGATGCGTATCGTCATTGCGGCGGTCCGGTATTGGTGCTGACCGTCAGCGTGACCACGCTCCCTTCCGGCTGCTTGGTGCCGGCTCGTGGATCCTGCGCCAGGACGGTTCCTGGAGGCGTCGCCTCGCGATACTCCGCGTCTCCCCGCTCGGCTTTGAATCCCACGGCGGCGAGCCGCTTGGCCGCGTCGTCGAACATCAAGCCGCCGACGTTCGGCACCTTTGCGTCGCCGGGGACGACGCCCGACGGAAAGATGAGGAACGCGACGATCAGATACGCCAGGAGGAATCCGCCGACGATCGTGACCGCGTACGGCAGCGATCGGCGAACAGACGTGCGGAGGCTCATCCGGCAGGTCTCCTCAGCCGGGCGGCAAATGCGCCGTCGGTCCCATGCCGCTGCGGGAGTACGCGCAGCAGCCCGCGGTCGAGCACGGCCTGCGGCACGACCCCCTCCGGCGGCGGGTCGAGCCGCCAGCCGGGGTGCCGCTCGATGAAGCGCTCGATCTGTTCGTCGTTCTCCTCGCGCTCGATGGAGCACGTGCTGTACACGAGCAGCCCGCCGGGCTTCACGACCTCCGCCGCCGCGTCGAGAATGGCGCGCTGCAGCGACGCCATCACGGCGACGTCGGAGATCCGCAGACGCCAGCGCGCGTCCGGGTGACGACGGAACGTGCCCGTTCCCGTGCACGGCGCGTCGACGAGCACGAGGTCGACCGGCCGGATCGCCGGCACGCGCGCGTCCGCCACGTACGGCAAGATGGAGTCGATCTCCAAACGTCGCATGTTGTCGACGACGCGCTGCAGTCGGCCAATCGACAGATCGCTCGCCAGCACGACGGACGCGTTCCGCGACAGCTCGATCGTTTTCCCGCCCGGCGCGGCGCAGAGGTCGGCAACGACGGCGCCCGTGGGCACGCAGGCGTACTGTGTGACCAGCGTGGACCCGGGATCCTGGAGATGAAAAAGTCCCTGCCGGAACGGGCCGAGCTCCGTCAGCGACGAGACCGGGCTCGAGAAGACGATGCTGTCCCGGACGAGCGGCGCTTCATCGACGTGGACGCCGGTCGCCTCGAGCATCGCCTCGAGCTGTTCGCGTACCACATGATACGGCCGGGCTACGAGCGGCGCCTCGAGATTGTTCGCGTCCAGCAGCCGGGTCGTGTCGGCGATTCCCCACCGCTCGATCCAGCGTGCGACGAGCCAGCGCGGATGCGACTTCTCGAGCGCCAGCGCTTCGACCGGATCGGGTCGTGCCGGGAGCGCCAGCGCGGATCGCTCGCGGTCGAGGCGGCGAAGCACTGCGTTCGTCAGCTTGCTGGCACCGAGCCCATGACGGCGTTTGGCGAGTTCCACGGTTTGCGCGATGGCGGCATAGGCCGGCACGCTCTCCATGAACAGCAGCTGAGCCGTTCCGAGCCGCAGCAGGTCGAGCAGATCCGCGTCGAGCCGAACGATGCCGCCGCGCACCCGTGCGTCGAGGTGCGCGTCGAGCCGCGCGCGACGGCGCAGCATGCCGTAGACGAGCTCGCGCGTCCAGCGCCGGTCACGCGCGTCGAGCCGCGCGGTTCGACGATCGAACGACGGATCGAGTAGCTCGCCGTTTCGCAGGTCAGCGCAGATCTCGGCGGCCGCGAGTCGGGCGTCCGTGACGCCGCCACTCCCGCCGCCGCCGGAACTGTCGCCGTGCTGCAAGGCGACGCCGCCGTTTCCTCGCCGGTCGTGATCTGGACCTGACATACGTCCTAAGATAGTCGTTCGCCGAGAGCGATGCCGCGACCGCTCGCCCATTGTTTGGGCGCGAGTCGACGCTTGCCGGCCGGGTGCACGCTGCTGATGCGCAGCGCGCCGTCACCACATGCGACGACCATCCCCGCGTCGTCGATCGCGACCACCTCGCCGGGCTCGCCGCGCCGTGCGCCGGCGACGGGTTTGGCGCCGAACAGTTTGACTTCCCCGCCCCCGGTTCGCGCGACGGCGTATGCCCCGGGCCGAGGATCGTAGGCACGAATGACGCGCGAGACGGTGAGCGCGTCCGCCGTCCAGTCGACGCGTGTCATCGCCCGATCGACCTTGGCGGCATACGTGGCGAGCGATTCGTCCTGTGGCCGCTCGGCGGCCTCGCCGAGGTCGATCAAGGCGAGCGCTTCGATCAATGCGAGCGCCCCCATCTCGGCGAGCCGCAGCTGGAGCTCGCCGTACGTCTCGTCATCGGGAATCGGTGTGGCGACCTGCAGGATCAGCGGTCCGGCGTCGAGTGCCTTGACCATGCGCATGATCGTGACGCCGGTCTCGGCGTGGCCCTCACGAATCGCCGCCTGGATCGGCGCGGCGCCGCGCAGTCTGGGAAGCAGCGACGCGTGAATGTTGATCGTGCCGAAGCGGGGAAGGTCGATGACGCTCGTGGGCAGGATGTGGCCATACGCCACGACCACGGAGATGTCGGGATCGAGCCCACGTAGCTGGGCGATGAACTCGTCGCCGCGCGGCTTCTCCGGCTGCAGCACCGGGATCGACTCCTCGAGGGCGACCAGCTTGACCGGCGGCGACTCGAGCTGCGAGCGGTGCCGGCCGACCGGCTTGTCGGGCTGTGTGACGACGCCGACGACGTCGAACCCTTCTCCGACGAGAGCGCGAAGCGGCGGAATCGCGAACTCGGGCGTGCCCCAGAACAGCACGCGCATCTACAACTCCTCGTCGGGATGCTCGTGTGTCCGCGTTGGATCGGTCTCGAGCTTCCGGATGAACCCCGGATACTTCTGCTTCTCCTTGCCCCACTTGGCGAGCGCCGTTCGACGTTTGAGAACGCTCAAGTAGTCGATGAACAGCTTGCCGTGCAGGTGGTCGATCTCATGCTGCAGACAGCGCGCGAGCAGCTCGCCGGCCTCGACCTCGAACGTCTTGCCGTCGAGGTCGAGCGCGCGCACACGCACGCGGGCCGGCCGCTCGACGTCGCCGTACACGTCGGGAATCGAGAGGCAGCCTTCCTCGGCCTTGGCCGTCTTGCCGTCAGCGTCGACGATCTCGGGATTGATGACGACGAACCGCTGGTCCTCCACACCGATGACCGCCATGCGCTCGGTGCGACCAACCTGTGGCGCGGCGAGCCCGATGCCGTGCGCGAGGTCCATCGTGTCGAACATGTTCCTGGCGAGCGCGCGCAATTCGTCGGTGATTTCGGCGACCGGCTTGGTCTCCTCGCGCAGGATCGGATCGCCGAGCACGCGAATTTCGAGAATGCTCACTCTGACGTCGATACCTTGGCGGAGCTCGAGGTCCCGGCGACGCCGGTGATGCGCGAGATCCGGCCGCGCTCGACGACGAGCCGTGACTCGGCCGACTTGATCGTCACGCGATCGTCCATGTGGTTCGACTTGGCGTCGGTGGACATCTCGCGGATGTGGATCACCTCGCCGACGATGCCGCCGGCGGTGACGACCTCGTCGCCGCGCTTGAGCGAACGGAGCGCCGCCTCGTGCTGCCGCCGCTGCTTCTGCTGCGGCCGCACCATGATGAAGTAGATGATCGCGATGATGAGGCCGAACTGGACGATAAACGGCGTCAAACTCGAGCCGCCGCCACTCGGCGCTTGGGCGAGAATGAGAGCGAGCGGCATTCCTGGCGTCGTCATGCGGATGTCACCGGTCGGGAGTGGTATCGCGCGAGCCATTCGCGGCTCCAGGCGTCGATGGTCCCGTCGCGAATCGCGGCGCGTGCGTCGCGCATCAAGCGTACGAGGAAATGTACATTGTGCAGGGACAGCAGGCGAAGTCCGAGAATCTCGTCGGACGTGAAGAGATGGCGGACATAGGCGCGTGAAAAGCGACGGCAGGCGGCGCAGTCGCACTCGTCGTCGAGCGGACGCGGGTCATTCCGGTATTCGGCGCGCTTGATGTTGAGCCGCCCGTCGCGCGTGAACGCGGCGCCGTTTCGTCCCATCCGCGTTGGCGCCACGCAGTCGTACAGGTCGACTCCGCGAAGCACGCCCTCCACCAGGTCCTCCGGGAAGCCGACGCCCATGAGGTAGCGAGGGCGGTCGCGCGGCAGCTCACCGTCGACGACCTCGAGGATGCGGTGCATGTCGGGCTTGGCCTCGCCGACCGAGAGCCCGCCGATCCCGTACCCGACCCAATCACCGAGCTCGCGAATGGCGCGTGCCGCCTCACGCCGCAACGGCTCGTGAATCCCGCCCTGCACGATCGGGAAGAGCGCCTGCGCGTCGCGCGCGTCCGCGGGCCAGCGCTCCACCTCGGCGGCGCAGCGCGCGAGCCAACGAAGACTTCGCTCGCTCGCGTCGCGCGCCGTCGCCTCGTCACTCTGCCCGGGGATGACGTGGTCGAATTGCATGATCACGTCCGCGCCGAGGTTGCGCTCGATCTGCATCACGCTCTCGGGCGTGAAGACGTGGAGCGAGCCATCGAGATGGCTGCGAAACTCGACGCCTTCTTCGCTCACCGTGCGCAGACCCTCGAGGGAGAAGACCTGGAAGCCGCCGGAGTCGGTGAGGATCGGGCCATCCCAGGCCATGAACCGATGCAGCCCGCCCAGGTCGCGTATCAGCTCGTCGCCCGGGCGCAGGTGCAGATGATACGCGTTGGCAAGGATCATCTGCGCGCCCATCTCGCGCAGGTCGACTGGGTCGAGCGATTTGACGGTGGCGAGCGTGCCGACCGCCATGAACGCCGGCGTTTCGACGACGCCGTGCGGCGTCGCGAAACGGCCGGACCGCGCGGAGGAGTGCTGGTGGTCGAGGGTGAAGTCGAAATGCATTTGGGAAAAGTCGGCAACCGGCGGACGGCTCTCGGGCTGGCATCGGGGGGGTGGCTGTCGTCGCGCGCAACCCGACGACGGACAGCAGACTTCCGACATCCGACATCAGACAACGGCGGTAGCTAGGAAAACCAGTCGTTGACCGGTACTGCTCGACGTCGAACGCGGTTGTCTGGCGTCACAGTCTGCCGTCTGATGTCGGATGTCGGCCGTCTGTCGTCGGGCCCGTCTTGACATCTGTCCGCCGAACCGACGCCACCCGGGGCCGTCCGCGGTCTCCCGTCGATCAAAAGATCACCATCGCGTCCCCGTACGAATAGAACCTGTACCCCTCTGACACCGCTTCCCCGTACGCCCGCATCGTCAGCTCGTATCCCGCGAACGCCGCAACGAGCATGATCAGCGTAGATCGAGGCAGATGAAAGTTGGTGACGATCGCATCCACCGCTCGAAACCGACATGGCGGCCGGATGAAGATACGCGTCTCCGCCTCGCCCGAACGAATGGTGCCTTCCTCCGTCGCCGCGCTCTCCAGCGTGCGCACGCTCGTGGTGCCGACTGCCCAATTTCGCCCGCCGGACGCGCGCCGATCGTTGATCGTTCGTGCCGTATCCGCTGAAATCGAGTACCACTCCTCGTGCATCACGTGCGCGGCGGGATCCTCGACCTCTACCGGCTTGAACGTTCCCGCGCCGACGTGCAGCACGACTTCGGCGCGCGCGATGCCGCGCGATTCGATCGCCTCGAGGAGCTCGGGCGTGAAGTGAAGGCCGGCGGTGGGCGCGGCGACCGAGCCGGCTTCGCGGGCGAACACCGTCTGATACCGCTCGGCGTCCTCCACCGCGTCGGGACGCTCGATGTAGGGAGGCAATGGAACATGGCCGTACCGCTCGATCGCCTGGTCGATTGGCAGCAGACTCTCGAGTCGGACGATCCTCGTGCGGCGATCCGTGACCTCGAGGATTTCGGCGGAAAAGTCCGGCGCGATCGTTACGATCCGACCGGGCTTGAGCTTGCCTCCCGGTGAGACCATGGCCTCGTATCGACCGCCACCCAGCGGGCGCAGAACAAGAATCTCCGCCGGCGCGCCCGAGGCTCGTGTGCCGAGCAGCCGCGCGCGCAGCACGCGCGAACGATTCACCACGAGGACGTCGGGTGGTGAGAGCAGGTCGACGAGGTCGGTGAACTTGCCGTGGCGAATCGACTGCGTCGCGCGCTCCACGATCATGAGCCGGCTCGCGTCGCGGCGCTCGAGCGGCCGCTGCGCGATCAGCTCGTGGGGGAGCTCGAAATCGTAGTCGGAAGTGCGGTCGCCGCGCACGATGGTCAGCGCTGGCTCGCGCGATTGGATCCGGTCAGAACAGCGATTCTTGCGTGGTCGGAGTCTGCGGCGTGAACCCGAAGTGACGGTATGCCTGCGCCGTCGCGACGCGACCGCGCGGAGTTCGCTGCAGGAATCCATGCTGCACGAGGAATGGCTCGTATACCTCTTCGATCGTGTTCGCGTCTTCACCGATCGCCGCGCCGATCGTGTTCAATCCGACCGGACCGCCCTCGAATTTCTCGATGATCGTCTTGATGATCCGGGCGTCCATGTCGTCGAGTCCGAACGTGTCCACGTCGAGCAGCGCGAGCGCCTGCTCGGCGATCGGCTTGGTGATGACGCCGCTCGCCTTCACTTGCGCGAAGTCGCGTACGCGTCGCAGCAGCCGGTTGGCGACACGAGGCGTCCCGCGCGAGCGTCGCGCGATCTCGGTGGCGCCCTCCGAGTCGATCTGAACCTTCATCACGTCCGCGGTACGGCGGACGATCAACTCGAGATCTTCGGCGGGATAGAAGTTGAGTCGCTGCTCGATTCCGAAACGGGCCCGCATCGGCGGCGTGAGCATGCCGAGCCGCGTGGTGGCGCCGATCAGCGTGAACGGCTCAATCGGCATCGTGATCGTCTGTGCCTTGGGACCTTCGGACAGCCGGATGTCGATCTTGTAGTCCTCCATCGCCGGATAGAGGAATTCCTCGATGATCGGCCGCAGGCGATGTATCTCGTCGATGAACAGGATGTCGCCCTTTCGCAGGTTGGTGAGCGTGGCGACGAGATCGCCGGGCTTCTCCAGCGCGGGACCCGAGCTCGTGCGAATGTTGACGCGCAGCTCGCGGGCGATCAGCTCGGCGAGGGTCGTCTTGCCCAGGCCCGGCGGGCCGAAGAAGAGCGTGTGATCGAGCGGCTCGTCTCGCGACACCGCCGCATCGATGTAGATCCGAAGGCTCTCCTTGACCTTGTGCTGGCCGATGAATTCGGCCAGCCGCTGCGGTCTGAGCGACAGCTCGACGACCGACTCGTCGATGAGGGCTTCGGGGGTTGTAATCTCGGCTCGGGACATCGCTACACACTGCCAGGCGGATATTGGTCGGCCACCGCGCCGTTCGCGCGTGCTTGAATATACCGAAGAGACGCCGAAAAGTCCCGCGTGATCACACTCTCGCTCGCAGCATGGAAAGCCGTTCCGCCGCGTTCTCGAGCGTCTCCTGCTTCTTACAGAAGGCGAAGCGCACGAAGTTCCGCCCGTCTTCCTTCCGCGAGTAGAAGCTCGAGCCGGGAACCGTGGCTACGCCGATCTCCTGCGTCATCCACTTGGCGAACGTCACGTCGTCGAAATCGCTGAGCGGGCTGAAATCGGCCAGCACGAAGTACGCGCCCTCGGGCATCGCGAACTCGAACCCTTGCTCCTTGAGCACCGCGCACAAGAAGTCGCGCCGGTCCTTGTAGTGCGCGGCGAACTGGTTGTAGTACTCGGCGTCGAACGCGAACCCGACCGCGGCGGCCGCTTGCAGCGGCGCCGGAGCGCCCACGGTCAAAAAGTCGTGGACCTTCCGAATGGGATCGGTTTGTGCCGGCGGCGCGATGATCCAGCCAATGCGCCAGCCGGTGCAGCTGTACGTCTTGGACAGCGATGAAATCGTGATCGTACGCTCGCGCATCCCGGGCCACGTCGCGATCTCGTGATGGTGGCCCGAGTACACCATGTGCTCGTACGGACCATCGGTGATCGCCCAGGCGTCGTGCTCGATGCACAGCTCGGCGATGAGCGACATCTCGTCGCGCGACAGCACGCGTCCCGTCGGATTGTGAGGCGTGTTGACGATGATCGCCTTCGTGCGCGAGTTGAACGTCCTGCGAAGCCGATCGGGATCGAGCGTCCAGTTCGGGCGCTCGAACGGGACGAACACGGGATTCGCGCCGGCGAGGATCGCGTCGGGGCCGTAGTTCTCGTAGAACGGCTCGGGGACGATCACTTCGTCGCCGGCGTCCATGAGTGCCATGAAGACCGACGCCATGGCTTCGGTCGCGCCGCACGTCACCGTCACGTTGCGGTCCGGATCCACCTCCATGCCGTACCAACGCCGATACTTCTCGGCGATGGCCTGCCGCAGCACCGGGGCGCCCCACGTGACCGCGTATTGATTGATGTCGCCGTTGATGGCCGTGCACGCGGCCTGCTTCATCGCGTCGGGCATCGGGAAGTCGGGAAAGCCCTGCGCGAGATTCACCGCGTTGTGCATCGAGGCGATGCGCGTCATCTCGCGGATCACCGATTCGGTGAAGGTCCCGGTTCGTCTGGCTGCAAGCACGGTTTTTATCCTCGGATCTTGCTCAATGCTGCGCGAATGAGCTCCGTCGCGGACTGGCCCCGTCCACCCTCGTCGAGCGTCTGTCGAACGGCGCGCTCGGCGTCCGACGTCGAGTAGCCGAGCGACACGAGCGCTCGCACGGCGTCTTCGGCTCCCGCTCCTTCGGGACGCACGCCGCCGCCCGGCAGAGAAACTTGAAGGTCGTCGAGCTTGTCGGCGAGGTCCAGCACCAGTTGCTCGGCTTTCTTGCGCCCCACACGCGGAACACTTTGCAGCGTGGCGATGTCCCGGTCGCGCAACGCGCGCACGAGCCGCTCGGCGGTGAGCGTCGACAACAGTCCCAGCGCCAGAGCGGGGCCCACGCCCTTGGCGTTGAGCACGCGCTGAAAGACTCGACGCTCGAACGGCGTGGCGAATCCGAACAGCTGCCACGAATCTTCTTTCACGACCAGATACGTGTGCAGCGTGACCGCTTCGCCGGCGCGCGGCAGCTTCTCGTACACGCCGAGCGGGATCGCGAGCTCGTACGCGACGCCGCCCGACGTCATCACTTCGACCCGGTCAAGTTCCTTGGCGAGCAGCGTGCCGGAAACCTGAGCGATCAACGTCGCGCGCTCCGGATGCGAACGTCGGCCATCGTCGGCGTGCGCGCATGCATCAGGGCCGCAAGCGCCGCGGCAACGCCGTCCGCCGCGTCCGATGGCTGCGGCACCGACTTGAGCTTGAGCAAACGAGTGAGCATGAACTGCACTTGCTCCTTCGTCGCTGCTCCGGTGCCGACGACCGCTTTCTTGATTTCGGCTGGCGGAATCTCGTGGATCTCGATCCCCGCTTGCTGGCCGGCGAGCAGCACGACGCCGCGCGCATGGCCGAGCACGACCGTCGTGCGCACGTTCTTGGCGTAGAACACGTCTTCCACCGAGAGCGCGTCGGGGCGGTGGCGCGCGATCAGCTCGACGACGCCCTCGAAGATTTCGTTGAGCCGCACCGGCAGCGGATCGCGCGGGCGCGTGCGAATCACGCCGCATTCGACAAGGGAGACGAGCCCGCCGAGGCCGTCTCCCTTCACGACACCGTAGCCGGTGCTCGCCGTTCCCGGATCGATTCCGAGGACGATCACGACCCGCCGCGGCGCGCGGGCCGCGAGGCGCGGATCATCCCTCCGCCCTCGCCATCTCGGAGACGTCCATGTCGAAGTTCGCCCACACCTTCTGCACGTCGTCGAGATCCTCGAGCGTCTCGAGCAGCTTGAGGAGCGAGCCGCCGTCCTTGCCGCCCACCTGTACGGTGTTCTTGGGGACCATCGCCAGCTCGGCTTCGGCGATGTGAACGCCCTTCTTCTTGAGCGTCTCCTGAACCGCGTGGAAGTCGGCTGGGCTGGTGCTGACGAGGAACCGGTCGTCCTCGCGCACGATGTCCTCGGCGCCGGCGTCCAGCGCGCCCTCCATGAGCGCGTCCTCGTCGATCGTCGACGCCTCGACGTAAATCTGGCCTTTCTTCTCGAACATCCAGGCGACGGAATTGGGCGAGCCGAGGTTGCCGCCCAGGCGGCTCATCTTGCTGCGCACTTCGGCGACCGTCCGCGTGGGGTTGTCGGTCACGGCGTCGATGAGCAGGGCTACGCCGCCGGGGCCGAAGCCCTCGTAGGTCACCTCATGGTACTCGACGCCCTCGAGTTCGCCCGTGCCCTTTTTGATCGCACGCTCGATGTTCTCCTTGGGCATCGAGCTCGCACGAGCTGTATCGATGGCAAGGCGCAGCCGCGGATTCCCCGACGGATCACCACCGCCGATCTTGGCGGCCATCGTGATCTCGCGGATCAGCTTCGTGAACAGGGCACCACGCTTGGCGTCAGCGGCCGCCTTGTAGTGCTTGATCTGCTTCCATTTACTATGGCCTGCCATAACACGAACCGGGCAAAGGTTTTGAGCTGAAGAAATATACTCTTAGCGGCCGGGGTCGAGCATGTCCTCGAAGCGCAACCACTGGGCGTAGAAGTACAGATCAACGTACCCTGTCGGCCCATTGCGATTCTTCCTCACGATGAGCTCCGTTGCACCGGCGATGTCGCGCGCCTGCTCGTACATCTCGGGCCGGTAGAGTGCGAGCACGACGTCCGCGTGCCGTCTCACGGCGCCGAGCGCGCCGAAGTCCTCGAGCGTCGGGCGCGCATCGGCGCGCGGCGCCAGGTTCGGCAGCTCGGCCGTCGCGAGCACGACGATGTTGCGGTCGAGTGCAAGCTCCTTGAGGTCGCGGACGGCGCGTGCCCACGCCTGATCGCGGTCGAGATCGCGCGGCGCAAGGGACGACAGCGAATCGACGATCAGAAGGTCCGGTCGCACGCCCTCGAGCAGCGAGGCCAGCTCTCCGATCCCACCAGCCGGAATGCGGTCGACGACCGGAAGGTGGTCGCGCAGGTCGAGCGCGACCGCGCCGGCCTTTGCGCGCTCTTTTTCGTCGAGCGTCCCGAGGCGAAGGTCATCGATCGTCGTGCGCGCCTCGATGGCGATGACGCGCTCGAGCACGCGCTCGACGGTCATTTCGCCGCTCAGGAAGAGGACGCGGGTCGCCGCGACCGCCGCCCGGATCGCCAATGCCAGCGCGAGCGCGGACTTGCCGCTCGCGGTGTCGCCTCCGATCACGACGAGATCCCCGCGGCGAAAGCCGCCGCCGAGCATCTTGTCGAGGCTCGGGAAGCCACTGGTGATGGTTCCCGCCGGTGGCGCGCCATCGGTCACCGCGTCCACACGCGCGAGCAGCACGGACAACGGCGAGATGTCTGTGCTGCGCGTCATGTCGCTGGTTGGGCGGCGGGGGGCTGTGTCGGGGCAGAGAGGGCGGGGGGTGCAACCGCGGAGCCGGCGTCGGCGAGGTGCTCGGCCATCGCAACGGGCGTCGGCTGGAGAGCGGCGGCAAGGTGCTCCAGCTCGGTGCGTGCCTTGGCGTCGAGAAAGCTCTCGACGGCGTGCATCACGTCGGCCAGGGCGGACCCGGCGTCCGCCGGCTCGCCGGTCGATGCATCGACGAGCCGCGCGAGTGCCGTGCGGACGTTTGGCGGCAGGACGAGCGTCGAAAGCCAGTTCTTTGCGTGCGCTGCTCGTTCGGCCCGAGCCGCTCGAGAGATACCGCGGTCCGGCTGGGTGTCGTGCGCGAGGCGTGCGGCGAGATAAGTCGCCAGCGCGACTTCGCGTTGTCCGCCCAGGGCGGAGCGTCCGGCGAGGAAAGCGAGCCCCGCGAATCGGAAAGTCGTGGGCTCGACGGCGTAGGGAGGATTCGGCACCGGCGACAATGTGTCACGCAACGCGGAGCGACGAAAGCACTGTGCGATTCGATTAAGGGTCCGGCGGCGCCCGGATCGCTATATTTTCCGCCATGCCGCAACCGGTGAAATCCGTTCTCTGGGTGGACGACGAGGCGGAGCTCCTGGAACCCCACCGCATGTTCTTGCGGGACAAGGGTTTCGAAGTCGAGACCGCCACGAACGCCGACGACGCCGTGGAGATGGTGCGGCGCCGGCCGTTCAACCTCGTTCTGCTCGACGAACAGATGCCGGGCAAACGGGGCATGGACGCCTTTCGCGAGCTTCGCGAGGCCGATCCGCACATCGCGATCGTCATGGTCACCAAGAGCGAGGAAGACTCCACGATGACCGAGGCGATCGGCGCGGCGCTCGAGGGCTACCTCGTCAAGCCGATCACGCCCCGGCAGGTGTACGCCGCCGTGACGCGGCTGCTCGAGGGGTCGAAGATCCGCCAACAGGCGATCGCACGCCGCTTCGTCGATCGCTTTCGGGCCATGCAGACCGAGCCCGTCCGCGGCCTCGGTTGGCGCCAGTGGATCGACCGCTACGCCGAGCTGGCGAGCTGGGACCTGGAGCTCGTGGCCGCGAACGAGATGGGATTGCACGAGTCGTTGCAGGGACTCTATCCGGATTTCCGCCGCGAGTTCGCGCAGTTCATGAAGACTTCCTATCCTGCGTGGCTGCGCGACCTGCAGGGCGATCGTCCGCCGTTGTCGATCGACATCGTCCCGGAGTTTCTGCTCCCGATCCTCAAGACCGACAAGCAGGCGATCTTCATCGTGATCGACTGCCTGCGTCTGGATCAATGGCGCATTCTGGAGCCGATCATCGCGCCGCTGTTCGACGTGGAGACGACGCACTACTTCAGCATTCTGCCGACGGCGACGCCGTACTCGCGCAACGCGCTGTTCAGCGGACTCTTCCCCGGCGAGATCGCCGCCCGTTTTCCGGACTGGTGGGGCGAACGCGACGACGAAACGCTCAACGCCCACGAGCGCGAGCTGCTCGAGGCGCACATCCACGAGCTCAAGCTCTCGATTCCGGTTCGCTACGAGAAAGTCTCCACGGCGGCCGAAGGGGACGACATCGAGCGCCGGCTGGCGCGGGTGATCGCGCCCGAGGGCATTTCCGCGTTCGTCTTCAACTTCGTCGATCTGCTCACGCACGGCCGATCGGAATCGGCCATCCTGTACGAGGTGGCGCGCGACGAGATCGCGCTGCGCCAGCTGACCCAGCAGTGGTTCCGGCGATCGGCCGCGTACTCGGTGTTGCAGGAGGCCGCGCGGCGACAGGTGAAGGTGCTGGTGACGAGCGACCACGGGTCGATCCACTGCCGCACGCCCGCCACCGTGTTCGCCAAGCGCGACGCCACCCAGAACCTGCGCTACAAGTTCGGCGAGGATTTGCGGGCGGAGAATCCGGAGCAGGCGATGCTGTTCACGAATGAGGATTCCCTCAAGCTGCCTCGCCGGGGACTCGGCGCCAACACGCTGCTTGCGACGGGAGATTCGTTCTTCGTCTACCCGACCAAGCTCCGCGAGTATCAAAGCCGGTATCGCGGCTCGTTTCTGCACGGCGGCGTAACGCCGGAGGAGTGCATCCTGCCGGTGGCGCTCCTCACCCCGCGGCGGTAACGCATGTACCGGCGATTGCTGCGCTTTCTGCGCCCGCACTGGTGGCGCATGGCCGGCAACGTCGTGAGCAACATCCTCGCGGCCGCGCTGGGCGCGTTCTCGTACACGCTGCTCATCCCGTTCCTCAACGCGCTTTTCACAAAAAACAGTCTCCTGCCGCGCGCCGCCGGATGGATCAGCGATCTGCAGTCGCGCACCATCGGCATCTTCCTCGATCCGGCCAATCCGCGCCGCTCGCTCGGCGCGGTGATCGTCGTCGTCATGATCGTCGTCGCGGTAAAGAACGTGTTCGTGTGGCTGGCCGGACAGTTCGGTGCGTCGCTTCAGGAATACGTCACTCGCGACCTGCGCGACGCGGTCTTCCAGCACATGCAGCGGCTGCCCTTGCGCTACTTCCAGCAGACCAAGGTCGGCCAGATCATCTCCAAGATTCTGTCCGACACGGACCAGACGAAGGTCTTGATCACCGAGCTCGTGACGCGCACGGTGCAGAACGCGGCGAACATCATCTCGACCATCGCCGTACTCCTGGCGATGTCCGTCAAGCTCACGCTGCTCTCGCTCGTCGTGGCGCCGCTGCTCACACTCGCGCTCCAGCCGCTCCTCAAACTGCTCCGCCAGGGCTACCGGCGGAGTCGCAGCGACTTTGGCGAGGCGACGAGCGTTCTCCAGGAGGTCGTGAGCGGCATTCGACTCGTGAAGTCCTTTGGCGGCGAGCGGTACGAAGATCGGCGGTTCGGCGACGCGAGCCACCTGTACTCCGAGGGGATGGTGAGCATCAACCGCGTCTCGGCGCTGTCGCAGCCGCTCACCGAGGTCATCGGCATGTCGATCGCCGTGCTGATTCTGTGGCTCGGCGCAATCGACGTCCTGAGCGGCCGTGGCATGGACGCCGCATCGTTGATCGTCTTCATGACGCTCGTGATGCAGCTCCTTCCGCCGCTCAAGCAGCTGTCGCAGGCGCCGACCGCGGCGCAGCAGGCGCTCGCCGCCTCCGAGCGCCTGTTCCAGGTCCTCGACGAGCCGACGGAGGACCAGCTCGATCGCGGCACGCGCGAGATCGCGTCGTTCGAGCGGGAGATCGAGTTCCAGGACGTGAGCTTTGCCTACGACATCGAGCCGGTGCTCGAGGACATCTCGTTCACCGCGCCCAAGGGATCGGTCATCGCGCTGGTCGGCGCGAGCGGCGCCGGCAAGAGCACGCTCGTGGATCTCATTCCCCGCTTCTACGAGCCGTCGTCGGGCCGCATCCTCGTGGACGGCATGGACAGCCGCGAGATCCAGCTCGATTCGCTGCGCGCGCTCACCGGAATCGTCAGCCAGGACACCGTGCTGTTCAACGACACGGTGCGAAACAACATCGCGTACGGCTCCGCCGAACGATTCACGATCGAACAGATCGAGCGGGCGGCGCGCGCCGCGAACGCGCACGATTTCATCATGGCGCTCCCACAGCGCTACGACACGCTGCTTGGCGAGCGTGGCACGCGTCTGTCCGGCGGACAGCGCCAGCGGCTCGCGATCGCGCGCGCGCTGCTCGTCGACCCGCCGATTCTGATTCTCGACGAAGCCACGTCCGCCCTCGACACGGAGTCGGAGCGGCTGGTGCAGGAAGCGGTCGACCGCCTGCTGACGGGACGGACCGTCTTCGTCATTGCCCACCGGCTCTCGACAATCGTGCACGCGGATCTGATCCTCGTCCTCGATCACGGCCGCATCGTCGAACGCGGCACGCACACGGAGCTGCTCGCTGAGCGCGGCGCGTACCATCGGCTGCACTCGCTGCAATTCGGCGGCGATGACCGGGTGCCCGCGGGCGTGTGAGCATGCGCGTCCTGTTCTACGTGGGCGAATCGAAATGGTCGTCCTGCGCCCGGGCGATGCTCGCCGTCGCCCGCGGGTTTACGGCGCGGGGCCACGAAGTAACGATCGCCTGTTGCGCCGGTAGCAAGCTCGAAGCGCTCGCGACCCACGCGGCCATCGACGTCGGGCTCATCGATCCGACGGGCACCGCCGCTGGGGGTATGTGGGACCTGCAGCGGATCATGCAGCAGCGCACTCCGCAAGTGGTGATCGTCGCCACAGAGCGCGATCAGATGATCGTGAGCTCGACACGACTCTTCGCCAAGCGGGCAGCGGTTCTTCGACGGGTGCAGCCGTTCGCGCGGCTCAACGTCCAGCGGCTCACCAAGCTCTCGTTGCGGTTCACCGATGCCGGCTTGGTGTTTTGCACCGAACGCGAGATGAACGACGCCGGCGCGGCGGGTTGGTCGCTCCCCAGCGCGGTCGCCCCGCTCGGCGTGGATGCGTCGCGCTATGACGACGTCGTGCCGGCGCCTCGTCGCGAGATGAGCGTCCCCGACGAAGGGGTGTTGATCGCCTGCGCCTACGAGTCCTCCGGACGTACACGGATCGCCACGCTGTTTCGCACGCTGGCATTCCTCGCGCCGCGCCATCCGGATCTGCACGCGGTCGTCTTCGGACCGGACTCGCTCGATGAGCAATTGCGCATGCACGCCTCGGCGCTCAACGTGAATTCGATCGTTACGTTCCTCGGCGACGTCGACGATCCGTTGTCGGTGATGCGCTCAGCCAACGTCGGCTGGTCGGTCGGCGACGGTGACGCCGGGGCGTTCGCATGCCTCGATTTCATGTCGCTTCGCATGCCGGTGATCGCCGACCGTTCGCCGCTCGTCCAGCATTATGTCGCCGACGGAATCACGGGCCTGCTGCTCTCGCCGGGCGAGCCGGCGCATACCGCGTCGAGCGTCGCGGCATTTCTCGCCGGCGAGGAGCGGCGCACCGCGATGGGTCAGGCCGGCAGGACGCGTGTCCAGCGCGACTTCACCGAAACGGCGATGATCGACGGATTCGAACGCGCGACAACGGCCGCCGCCGAGCGACTGGGCGCGCGCAAGGTTCCGACCGCATGAGCGCCGCCGGCGTGATGCATCCTTCGTTCGCCCATCGCGCGGAATACGCGGCACTGCGCAGCGCGGTCGCCGCGATGGAGCGACTCAGCTTTCGCCGCGCCGGGTCGGTCGGGGAGCGCATTGGACAGTTCGGCTACCGTCCGCTCGGCATCCGCCGCGCGGTAGTCGAGCGTCAGCTCACGGCGGCGTTCCCGGATCGAAGCGCCGCCGAGATCGAGCGGATCGCGCGCGCGGCGTACGCGAACCTCGGACGGACGAGCGTCGAGACGGCGATACTCCCGTCCTACGGTCCGGACCAGATCATCGACCTCTTCGAGGACGTGCAGGGCTGGAACATCGTCGAGGCGCTCTTGTCGCGCGGCAGAGGCCTGATCATCGTGACGGGCCACCTCGGGAATTGGGAGCTCGGAGGCGCGTATGCCGCGGCGCGCGGTTTGCCCATCGACGCCGTTGCGCGACACATGGCCAATCCCCTCTTCGACGGGTATCTCACGCGAACGCGCCAACGCATCGGAATGTCGGTGGTGCACGACGAGGAAGCCGTGCGCCGCGTGCCGCGATCGCTGCGCGGCGGTCGCGCCGTGGCATTTCTCGTCGACCAGGGCGCGGTGGGGCTCGCGTCCACCTGGGTGCCGTTCTTCGGCCGCTACGCCAAGACGCCGCGAGGCCCCGCCGTGTTCGCCCTCCGCCTCGACACTCCGATCGTATTCGGTGTCGCGCTGCGACGCCCGAGCGGGCGGTTCCAGCTGAGCTTCGAGCACATCGAGGCGCGGGATACCGGCGATCGTGAGGCCGACGTCGATCGCATCGTCGCCGACTACACCGCCGCACTCGAGCGTTGGGTGCGCCGCGCGCCCGAGCAGTACTTCTGGCATCACCGGCGGTGGAAACACCAGCGGCCGGGGACGCCGCCCGAATTGGGAGATCCACTGTGAGCCGCGCGACCGAGCGACTGCGAACCGATCGCCGTGCCTGGTTTGGCGGCGGCGTGATCGTGCTGCTCGCGCTGCTCGCGCTTGCCGCGCCGATCGTTGCGCGGCACGACCCGTTCGGTATCGATCTCATCAACTCGCTCGAGCCGCCGTCGCCCCATCACTGGTTCGGAACGGACATACAGGGGCGCGACGTCTGGGCCCGGCTCGTCTACGGTGCGCGCGTGTCGCTCTCCGTCGGGCTCGTCTCGCAGGGCATCGCGCTCACGCTTGGCCTGATTCTCGGCCTGATCGCGGGATACTACGGGCGATGGGTGGACGAGGTCGTGATGCGGTTCGCTGACGTGACCCTCGCCTTTCCGACGCTGCTGCTGCTCATCGCCCTCGTCGCGGCGCTGCAGCCGTCGTTGACGGTGGTGTTCCTGACGATCGGCGTCGTCGGCTGGGCCGGCATGGCGCGACTCGTCCGAGGACAGGTGCTGGTCGTGCGAGAACTGGAATTCGTCCAGGCCGAGCGCGCGCTCGGCGCGCGCGATTCGAGAATCATCGTTCGACACATTTTGCCGAGCGTGGTCGCCCCGGTGGTCATCGCGGCAACACTTGGCGTCGCCGGCGCGATCATGGCCGAGTCGTCGTTGTCCTTTCTCGGCCTGGGTGTTCAGCCGCCAACGCCGAGCTGGGGCTCGATGATCGCCGACGGCCGCGACCTGTATCAGCTGCGCCATGCGCCGTGGACGTCGGTCTTTCCGGGATTGGCAATCGGCGCGGCGGTGCTCGGCTTCAACCTCCTTGGCGACGCGCTGAGAGACGCCCTCGACCCCCGCGCAATCCGCGCGGCGGTGCCACGCGGCGCCGGACTTCCCGACATCGCACGCCCGTGACCTTCGACGTCGAGGCGCTCAGGCGCGCGGAGTTTCCCTGGGCGGCCGCTGGAGAAACGATCTATCTCAACAACGCGTCCACGGGTCCGATGCCGGAGCGGACGGTGCGAGTCACGGCCGAGTGGGCCCGCATGAGAGCGAATCCGGAACGCGTTGGATACGACGCGCAGTTTGGGACGCTCGCCAGATGTCGCGAGCGGATTGCGCGGCTCGTGGGCGCGGAAACGGGTGAGATCGCGCTCGCGACGAACACCACATTCGGCATCAACCTCGCCGCGTTCGCGCTGCCGCTGGCCACGGGTGACGTGGTGCTCACGCCGGACTTGGAGTTCCCCGCGAACGTATACCCATGGATGCAGCTCGCCGAACGACGCGGCGTGGAGTACCGCCGTCTCGAGTGCGAGGACGGCGTGCTCGATCGCGATCGGTTGGCGCACGAGCTCGAGAACGAGCGCGTGCGCGTCGTCTCGGTGTCGTGGGTGCAATCGGCGTCCGGAGCGCGGGCGGATCTGACGGCGCTGGGAACGCTCTGCCGCGAGCGCGGCGACTACTTCGTCGTCGACGCGATTCAGGGGCTCGGGCCGCTAACGGTAGACCTGCGCAAGACGCCGGTGGACATCTTCAGCAGCGGCGCGCAGAAGTGGATGTTGGGCCCGTGGGGCGCGGGATTCGTGTACGTGCGCAAGGAGCTCGTGTCGCGGCTCGAGCCGCACGACGTGAGCTGGATGGCGGTCCGCGGCTCCGACGACTTCTCCCGGCTCACGAACTACGATCTCACCTGGCGCGAGGATGCGCGGCGTTTCGAGTTCATCACGCTGCCGTATCAGGATTTTGCCGGGATGAACGCGAGCCTCGAGCTGATCGACGAGCTCGGGGCCGACGCGGTGTCCGACCACAGCCTGCGGCTTGCGGAGATGATCGTGTCGTGGGCCTGTTCGCGCGACGACGTCTCACTCATCACCCCGGCGGCAGCCGCTCGTCACGGAGCGATCGTGTCGTTCAAGATTCCCGATCCGATTGGGACGAGCCGGCGCCTCAAGGAGGCCGGCGTCGCCCACTCCCTTCGCGAGGGCGGTATTCGGCTCTCACCATACTTCTTTAATACCGAAGAAGAGATCGC
>DATJHY010000205.1:0-5109 GCA_035493635.1 Gemmatimonadaceae bacterium | reverse complement strand
CCGCGCTCGCCCTCGGCGCCTGTCAGAACAACGGCCACTCTCCGCTCCGGCCCGCCGATCTCGCCGGAAATTGGAAGATGACGGCGACGAACGCAGCGAACGACTCGACGCTCGTGACGTACGAGATGGCGGCGACCGCCGACACCACCGGCTGGTCAATTCTGTATCCGACCCACGCGACGCCGATTGCACTGCGCGTAAGAATCGATGCCGACAGCGTCATCATGGATGCGGGACCGTACGCCAGCACGGCTCGCAAGGCGGCGACGGTCACAATTCACGGCGTCGTACGCGTGCGCGACGGAAAGCTCGTCGGCACCGAGTCGGCATACTACAAGGTCGACACGACCGAGTCCGTGGTGCACATCAAATTGGAAGGTACGAGAGGCGGCTGATTGCGCCGTGCCACCCGACCTGCACGCGGGCTCAGGCTTCCTCACGACATGGGCGCCACAGAACGGCAAGGCCACTCAGTGGAATGTGCAGGGCCTGGGCAGCACGCTGCCGTTCTTCAGCGCCAGCCCGTCGGACGGCAGCAAGTTCATCAGCGGGTGTCGCGGCGCCGCGTCGCCGCCGGTACATTACCGGCACCGATGCCCGCATCCCATCAGGTGTCTCCCGTTAGGCGGCTGCTCGCGCGCTGTCACCACAGCGAGCGCCACGCCTCGCGCGCTGTGATGTTCCGCAGGTACGTGAGCTCTTCGGGCGCGAACGGCGCCGGCACCAGACCGAACGCGGTCCACACGCGCATGTCGCCCACCGTGTTGTCGACCGCCAGCAGCTCGAGCAGGCTCGTCGTGACCGGCGGATGCGGCAGCACGCGCTGCGCGGCGGCGATCACCGGGTGAAGCAACGCCACCGGCACCGGAATCAAGACCCGCTGCGCGTGCATCGCGAGCAGCACGCGCTCGATCATCTGCCGGAGCGTCAGCGCCGCCGGCCCGCCCAGCGGATACGTCTGCCTAACGCTGTCGGCGCGCTCGAGCGAGAGTGCGATCACGCGCGCCACATCGTCCACCGACACCGGTTGGAATTTCGCCGTGCCGCCCCCAGGCACCGGATACACGACCGGCGACAGGCGCACCAACCGGGCGAGCACCGTGACGAATTCGTCCTCGGGTCCCACGATCACCGACGGACGCAGCACCGTCCAATCGAGGTCGCTCGCCACCACCGCATCCTGCGCCGCGCCCTTGCTGCGCAGGAACCGGAACGGCGACGCACTCGACGCCCCGTTCTGCGACATGTGCACGAAGCGCCGCACGCCCGCGGTACGTGCCGCGTCGAGCAGCGCGATCGTCGCGGCCGCGTTCACGTCCTCGTACGACTCGTCGCGTTTCTCGATGGCGATCGCGGCGAGATGCACCACGGCGTCTACGCCGCGAACGGCCACACGCACCGTGTCCGAGCTGCGCAGATCGCCCAACACGACCTGGACGGGAACGCCCGCGAGCCGGCGGTCGGCCTTGGTTGGGCTGCGTACGAGCGCGCGCACCGTCCATCCGTGGCTCGCGAGCTCGCGACACGTGTGCGAGCCCACGAGACCCGCGGCTCCCGTGACGAGCACCACGCCCTTGCCCGTCGCTTTCGCGACCGCGGGCTCCGGCGTCGCCTGCGTGGCTGGACCGCCGGCCGTTTCCATAGGAACGTCCTTCATCGGCCCACCTCCCTCGAATCGTGACCAGCGTTCGGCTCGCGATCTTCGTGGTGACGTACGTCCTCATTGCTGCACAGCAAGTCCCGGGCGTGCGCTTGAACCGACCGGCGGCATCCCTGCTCGGCGCCGTCGCCATGGTGGTGTTGGGCGGACTGCCGCCGCGCGAGGCCTATGCAGCAATCGACATCGACGTCATCGTGTTCCTGCTGGGCGTCTTGCTGCTGGTGGGCTACCTCGATCTCGGCGGATTCTTCGACTGGGCGGCGGTGTGGATCGCGCGGCGATTCCGCTCGCCGCATGCATTGCTCGCCGGCATCATCGTGGCGAGCGGCCTGCTGTCCGCGATCTTTCTCAACGACACGGTGTGTCTCGTGTTCGTACCGCTCGTTCTCCCGGCGCTGGAGCCGTTGGGCGCGCGGCCCTTGCCGTATCTGTTGGGCATCGCGTTCGCCGCCAACGTCGGCAGCGCGATGACGATCACCGGGAATCCGCAGAACATGTTGATCGGCATTTCGAGCGGCATCGCGTACCGCGACTTCGCGGCGCTGCTCGCGCTGCCGTCGTTAGGCGGACTCGCGATCGTGTACGGCGTCCTGGCGCTGATGTTCCGCCGCGAGCTCGCGCGCCCGTTCGTTGTGACGAGCGCAGCGGCCGGCGGGCGTCCGATGGATCGCGGACTCGTCGCGCGTGCGCTGGTCCTGTTCAGCGGTGCGCTCGCCGCGTGGCTCGCCGGGTTGTCGCTGCCCGTCGTCGCGATCACGGCCGGCGCGCTCATGATCGCGATCGGCCGGCGCGATCCCGCCGAGGCCTTCGCGAAAGTCGAGTGGTCGCTGCTGCTCTTCTTCGCGGCGCTGTTCGTGGTGATGCGCGGTGTGCAGTCGGCGCCGGTGTTCGTGGACCTCACGACGCGGGCGGCATCGACGCTGCACGGCGCGCCGTGGCACGACGCGGCGGTCACGAGCGCGGCGATGACGGCGCTGTCGAACCTCGTGTCCAACGTCCCGGCGGTGATTTTGTGGCGCCCGGTGGTGCCGCAGCTGCCTAACGCGCGGTTCATCTGGCTGGTGATGGCGATGAGCTCGACCTTCGCCGGCAATCTGACGCTGCTCGGCTCCATGGCCACGCTCATCGTCGCCGAGCGCGCCGCGGCGCGCGGGGTGGCGCTGCGATTTGGCGACGTGCTCAAGGCCGGCGTGCCCGTCACGCTCCTAACGCTGGCGTGGGGCGTTCTGATGCTGGTGTGGCTCGCGCGCTGATCGCGCGCCGCGCCAGTCACTGTTACGGCTTGGGCCGCTCCTTGGTGTCCCGCTTGGACACGTAGCGCTGCCACGCATCCCACGTGCCGCCCGCCACGATGCGCCAGATGAGAATGAACAGACCGAGCGACAGGAAGAGATGGACCCATCCGGGTCCGGAAAATGCAAATGTCATCACGCCCCAGAACACGAGCATTGCGATCGCGACGGGGTACGCCGCGATGTACACGAATCCTTTCTTCCCAGCGGTCGTCATTTGATTTGACTCGCTCCGAAGTGAACGCTACATTGTGAGCGGCAATGGGACGAAGAGCTCACATTTTTGAGCCAACAAGTCTCTCGGGTGGGTTCGATAAACTTTGTTTGACGTCAGGCCCCAGCGCGGGGAAGGCGAAAGGCAGGGTGAGGACCTCATACATTCGACGGGGCTTCAAAAATCCTCTTCGTTCCAACTTCTCGAGCCCTGCCTGCCGGCGGGGCTCGATTTTTTTTGAGTGCGAGTTGATCGCATCGCCTCGGGCCTTACGGAGTCGAGCCACCTACTGCACGCCGCCCCCGTATCAGCTCCCAGAAAATGCGCGGCGCCGTGGGACGCTTCCAGATCCACGACGCCAGCATCGCCAGCGCCCACAGTGCATACACCACTGCTATCTCTTCGCGCCATTCCGCGATGAGGAACTGCGCCAGCCACAGCACGAACAAGCCGGTTGCGTCCCACCAGTGGAGCCGCATGCGCGACAAGAGCAGCGCCGCGACCACGCTCTGCACCACCGTGAGCAGAATCTCCATCCGCTGCGTGGGATCGAGCGGCAGCGCATGCGGTCCGCCGCGCGCCGCCGAGAACACGATCGGTATCGTGGCAGCGAGCACCGTCCATTGATTGACGTTGCTCGACACCATGTTCATGAGCGCCATGGGCGCCGTTTTCACGCGCTTGGCCCAGTGGAACGCCGACACCTTTTCCGGAAACTCGCTGAGGAACGGCGCCACCCACTGGACGAACACGAACTCGCTCACGCCGAACGTGGTCGCCACCGCGAGCATCGAGTCGAGGAACGGATGCGCGGTGAGATAGATCAGCGCGCCGCCTAACAGAAACAGCGACCCGATCGTGATCGGCTGCCATTTCCCCGGCCGCGAGTATGCCCAACGCGACACCGCCGACGCCTGCTCGAGCGACTCCTCGTCCTTGGGCGGAAACCGCCACAGGATGGCGAGGTACACGACGTACATGGCCACGAGCACCACGGCGTCGATGATGTCGAGTGTCGCCTTGTGCCAGATCCAGACGAAATAGACGAGCGGCGGCACGGTGGCGATGATCTCGACCGAGTGCTCGTCGTGCAAGTGAATCGGCGCCAGCGCACGGCCGTGGCGTCGTCTGCCGAATGCAGACACGAAATAGATGAGCGGCCATCCCACGCCGATGAGCAGCCGCACCGCGCCGGTGAAGTTCGCGATCGCGAGATGCGATTTGCATCCGGCCGCCGGCGCCGTCACGAAGCAGCTCACCGGATCGTGCCCGGCCTGCCACGCGATCACGGCCTCGACGGCCAACTCGGGCAGGGTTTGGATCCACGCGAGGATGGCGAGCGCGAGACCCTGCGCAATGAGAAACTGCGCCGCCTCTGCCGCCCACGCGACGAGAAATGCGCTGAGCAGCATGCTCGGAAAGGTCCACGCTGCCGACCACGCTGCGCTGCTGACGGTCGCCGCAGTCGCAAGAGCGACCTTGACTTTCAACCGCCGCCGTCCGTATTAACAGAAATGCCTCGTTCGCGGGGGCGGGGCGGTTTCATGTGCGGAACATAGAAGCGCGGCGCAGTCGACTCAAGCGGTTCCATGGGAACCCACTGTCGGCACGCCGCGTTCGTTCGACGCGTCCCATCATTCACATTCATGCCACGAGTCATCGTTACCCGCCGCCTTACGTTCAACGCGGCCCATCGTCTGCACAATCCGGAGCTGAGCGATGCCGAGAACCGGTCGCTCTTCGGACCGTGTAACAACGCCAACTGGCACGGACACAACTATCGTCTCGATGTGTCGGTCACGGGCGACATCGAGGCGAAGTCAGGTTACGTGATGGACCTCAAGAAACTCCGCGACGTGGTAGAAGAACATCTCGTCGACAAAATGGATCATCGAAACCTGAACATCGACGTCGATTTCATGCAGGGCATCAATCCGACGGCG
>DATJHY010000204.1:0-10515 GCA_035493635.1 Gemmatimonadaceae bacterium | reverse complement strand
GCGGTCATCGCCTTCAACAATGCTCAGTTCGAGAGTTTGCAGGGCGCTCTGAGCGCACGTCGGGCCTCGCCGTTCGTTGGCTTGCCGTCGCAGCTACCGGCGTTGTACGCGGCGTTCACGCTTCCGCCCGCCCGCAAGAGTTTCCCCAACCGACCGGTCAGCGTGTACCACGGAGTCCGGCTTCCGCCCTACGGCGAACCGGTGGTGCCGCTCTCACCCGAGTTCAGCGTCCAAGCCGCTGCCGCGGGCGCCACGGTCGTTCATCGATTCACGTTGACCAACAGCACCACTGACGTCGTCGACTGCGACTTCACGGTCATGGGCGGAGCATGGGCGAGCTCGATCGACGCATCGCACTTGCAGCTGCCGCCTTCGAGCGCCAGGGAGATCCAGATCTCGGTGAACGTTCCACGCGCCGATCAACTGCCTTCACCGAATGCTGCCGATCGCGGATTCCTGAACGTCAGGCTGTCGTCGGATTCCGTGGTGCACTCCGCCGCGTTCGAGACGCGAGTCGGCGACGTTGCGGCGCACCGGCGCGAACTTGGCCTCGAGTACTGGAATGGCAATGCGTGGGCGCGACTCATCGCGACCGACGGCACCAATCTGCTCCAGCGTCCAGGCGTGATCGAGTTTCTGGGGCCGGTAGATTTTGCGCCGAGCACCCAATTCGGCGTGAACGCCTATTGGATGCGCACGTTGCTGGAGCCCGGCGATGCGCCATCGGTGCAGCTGCGCACGTTCCTGCTCAATACGACGTTCGCGACAAACACGGTCACGTCGCGGAACGAAGTACTCGGATCCAGCGACGCGTCGGCGAGCGAGACCTTCCGCACTACGCGACGGCCCGTGCTCGCCGGTCCACAACTCGAGGTTCGCGAGCCTGGACCGCCGTCAGCCACGGAGCTCGCCGATCTGACGGCATCGGGCACGAGCGCGGTCACCCCAGCGGCGGGGACGACGAGCGAAGTGTGGGTGCGGTGGATCCAGGTCGCGGACTTTCACGGCTCGGGTCCCCGCGACCGGCATTATGTCCTCGACCACATCTCCGGCGAGGTGCGATTCGGCGACGGAGTGCAAGGACGCATCCCGCCGCGCGGGATCGGCAACATCCGGATGGCGCGATACCAGACTGGTGGCGGGTCGTCCGGAAACCGCGCCGCGGGCACCATCGTGCAATTGCACGACACCGTCCCGTACATCGACCGCGTCACGAACGTCGAGGCGGCGGAAGGAGGAGTCGCCGCTGAGTCCAACGCGTCGCTCGTTACGCGCGGCCCGCGAGTGTTGCGCCACGGCGGCCGCGCGGTCGCCCTCGAGGACTACGAAGATCTCGCTCGATCGACGTCGCCCGAGGTCGCGCGGGCCAAGACCGTGCCCGTGCGTCGCCTGCGCGACGATCCGCTCGGCAACACCGCGGTGGCTGGCGCGGTGAGCGTGATCATCGTGCCGCAATCGTCCGACGCCAAGCCGCTCCCCTCGGCGGGGCTCATGGCGCAGGTCGAAGATCATCTTCGCACGGTCGCCACGCCCACGGCCTCAATCGCCGTCGTGGGTCCGCTCTATGTGCGAGTCGACGTTGCCGTGGAGATCGCGCTGGCCACGCTCGAGGGAGCGCGCGAGGTCGAGGACGCGGTGCGCGCAGCACTACGGACCTTTCTGCATCCGCTGACCGGCGGCCGTCAGGCCGCCGGCTGGGATTTCGGGCGAAGGCCTTTCCTGTCGGACCTGTACGCCGTCGTCTCCGACGTTTGCGGCGTCGACCACGTTCGACAATTGAGCGCCGCACAAGTCGAAGATGTCCCGGGCGCATTGAACACCGGACGCTTCCTCGTCTACTCCGGCGAGCATCGTATAACGCTCACCTTCGTGGGCGCGGAGTAGCACATGCCGATCACGCTGCCGAATCTCGACGACCGGCGCTACGCCGACCTGGTGGAGGAAGCGCGAGGCCTGCTGGTCGCCGATGCCCCTGATCTGACGAATCACAATCCGTCCGATCCGGTCATCACGATCGTCGAACTCTTCGCGTATTTCACCGAGGTCCTGTTGTTCCGATTGAACAACGTGACCGACGCGCACCGCGTGAAGTTCCTGCGCCTGCTGAACGGCCCCGACTGGATCGCGCCTGCGTCACACGCCGAGCTCGATGCCGAGGTGCGTCGCTCGGTGCTGCGGCTGCGAACACCCGATCGCGCCGTCACCGCGGCGGACTACACGGCGCTCGCGATCGCGGCGGACGCGGCGGCGGTTTCACGCGCTCACTGCGTACCCGAGCGCAATCTGGATCTCGCCGACCGCACCGAGCGGCTGCAGGCCAGACCCGGGCATGTGAGCGTGGTGATCGTGACGTCGGCGGGGACTGATGCCGGCGCGGCGAGAGCCACCGTCATGGCCGCTCTCGAACCGCGCCGTCTGCTGACGACTCGTGTGCACGTCGTCACGCCCCGAAAGGTGCCGGTTCGGGTACGCGCGACGCTGCGTCTCCTCCCCGACTGGAAGGCCGATCAGGTGAAGCAACCAGCAGTCGACGCGCTCGCCCGATTTCTCGACCCGATCGTCGGCCGCGATGGAACCGGCTGGCCGCTCGGACGCAACGTGTACGTCTCGGAGATCTATCGGCTGCTCGACACACTGCCTGGCGTCGACTTCGTGCGTCGTACGGTCGCGCCGGATCCCGCTGACCCGAGCAAGTCGGTCCAGCTCGACGAGCTCGCGACGACGAACGAGTTCGCCGACCGCGTACTGCGCAACGGCGTGGGCGACGTGATGAGTATCGCGCTCGATCCCGACGAGCTGGTGGACTTCCTGCCCACTCCCGCCAAGGACAACGCCGGAAACGTCACCGACGTCGATGCCGACATCGTCGTCGAGCTTCCGCCGCCGGCCGTCTGAGCGAGCACGTGCAAGAAATGACTCCGATCGTGAGTACCGGCGCCGCGCAGGCCGCACAACGCCTGCCAGGATACCTGCCGGCGATCTACCGCGAGGATCTCTTTCTCGGACGGTACCTGTGGGCGTTCGAGCAGGTGTTGCTCGGTCTCGAGCAACAGATTGGCGACCTCGCCACCGTCTTCGATCCCGCGGAGGCTCGCGAGGACTTCCTCCCGTGGTTGTCGTCGTGGGTCGCGTTTACGCTGCGCTCCGATTTGGAGACCTCGCAGCAGCGGGCATTCCTCGCACGCATCATTCCGCTCTACCGTCGCCGCGGCACCAAAAAGAACCTTCAGGATCTCCTGTCGATCTTTACGACCGGCGTGCCGAGCATCGTCGAGCCAGACGACACCGGCCCGCCGCACCATTTCGTCATCACGCTGCGCCTGCAGAATGCCGCGCCCGAAATCCTGCAGCGGCAGATCGCAATCGCCCATGCGCTGATCGATCTCGAGAAGCCGGCGCACACGACGTACCAGCTCGATCTCTCGTTTCCGACGATGCAGATCGGCGTCACGTCGCACGTCGGCGTCGACACGCTGCTCGGGACGATCGACACCGACGCCGCGAGCGGCAGCGCCAGCCTGACCTTGGCCACTCCGGCCACGTTGGCTGCGCCGAGCAAGACGCCCAGGAAGAGCTCCAGGCGCAAACGCGCCGCCCACGACACCCCCGCCGAGGGCGGCGACGCTCGCAAGCCCCGCCGGCGAAAGCGCGACGGTGACTGATGTCGACTCCCGATAGAGGCATGCAGAAATTCTCATGACCGATGTCAAACGACCCAACTACTTCACGTCGCAGTTCCTGGTCGCCCAGGATCTGAACGACGAGCAGGCGTATCACCTTGGCTTCCGCCAGCGACACCTTCGAACGATGCACGCGGCTGGTATCGCCGAGGGCCTGGATGTGACGCTGGTGGGCGGAACACAGGTTCAAGTCGGTGCCGGCTCGGCGATCGATCGGGAGGGGCACGAGATCGTGCTCGTCAACGCCCGAACGTACACGCTCGTGTCCGGTGGTGTTGGCGACGATGTGTATCTGACGGTGTCGTATCACGAAGATCTCGACCCGGCCGACGAATACACCCAGACGGGGCTGGGGCAATTCACGCGCGTCACCGAGCGACCGGTCTTGCAGGACACGCTCGTCGTACCGCCGGCAGACGGCTCAGTGATCGTGCTGGCGCGAATCCGGTTGAATGGCCGTGGCGTGATCGAATCGAATGCCTCGATCGACACCGGCGTCCGCGCCTTTGCAACCACGATCATCGCGCGTGGTGCCGTCGGTGAGAGGGAACTCGCCGAACCCGCGGTGACACTGAATAAGTTGGCGGCCGAGGTGCAGCCGTTTGTCATCCAGGGCGCCGACGCCATCAAAGTCGACACCGACAGCGTTGCCAGGCGGATCGCGATCGGCGAGACGCACGCTGCGCGCGCCGACAATCCGCACGCCACGTCGGCGGCGCAGATCGACACGCGGGGCGGAGTGAATCGCATCGCCGCCCAGATCAACGGCGGCGCGGGCGTGATCGCCCGACCGCGCATCGAGAGCGCCGTTGTGACCGGCGTCGTCACGTTCGAGCAGGTCCCCGTATTCAACAGCGAGATCTTCAGCGACGTCATCGATCCCGGTGTCGGGCCCGGGCCGCTCGACCTGTCGTTCGCGATCGACGACGTCCCCGCGGTGGGATCCACCACCGCGGCTGATCAGGGTTTTGGACGCGACACCATACTCCGCAGCGAGACCGACGAGGCCACCGGCCGCTTCAGGATTTTTGCAACTCGCGGCTCAGGGTCCGCGCCGGGCCAGGTGAAGGTCCGATGGTTCGCAACCAGGGCCACGCCCGGGCCGAATGCGACCGTCGACATCAACGTGACCCTCTCGCCGAGTAGCGTGACGCTGCACGCCACCACGCCGCAGGTCTTTACGGCGACGGTCAACTCGGCCGACGTGGCCGTTGGCTGGAGCCTGGCGGAGCCGAATGCAGGAACGCTGTCGAATGTCGGGCCCACGTCGGTGACGTACACGCCGCCGGCGGCCTCGGGGACGTACCACGTCGTCGCAACGAGTCATCTCGATCCCACGAAGACCGGATCTGCCGAGGTCAAGCTCGATCTCGAGGTAGTCGATAGTCCTCCACCCGCGCCCGATAGCGCGTAGAAGAAGGTCAGCACGCTCGAGCCGGACCGAGATCCCACAAAGACTGCGACTTGCACGATCACGCCTATATAAGGAAAGAGACGCGTTCATGGCCGACATCAAGCGACTCAATTACTTCACCTCGCAGTTCCTGGTGCAGAAGGATTTCGACGACGAGCAGGTCTATCACCTGACGTCGCGCCGCCGGCACAACCGTGCGCTCCACACGAGCGGCGTCGCCGAGGGACTCGAGGTCACGCTGGTCAGCGGCCGGCAGGTTCGAGTCGGCCCAGGCTCGGCCGTGGACAAGGATGGCCAGGAGATCGTGCTGCTCGATGCGGCGACGTACACGCTCGTCTCCGGCGCTGCCGGCCAGGATGTGTTCCTCACGATCGCGTACCACGAAGACCACGATCCGGCCGACAAGGATGTGCAGGGGGCGGGGCAGTTCACGCGCACGACCGAACGCCCATCGCTGCAGGACGGAACGACCGCGCCACCGTCAGACGGGTCGGTCGTCGTGCTCGCGCGCATCCACCTCAGCAGCGCGACCCAGATCGGGTCAATCGATACCACGGTCCGCACGCCGGCCAGTGCGCGACTCGCGCCAAAGGTCATCGGCACTGCACAGCTGGCCGACGGCGCCGTGACGCTGAACAAGCTGGCGCCTGAAGTTCAACCGCTGAGCTTCCAAGCCACCGCGCCGATTACGGTCGCCACCGACAACGTTGCCAAGCGGATCACCATCGGCGAGACGCACTCGGCGCGGACCGACAACCCGCACGCGACGACGGCGGTGCAGATCGATTCGCAAGGCGGAGCCAATCAGCTCGTCAAGCAGATCAACGCCGGCACCGGAGTGATCGCACGCGCGCGAGTGGAAAGTGCGATCGTGAGCGGCGTGGTCACCTTTCAGCAAGTGCCGTTCGCCAGCAACGAGATCTTCAGCGACGAAATCGACCCGGGGTTCGGACCGGGGCCGCTGAACATCGAGTTCTCGCTCGAGGACGTTCCGAAATCCGGAACGGCATTGAGCGCTGATCTCACCTACGTACGCACGATCATGTTCCGCAGCGTGCTCGATCGAACGACCGGGCGCTTTCGCGTGTTCGCGGCCCGCTTGGCGTCCGGCACCGGGACCGAAGTAGTGAAGGTTCGTTGGTTCGCATCCAGGCCGACTGCGGGGCCCGATGCCAGCGTCGCGATCAGTGTGGCTGTGTCACCGGCGGCGGCGACGGTGATCAGCAAGGCCACCCAGGATTTCAGGGCGACGGTCAACAACACCAACAACGGCAACGTGACATGGAGGCTCCAGGAAGGCGCCGCCGGCGGCAGCCTGTCGAACGTCACCGCCACGTCGGTCACGTATTCGCCCCCCGGCCTCTCGGGGAAGTATCACCTCACCGCGACCAGCGCGCTCGACAACTCGAAAACAGCAACGGTCGAGATCACCGTGAACGCCGACCTCACCGTGACGCTCAACCAGACCAGCGCGACCGTGCTCCGCGGCGGGAACCTCACGCTCACCGCGACAGTGATCAACACCGACAACAAAGGCGTGACCTGGAAAATCCAGGAAGGATCCACCGGCGGCGGTCTGTCGTCGACCACCGCCGCGACCATCACGTACACGGCGCCGCTCCCAGCCGGGCAGTATCACGTGACGGCCACGAGTGTCGTGGACGCGACCAGATCCGCCACGTGTACCATCACCGTTCCAGCCGTGACCATCAACCTCAACCAAACGAGCGGCACCGTCCTCCGCGGAGAATCGCTCGCCCTGAGCGCTACGATCGGTAATGCCACCGACACCAGTGTGTCATGGAGCATTTCCGAAGGCAGCCCCACCGGCGGCACCCTGTCGGCGGTCACGGGGAACAACATCACGTACACGGCGCCGCTCTCGCCCGGCCAGTATCACGTGGTTGCGCGGAGCAACGCGGATCAATCGAAGACTCAGGCGTGCACCATCAACGTCCCGCCGGTGACCATCGACGTCACCGCCGACAGGTCCATCATCGCGCCCAATACGACGACCACGGTGCGGGCCACCATTACCGGGACCAGCGACTCCCGGGCGACTTGGCGGGTGGACCCGAGCTCCGTCGGCGGAGTGGTGGGGCCGAGCACCGGGGCCAGCACGTCATTCGGCTCGACGGCGCAGGGCACGTTCACCGTGACCGGGACATCGGTCGCCGATCCCACGAAGTCGGACTCCGTGTCCATCGACGTCGAGACCTTTGACAACCGATAACGCTCGGTTGGGCGGCACGATCGAGCACGAGGCGCCAGCCGCGTGAGGCGTTGCACAGAGTGAACGCGACGAAGGCGTCCACTGCGCCGTCGACGAGCGATCGCGCGCAAGCCCCGTCGCCGTCACGGGCCTCGCCCCAGCCCATTGGTCTGGGGCAGCAGCTGGGCAATCAGAACTTGCTCATGCTGCTGCGGGCCAGGGCACTGCAGGCCAAGTTATCGGTCAGCGATCCGCGGGATGTCTTCGAGCAAGAGGCCGACCGCGTCGCCGATCAGGTGATGCGCATGCCCGACCCGCAGGCGCGAATAGAGTCGCGCGCCGCGCCGATCGTGCAGCGCGTCGAAGCCTCCGTATCTGACGTGCCGGCAGTGGATGGGGCCACCGAACAGGCGATCCACTCGCTCTCCGGCCGCGGCAGCGCCTTACCCGACGCGGTCCGCTCGTACATGGAACCGCGATTCGCCGCCGACTTCAGCGCCGTCCGCGTGCACGACGACGCACATGCTCACGAACTTGCGCGCTCGGTGAACGCGCAGGCGTTCACCGTCGGCGCCAACGTCGTGTTCGGCGCCGGTCGCTACTCGCCTCATACGGAAGGCGGCCGGCGCCTCCTCGCGCACGAGCTCACGCACGTCGTGCAACAGTCGGCGGCGACCCGGCTCGATTCGAGCGCGCACGCCATTGGCCAGGCGTCGAGTGTCGTACAACGAGCGGTCGACTCGGGCGCCAATGCCGCCGTGTCCGCATCCACGGCCGCGTCGTTGACGCTTCCGACACAGTTCCAGGACTTGATCGATAAGAAGAACGGCCCAACGCTCGACGAGTTGGCCAGCGGGAACATCGATGTCAGAACGCTGAGCGCGAGTGCCCTCAAGGACGCGATTCCCGAGATCGAGCAGTACCTGGCACGCCAGAGAACGTCGTCCTTCAAGGGCGTCCGGCTCGAGAAAGTGCTCGCTTCTCTCTACCGAAGAGCGGGCGAGCTCAATCTGCAGATCGCCAAAGCGGAACGTGCCGGACGGCGGAGCGCTGGCCGCGGAAAGGCCAAGGTCCCGCATCCCGATCGCCTTCCGCGCGTTCTCGCCCTGAAGGCAAGCGTCGCGTACGCGAACCCGCGCGAGGCGCGCGCTGAGTACGACCTCATCATGCAATGGCTTACGCTCCCCGATCTCGAGCGTAAGGACCGGCGCGTACTCAACCTCGAGCGCGCGAATCTCGAGTGGCTTCTCGATTCGGACCAGCAGCGCGTCGCAGCCGAGCGGCACGCTGCTCGCGTGCGCGCTGCACTCGCGGTGAAGAGCGATGGCGATGCCGCCGCGGCGCTGCTCTCACTGGCGCGCACGATCGAGAGCATTCGGAAGGACCCCGAAGACGACCGCATCTTCTGGCTGTACTACCAGGGCGAAGCCCTGGGCTTGTCCGCCGAGCAAACGGCCGGTCTGCGCGCGGAGCTGTCGTCACAGCTCGACAAAGCCGCCACGCAGATCTTCGACGGCGCCGCCGCCCAGCTCAGACGGCGCGACGAGCGAGCAAGGAGAAACGAGGATCATTGGCTTCGCGCCAGAGTCGCGGAGATCTTCGAGGGGCACGCCTGGGACCCGATCCACGATCCGGTCCTCGAGAACCTGCAGCGATTTCCGCGCATCTGGGAAGACCTCAAGACGCTGCGCCGACTCGTGGGTGAGGGGCGCCTCGTCGAGGCGGCGGCCCTCCTGCCCGAGATCGAGACGTTCTATGAGCAAATCAAAAAGGCCGTCGACGATTTCGTGCACGGCTACGAGGAGGGCGAAGCGAGGGCCATCACCACGCTCGAGATCACGGCCGCGGTGGCGGCGGCCGTTGCCGTCGGCCTCGCGGCCGCCGCGCTGGCGCCGATGGTCGCCGGCTATGTCGGCGGCGTGGTGGGCGTCGAAGGCCTTGGCCTGACTGGCGTCGCCGGCGCTGTGGTCACCACGGCCGGATCGGCTGTCGGTACGGGATTGCTCGTCGGCGGAGGGGCGGCTGCCGTGCGAGGCGGCGTGGGATTCGGCGTGTCGCTGGCGATGGGTGACTCGCTCAGTGATGCCTGGAAGGTGACGAAGGCGCAGGCAGCCCAGGGCTTCTACGAAGGACTGCTCGCCGGCGCCGGGGGTGGCGCGGGAGCTGCCCTCGGCCGGGCGGTCGGAGTAGGCACCAGTCTTGGGTTCCAGGCTGCACGGCGCGCGGGAAGCGAGGCGATCGTGAACGGAACGATCACCGTCGCCGACAAGCTCGCTCATGGGAAAACTCTCAAGGAGGCGATCGAAGCCGGGACGCACGCCGCCCTGCTCAGCGTCCCGGGATCGCTCGTCGGAAGCGGAAACCTGCGTCGGCTGATCGCCGGCACGATGGCGTCCGCCGGCAATGCATACGTCAGCGCGAGGTTGGACGACGTGCCCCCGGAGCTCGCGCTTCAACAGGCCGCCGTTGCCGTTGCGACGCATCTGGCAGTGTCCGGGCTCCATCACGATGGCGGCGAGTCACTCCCCAAACGGTCGAGGCGATCACCACGGCCCGCCACCGACGAAACACGACCGGTCGAACTGGAAGCCGTCCAGCCAAGCGTCGATGGCGGAACGTCGGCAGCGCCAAAGAAGCCGCTCATCCTCACCGACCGCGAATTGCAGCACCTTGCAGCCGAGGCCCTGCGTCGGCCGGTGAAGGACTTCGAGGGGAAGGCCCACTTCTACGAGACGCAGGAGGCGTACGAAGCCGCGTACCGGCGCAAGCACCGCGACTCCGATCCGCCGCGCGGCTACTTCGAGCCGTCCACTGGCGAGCTGCACGTTTCGCCGCTCACCGACGTCAACACGGCGATCCACGAAGCGATGCACAGCGTTCGCCACGACGTGAACCAGTGGGGCCGGCGGTACGTCGGCGCGTTCCTCGATGAAGGCGTGACCGACGCCGTCGTGCGCGGCCGGCCGGGTGGCGGGATCGAGCGCAGCGGATACCAGAAGAACATCGCGTTCTATCACCTGCTCGAGCGCACACTCGGTTCGGACGTCGTGAAGGTCGCCATCCTCCACGGCGAGTACGGAGCGCTTCGCGCGCGAGTGCGGCAGCTCTTTGGCGGAAGTGAAGCGCGGACGTTCGAGTTCTTCAACAGGCTGCGGAGGATCGGCGCCAGGGTCGAGAACCCCGCGGCGCTCGACGAAGCAGTGGCAATG